>NZ_JBONDW010000029.1:0-64908 GCF_054919535.1 Mycobacterium venezuelense
CTCGGCTATGTCGGTCACGCCGAGATCCGAAAATGGTTGCGCCGCACCCATGGTGCTCAGAGCGAGTTCCTCGTCGGTGCCGGAGAAGATCAATCCGAAGCCACCGACAACGCCGGCATTGATCAGCGATGCGTAGGCGGACGCGCCACCGAAGTCCAGGGTGAACGTTGAGGGAAGGAAATTGATGCTCAACCGGGTGCCGAGCTTGCCCGCCTCATGCGCCTTCACGCTGCGTTCGAGTGCGTGGACCGGAAATCGTTGGTGCTGCAGCGCTTCCCGTATGCGCGAGTGGACGTGTTCGCAGAAGCTCGCGATCGAAGATTCGGGCGCCGGCGTCAACACGAGCGGCACTACCCCGGCCATCATCGCGGGCAGCGTCTTCGACTCGGGAAGCACGCGCCGGCTGACGGGGAAGTCGAGAACGACGTGCCGCCCCTCCGCACACCATTCAAGCGCCAAGAGCGCGCACGCCGCGGTGACGATCGACGATCGCGGGATGTTCGTCGACTGGGCCAGCTTCTCCACTCGGCGCACCACCGCTGGGTCCAGCCGCACTTGTTCCGAAGGCCAACACGCTTCGAACTCATCGGCCGCCTGGGGCCCAAGTTCGATGGAGTCACTTTCCGGCGGCAGGTTCTCCGACCAGTAGACCTGGTCTTCGATGTAGTCGGGTGACGCTTCGTACTCCGACTCGCAGCCAACGAGATCAGAAAGAGAGCCGAACAGGGCAGGCGGGACGGACGCGCCGGAAACCACCGCGGAGTAGACAGCGGCGATCCGATGGCCAACCAGCGCAATACCGGTTCCGTCCAAGACGATGTGATGGCAGCACGCCATCAAGAAGAACTCGTCGACTCGAGTTTGGAACATCGTGAACTTGAAAAGCGGCCCGGTGAAAGGCATCGGCGTGTTTTGGATGAGAGTGGCCCTCGTGCGCGCTTCCTGTACCGGATCGTCGAAACCGCGCAAGTCATGGAAGTCCAGCTCTACCGGCGGGTGGTCAAGCGGTCTCTGGTAGAGCATGCCGTCGACTTCGAAGAACGTGACCCTGACAGGTTCGGCTTCATCAATTACCCGGCGGATCGCCCACTCGAGGGCGTCGCGATCGACTGTGCCCGCGATCCTCACGAACAAGCCGAGTTGCCACTCCGTTCCGGCGTGGGCCATATCCTGCGCAAGCCATACATCAAGCTGTGCGCGTGTGACCGGCAGCGACCGTTCATCAAGCTGCATCGGACTCTCCCACCGCGAGATTTGGTGTCCATGGCCCCGTGGCCGAAACGCCTTCCGGGCCGTTGTCGCCCGTCAGGCCACGCTCACCTGTCAGACTGCTGGCTCGCCGCAAGCCGGTCGCGCAGGCTCTTCGGCCGGATGTCCGGCCAATTCCGTTCGATGTAGTCCAGGCACGAAGCCCTGTTCGCTTCGCCGTAGACCACCTTCCAGCCGGCAGGAATGTCGGCGAAAACGGGCCAAAGGCTGTGTTGTTCCTCGTCGTTGATCAAGACGAAGAAACTGCCATTGTCGTCATCGAACGGATTGATGCTCACGGGACCCTCCCCACAGTTGAGTCAACCAGGGGAAATAGTTCAACGATCCGGATGCAAGGCAATGTTGCCCCACACCTTGCTTCCGCGTTGGATGTCTCCTTGGCCACTCCAGCTATGACGTGTTCACTTGCAGTGCGTGAGCATACCTACTTGGTTCGACGGGGGTACAGAAATCGACGATCGGAGCATATTCTGTTGCTGTGCCGCGGTCATTTGACTTCTCGGTCGACTCACCGGCCAGCGTCGAGCAAATTCGCTCGGCGTTCGCCGAGCGAGACTACTGGCATGCTCGGCTATCGACTTTCGGCGGTTTAGGCAGGTTGGAGCAGCTGACGGTGGCCCCCGATGGCTCGGTGACTGCCGTCGTGGTCAAAGAATTGCTTCACGACGGGCTGCCAGGACCTGCTGCGAAGTTCTTTCCCCGTCAGTGGCGGGTCGAACAGAAGGAGGTGTGGAGCCCGATCGACGACGGCATGGTGCGCGGTGAGGTCAGCGTCGTGCCCCACGGCGCTCCCGGCTCGGGCGCAGGAACGGCACTACTGGCCCCCACACGCAGCGGATCTCGGCTGAAATGCACTGCGACCGTGGAGTTCAGGGTTCCGGTGATCGGCGGTCAGATCGAGAACATCATGGGCCGCATGCTGGTCCAGAACATCTCGGTCCTGCAGCGCTTCACGACCGAGTGGATCAAGGACCACCCCGCCTGAGGCGGATCCCCGATCCGCATATCACCTACGTGTAGTTCGATTCAGCGAAGCACGATCTGTGTGATTCACAACCGTTCTGAACACCTCGAACGCGGCATATGGTGGCAATCACGCGGATTCATCCGGATTCAGCAAACTTTGATGAACGATAGTGAACGTCCTTAATTGGCATCCCCCGTCTATGCCGCCAGATGTGGCAGTTAGCCACGAGAACGAGCCAGTAAACAGTCAAGATCACTAAAAGCTCGCGCGCGATAAATTTGCGTATGCAAGCACCGGCGAACTTCTTAACTCCGGCGAATTTTATCTCCGACGTTATTTTGAAATTTTCGTTTTCAGACAACGGGCGTCAGATCTGATTTCGCGGGGAAATTGTCCACCCGTCCGAGGAAGTCACTGCATCGGCGGAAAATATCCCGCTGGGACGTCGCCTTCGGCACGCCGAATCGGGAGCGGCCTTTCAGCTGACCGAGGCCAACACGAACGGCAACACGTCCGATACGCCCGCTTCGCGCAACAACCGTGCGGCCATGGTCAACGTCCAGCCGGTATCGGTCATATCGTCGACCAGCAGCAGTGGACCGTCGACGTCGAGGTCGGGCCTCTCCCATGCCCGATCCAGCGCGGCCACCCGGTAGGCGGAGTTGGCGGCGGTGACCGGCCGCCGCTCGGGCGCATATCGCAGCGTCCCGAGGTTCGTGAGCCGACCGAGTTCGGCCAGTCGCTGCACGGTCGAGGAGATGAGCTTCGGATGAGTCGCCGAGTCCAAGCCCATGACCGCGACCGGCCTCGTCGTCCAGTTCCACGCCTTCAGCACTTCGACGGCTGCACCGATCACCTCGTCAGGCACCTCGGCATCCGGTTGGTCCAGCAGCCGCCGCAGGCGAGCGCCCCAGCCGAGGTCGGTGAGCCTGCCGATGGCCCGTCCCGGAGAAGCCCCGTCGCCAATTCGGCCGGACAGCGCAAGCCCCAACGTGACCAGGCCCGACGGCCATTGCTTGCGTGGTGCCACCACGATCCCCGGGCGTTGCAGCCGTTCTGTGGTCGCGGCCAGCGTCGCATCGTCGACCGTGGTCTCGTAGTGGCGCCCGGTGCAGTTGTCGCATCTCCCACAGCGTTCGCCCGGCTGCAGGTCCGGGTCGTCGAGCTGGGCTCGCAGAAACGCCATCCGACAACCGTCGGTCGCCTGGTAGTCGAGCATGGCCTGTTGCTCACGCCGACGCGCGTCATCCAAAGCCCGGTAGCGTTCCTCGTCGTACTCCCACGGCACGCCAGTGGCAACCCAGCCGCCTTTGACTCGCCGCACCGCTCCGTCGACGTCGAGCACCTTGAGCACCATTTCCAGCCGGGAGCGGTTGAGGTCGACCAGTGTTTCCAGCGCGGGCGTCGACTGCGGCCGGTCGGTCTCCAAAGCGCGAATCACATTGCGCACCATCGATTCTGATGGGAAGGCCACCGACGCGAAGTATCGCCAGACGTCCTGATCCTCGGTGCCGGGCAGCAGGATCACCTCTGCGCTGTCGGTCGCGCGACCAGCGCGGCCGACCTGCTGGTAGTACGCGATCGGCGAAGACGGCGCACCGAGATGGACCACGAAACCGAGATCGGGTTTGTCGAAGCCCATACCGAGCGCCGATGTTGCGACCAACGCCTTGACGCGGTTGTCGAGCAGATCGGCTTCCAGCTGTTCACGTTCGGCCGGGTCGGTCGACCCGGTGTAGGCGGCGACCTTATGGCCACACTCGCCGAGCAAAGCGGCGACGTCATGGGCCTGCGCAACCGTCAGGGTGTAGATGATTCCCGAGCCCGGAAGCGAATCCAACTGTGCGGCAATCCAGGCGGCACGCTGTGCCGGATTGCCCGCCTTGACGACCGCGAGCCGCAACGATTCGCGATCCAGCCCGCCCCGCAGCACCAACGTGTCGCGACCACCCACACCCAATTGCGCCGCGACATCGTTGACCACACGATCGTTCGCGGTCGCGGTAGTGGCCAGAACCGGGATACCGGAACCTAATTCGGTGATGAGCGTGCGGATGCGGCGGTAGTCGGGCCGGAAGTCGTGACCCCAGTCCGACACACAGTGTGCCTCGTCGACCACGACCAGGCCCGCATCGGCGGCCAGCGCAGGTAGGACGTTGTCGCGGAAATCGGGATTGTTCAGGCGCTCCGGACTGACCAAAAGCACGTCGAGATCGCCCTCGGCGACCCGTTGGTGGATCGCGTCCCACTCGGTGACGTTGCCGGAATTGATCGTCGCGGCCCGGACCCCGGCCCGCTCGGCGGCGGCCACCTGGTTGCGCATGAGCGCCAGCAGCGGTGAGACGATCACTGTGGGCCCATGGCCGGTGCTGCGCAACAGCTTGGCGGCAATGAAGTACACCGCCGATTTGCCCCAGCCCGTGCGCTGGACCACCAGCGCCTGCCGTCGGCCGACTACGAGCGCCTCGATGGCCGTCCATTGGTCGTCGCGTAACGTCGCCGCAGGCCCGGCCAACTGTTCGAGAACCGACTGGGCCTGCTCGCGGGTCGCCATGGCTCCATACTGCCGGGTCGCACCGACACCTCTAAGTCAGGACTTTCGAGGTGAGCACGTAACCAGATGACGGCCCGGGGGATGGAGCCGCCACCTGGTCACGCTGGCCTCAGAGATCCTGCAACGCCTCGGACACCGGCGTCGGGTTCACCTCGACACCGCACTGGGCGGACAGGTCGGCAACCGGCTGATTGATGGTTCTCAGTTCCTGCTCAACCTGCGGGTTCTGGTCGAAGAACGCCTGGTAGAGCCCGTCGGCCTGATCGTCGGGCTGCTTGGCGATATCCGACAGTGCCTGATCGGCCGCGGGGTGGGCAGTCAGGTACGTACTGGTCGAGGCAGTCACCGAGCTGACGGTGCTGGCGACACCACTCTCGCTGCACTGATCCGGTGCGGCATTGGCCATCGGCAACGTGAATGCGGCGGAGACGACGCCGCCGGCGCACATTCCGTACAGGCAACGACGGACTGCGCGTGCGGACATCTTCTTCATCGAACTTCACTCCTTCGGTCGGCGATCGTGGTTGATCGCGCCCCGAGGATTAACGCAAAGCGCCGATGCTAAACACGCCTAGCGAGCCGCAGCGGCATCCTGCTCGCGTTTGATTTCCAGCGCGATGTCGATGAGCTGGTCCTCCTGGCCGCCGATGAGCTTGCGCTGACCCGCGCGATGCAGCAGCTGATGCGCGGGTACGCCGTAGCGCTCGGACTGGCGGATGGCGTGCTTGAGGAAGCTCGAATAGACCCCGGAGTAGCCCATGATCAGTGCGTTGCGGTCGAGCAGGCACTCGGCGGGCATCGCAGGCGCGACGACCTCCTCGGCGGCGTCGGCGATGTCGAAGAAGTCGATGCCGGTCTTGACGCCGATCTTGTCGAACACGCCGATCAGCGCCTCGACGGGCGCATTGCCCGCACCCGCGCCGAACCGGCGGCACGATCCGTCGATCTGCTTGGCGCCGGCCCGCACGGCTTCGATCGAGTTGGCCACGCCGAGGCCGAGGTTCTCGTGGCCGTGGAAGCCCACCTGCGCGTCCGACCCCAGTTCGGCCACCAGGGCGGCCACCCGGTCGCGGACGCCTTCGAGCACGAGCGCGCCGGCGGAGTCGACGACGTAGACGCACTGACAACCGGCGTCGGCCATGATGCGGGCCTGGGCGGCGAGTTTCTCGGGTGAGATGGTGTGGCTCATCATCAGGAAGCCGACCGTCTCCAGACCGAGCTCACGGGCCAACCCGAAGTGCTGGATCGACACGTCGGCCTCGGTGCAATGCGTCGCGATCCGGCAGATCGAGCCGCCGTTGTTCTGTGCCTCCTTGATGTCTTCCTTCGTGCCGACGCCCGGCAGCATCAGGAAGGCGATCTTGGATTCCTTGGCCGTCTCGGCGGCGAGCTTGATCAGTTCCTGCTCAGGCGTTTTCGAGAAACCGTAGTTGAAACTCGACCCGCCGAGGCCGTCGCCGTGCGTGACCTCGATGACCGGGACACCCGCAGTGTCCAGTGCCGCGACGATCGCGCCGACTTCTTCTTTGGTGAACTGGTGACGCTTGTGATGCGACCCGTCGCGCAGCGACGTGTCGGTCATCCGGACGTCCCAGATGGGATTGAAGAAGATGTCTTTGGTGGTCATGCTTGCGCCCCCGATTCTGCTGAAAGGCTCGCCCCGACTCTTTCCTTGGCGATTTCCTCGCCCACCTTGGTCGCCGCGGCGGTCATGATGTCCAGATTTCCAGCGTAGGGCGGCAGGTAATCCCCCGCACCCTCCACTTCGATGAACGTGGTGACCAGGTGATTGCCACCGTTGACCACCGACGGCTCGTCGAACTGCGGCTCGTTGAGCAACCGGTAGCCCGGCACATAGGTCTGCACCTCGGCGACGACGTCCTTGATCGACTGCGCGATCGCGTCCTGGTCGGCGTCCTCGGGGATCGCGCAGAAAATCGTGTCGCGCATGATCATCGGCGGTTCAGCAGGATTGAGGATGATGATCGCCTTGCCACGCTGGGCACCGCCGATGTTCTGCACGCCTGCACTCGTGGTCTTGGTGAACTCGTCGATGTTCGCCCGGGTGCCCGGACCGGCCGACGCCGACGACACCGACGCCACGATCTCCGCATACGGCACATCCACCACACGGGAAACGGCGTGCACGATCGGAATCGTTGCCTGCCCGCCGCACGTGACCATGTTGACGTTCGGAGCGTCGAGATGCGCGCGCAGGTTGGCCGGCGGTATGACGCCGGGCCCGACCGCGGCCGGCGTCAGATCGATCGCGCGAATACCCGCTTCGGCGTAACGCGGCGCCGCATCACGATGCACATAGGCACTCGTCGCCTCGAACAACAAATCAGGCTTCTCGTCGAGCCCCAACAACCACTCTGCACCCTCGGCACTGGTTTCCAGGCCCAGCTTGCGAGCCCGAGCCAGACCTTCCGACTCCGGATCGATCCCCACCATCCACCGCGGCTCAAGCCATTCCGAGCGCAGCAGTTTGTAGAGCAGATCGGTACTGATGTTGCCGGATCCGACGATCGCGACCGACGCCTTGTTCGGCATATTCGCTCCTTATTCGAAACTCAGTCGTACTGAACCTAACCCGGCGAAGTCCGCAATGAAATCGCTGCCAGGAGGTGCATCTATCGCACGTGTGCACGAGCCCGGCAACACGATGTCACCGGCCTTCAAACGGACGCCGAATCCTTCGACTTTCCGGGCCAGCCAGGCCACCGCGGTCACCGGATTGCCCAGCACCGCATCGCTACGTCCCTCGGCGACCACTTCACCGTGGTTGGTCAGAACCGCGTCGATGTTGCGGATGTCGATGTCCTTAGGCGACACCCGAGCTTCGCCGAGCACCCAACCGGCCGACGACGCGTTGTCGGCGATGGTGTCGCACAACTTGATCTGCCAGTTGGTGATCCGCGTGTCGATGAGTTCGATCGCAGGCGCGAACGCCGCCGTCGCCGCGAGCACGTCCTCTTCGGTGCAGCCGGCCCCGGGCAGGTCGTCGGCAAGGATGAAACCGACCTCTACCTCGACGCGCGGATAGAGGTAATCGGACGATTTGACGGGCTTTTCCTCGTACACCTGCATCTCGTCGAGCAGGTGACCGTAGTCCGGTTCGTCGACACCCATCATGTCCTGCATGGCCTTGCTGGACAGGCCCACTTTGTGACCGATCACCCGCGCCCCTTCGGCGACCCGCTGACGGATGTTGATCAGCTGGATCTCGTAAGCGTCGACCACATCGATCCCCGGATTCGCGTCGGTCAGCGGCGTGATCGGCACCCGGCTGCGTTCGGCTTGTGCCAGGTCGGCGGCCAGCTGAGCACGCACGTCGTCACTAAGCATTGTGGTGAAGTCCCCTCACTTCTTTGACCGGGGCGGTTGTTGGATCGCCGGCCAATTCTATAACGTGTTCTACATGACTGGACAGGTGTACGACGTAGTCGTGGTTGGAAGCGGCGCCGCCGGCATGGTCGCCGCCCTCACCGCTGCCCACCAGGGCCTCTCGACAGTAGTCGTAGAAAAGGCTCCGCACTATGGAGGTTCCACTGCGCGGTCAGGTGGTGGCGTGTGGATCCCGAACAACGAGATTCTCAAGCGAGACGGGGTCTCCGACACTGCCGACGCGGCGCGGAAATACCTGCACGCGATCATCGGCGACGTCGTCCCGGCCGAGAAGATCGACACGTATCTGGACCGCGGCCCGGAGATGCTGTCGTTCGTCCTCAAGCACTCGCCGCTCAAGCTGTGCTGGGTCCCCGGGTACTCCGACTATTACCCGGAGACGCCGGGCGGTAAGCCGACCGGCCGGTCCGTAGAACCCAAGCCGTTCGACGCCAAGAAGCTCGGGCCGGATATGAAGGGCCTGGAGCCTCCGTACGGCAAGGTGCCGCTCAACGTCGTGGTCATGCAGCAGGACTACGTGCGGCTCAACCAGCTCAAGCGTCATCCCCGCGGTGTGCTGCGCAGCCTCAAGGTCGGTGCGCGCACGATGTGGGCACAGGCGACCGGGAAGAACCTCGTCGGCATGGGCCGAGCGCTCATCGCGCCGCTGCGCATCGGCCTGCGCGACGCCGGAGTTCCCGTCCAGCTCAACACCGCCATGACCGACCTCTATGTCGAGGACGGCGTGGTGCGTGGTATCTATGTTCGCGATACGACTGCTCCGGAAAGCGCTGAGCCCGTGCTGATCCGGGCTCGCCGCGGCGTGATCCTCGGTTCGGGCGGGTTCGAGCACAACGAGCAGATGCGGGTCAAGTACCAGCGTGCGCCGATCACCACAGAGTGGACCGTGGGCGCGGTCGCCAACACCGGCGACGGCATCCTGGCTGCCGAAAAGCTGGGGGCCGCATTGGAACTCATGGAGGACGCGTGGTGGGGCCCGACGGTTCCCCTCGTGGGCGCGCCGTGGTTCGCACTGTCCGAACGCAACTCCCCCGGGTCGATCATCGTCAACATGGCCGGCAACCGCTTCATGAACGAGTCGATGCCGTATGTGGAGGCCTGCCACCATATGTACGGCGGCGAGTACGGTCAGGGCGCCGGACCGGGCGAGAACATCCCGGCCTGGCTGATCTTCGACCAGCAGTACCGCGACCGCTACATCTTCGCGGGATTGCAACCGGGACAACGCATTCCGTCGAAGTGGCTGGAGTCGGGCGTCGTCGTCAAGGCTGCGACGTTGGATGAGCTGGCCGCCAAGACCGGTCTGCCCGCCGACGCGTTCAAGGCCACTGTCGAGCGGTTCAACGGATTCGCGCGGGCCGGCGTCGATGAGGAGTTCCACCGCGGCGAGAGCGCCTACGACCGCTACTACGGCGACCCCACGAACAAGCCGAACCCGAACCTCGGCGAGATCAAGAACGGGCCGTTCTACGCCGCCAAGATGGTTCCTGGCGATCTCGGCACCAAGGGTGGCATCCGCACCGATGTGCACGGCCGTGCGCTGCGCGACGACAATTCGGTGATCGAGGGGCTCTACGCCGCAGGTAACGTCAGCTCGCCCGTCATGGGTCACACCTACCCCGGTCCGGGTGGCACCATTGGACCCGCCATGACGTTCGGATACCTCGCAGCCCTGCACCTCGCCTCGGCCGGGTCGGCCACATCGAACACGGAGGCCTGATATGCCCATCGATCTCGACAAGGCGCTGGGCGCCGAACTGGAACCCATCGAATTCTCGTGGACCAGTAGCGATATCCAGCTGTACCACTTAGGCCTCGGCGCCGGTGCCGACCCGATGGATCAGCGCGAGCTGCGCTACCTCGTCGACGACACCCCGCAGGTGCTGCCGACGTTCGGCAACGTCGCGGTCAGCTTCCACATGACCGAGCCGCCGAAGGTCCAGTTCCCCGGCATCCACATCGAACTGTCCAAGGTGCTGCACGCGAGCGAAGCCGTCAGCGTCCCCGGCCCGATTCCCACCAGCGGCACCGCGAAGTCGGTGCAGCGCTTCACCGAGATCTGGGACAAGGGCAAGGCCGCCGTCATCGTCAGCGAATCCACGGTGACCGATCCCGATGGCACGGTGCTGTGGACCACGAAGCGCTCGATCTTCGCGCGCGGTGAGGGTGGTTTCGGGGGTGAGCGTGGACCGTCGACATCGGTCGAAATACCCGATCGCGCGCCGGATATCGAGATCAGCCTGCCGACGCTGCCACAACAGGCACTGCTTTATCGACTGTGCGGCGACCGCAACCCCCTGCATTCCGATCCGGCCTTCGCCGCCGCGGCCGGCTTCGACCGGCCGATCCTGCACGGGCTGTGCACCTACGGCATCGGCTGCAAAGCCATCGTCGACAACCTCCTCGACGGCGACGTGTCCCAGGTGGCGTCATACGGTGCGCGGTTCGCCGGCGTCGTCTTCCCCGGCGAGACACTGCAGGCCAACATCTGGAAAGAAGACGGCCGCTTCGTCGGTGTACTGACGGCGCCGTCACGGGACAACACGGTCGTGCTGTCCGGCGTTGAGCTCGTGCCGGCCTGAGTTGCCTGGCGGGTGCGGTTGGCTGGTGTCTGGCGCGTGTCTGGCGCGTGTCCGGGCGGTGTTTGTCACGCTAGAGTGGCAGTCGGCTTCGGCGGCCACGCTAGCGTGACAATCGGCTGGCCCGCGCAGCGCGAATACGGCGAAGAACGTCGCCCCGACGCTCGCCAGCTGACACGCGGACATTGAGCCATCCGGCCCGCTGTATCCGGTCGGCCCGCCTCAGATCCCACCGGTACTGCGAGTCGTTGAGTCGCCGTCGTATTCGACGCAGACCATGAGGTCTTTCCAGCCCATGTCGAGAAATGCGAAAGGGTCACCGGGTCCATCGATTACCGGTATTTGCGTCTCCGGTCTCGGCATGCCGTCATCGACGATCATCAACCGCAACTGTGTTTCTTTTGGTGATTGCCCTCCGGCATCCATCAATTCGAGTGCGACCCGTGCCCGATGAACGCCTTGACGCCCGGCGTAACGCTGCAACAGAAGGTCGACGTCAGCCGGCTTGAGTTCCGTCGCGGCTGCAAGCGCGTCAAGCGATTCCACCGCCAAATCTCTTGAGTCCAATACCCCATGTCGAGCGCGGTGCGAGCCAGCGTCGTCACCGGGATGCCACTGTGAAGCGTGATTTCGTCGTGTTCGATGCGTTCGGTCCGAACCTTCAGGCCTGCCATGGGATTGCGATTTGAGTGCAGCATTTCCAGCGGCTCATCCGGCCCGACCCACTTCGCTCCATACAGTGCCGCCGCTGCTCTGCCTGCGATGATGCCGCGCCGTCGGGACCACAACCATCCAGCTCGCGCACGTGCCTGGGGTGTGAGTTCGGTTCCGGGACTGACGTAGACGTCACGAAAGACCCGGGTATACCTGGTGCGCAATGCGCTCTTCAGTACCTCGCCACCGGCGACAGCTTCACTGCCGACGAACGGCTCCCCCATAGCGAATGAGTTTGTCTGGCAGAGCCGTATCCGTCACGCCGGCTATCCACAGGCACCGTTGTCACGTTGGAGTGGCGATGGTTGTCCACAGCCACGCGCAAGCACACCCGACGCCTGGTCAAAATTACATACGCCGTGCGAGATCGTCGTCGCCGCCGCTGTAGCGCGGAGGCTCGTGCGGCGTGACGGGGACAGGCCCCGGCGCCGGCCGGCTCTCGCTGGGGCCGGCAGCACCCGCGGCCGGAGGCGCTGCCGGAGCAGGCGCCTGCGGTGCCGACGCGGAAGTACCCGCACCCGAGCGGTCGTTCAGCTGGGCCTCGCGGGCGTCCTGGCTGGCTTCGCGCCTGTCCTGGGCGATGTCGCGCTCGTTCTGCCGATCTTCGCGTTCGTTCTGCTTGGCATCGCGTTCGTTGAGGCGCGCCTCACGCTCGGCCTGTTGCTGTTGCGGGTTGGCACCCATCGGTGCCCCGCCTGGCGTGCCGCCACCGGGAGCGCCGCTGCCCTCTGGGCCGCCGCCGCCCTTGGCGCTTTCCATGGCCTTCATGAGCGGCTCCATCAGTGAGCCGAACTGTCCGCCCATCTGACCGGCTGCCTGTGACGGCGCGGAGGCCATCTGGCCCATCTGCCCGAGTTGACCCATCATCTGGCCCAGTTGGCCGACGCCTTGCTGACCGGCCTGGTCGGCGTTCTCGTATGCGCCCTGGGCATCGCCGAGCTTGCCGTTGAACATGTTCTCTTTCGCCGAGAGCGCGGTGACATTCGTCGTGAGCGAGGCGGCCAACGTGGGCAGTATTCCGGCGATGGTCATGCTCATGGCGTCCTCGCCGGCCTGGATCGGCGGCATGTCCGGCAATTGGATCGGGGCGGCATTCCAGTTCAGCCCGCCGGGGGTGGTGAACGGCGTATTACTCACCGGACGTCTCCTTCAGCATTCGTCGCGAACCGATATGTCGCGGGCTCACCAGTCGTCATCGTCGTCGTCCACATCGACTTCGTGCTCGAGCGGCGCGGGTACGGCCAGCGTGGCCGACGTGCCACCGCTCGCGCCGCGCTGGCCCATCATCCCCATCGGCGCGCCCATGCCGCCCATTCCGCCAGCGGCCACCGGCGCCAACCCGATCGCGGTACTTCCGGCCGCCGTGGAATCGACCGAAACCGGCGCGGTATTGCCGCCGACGAGCTTCGACATCAGCGGAGTCTGGGATCCGACGCCGCCGGTGCCCGGCAACGACGCGGCCTTCATCATTCCCGCGCCACTGCTCGGCCCTGACCCACCGGCAAGCGGGTGATTCGAGAAAGCCGAGAACGGCGACGGGCCTCCACCGGTGCCGCCCTTGCCCGCCGAGCCGAGCATCGAGGTCAGCTGCTGCAGCGGTTGGGAAAGCTGCTGCAACGGCTGGGAGAGCTGCTGGGGAATCTGCCCGAGCATCTGGGGAATCTGACCGAGCATCTGCGGCAGCTGACCGGCCATCTGCATCGCCTGCTGCATGCCTTGTTGCATACCCTGCTGCGCCTGGGCGGTCGGCGGTGTGGTCATCTGCGGCACGTTGGCGACGGTCCCGAGGCTGCTCGCAAGCGAGGTGGTGCTGGCCGTGACGGTGGCGATGTTCTGCGAAAGCCCCATCTTGATGCGGCTCTCGATCAGCTCCTGTTTGTTGCCGAACGGCAGTGCCTGCAGCGCCTCAACCTCGTGCTGGACTTCCTGGGCAGCGGCGTTGACAGCCATCTTCGCCTGAACGACGGCGGCAGCCATCTGGGTCAGTTGGGTGGCGATCGCCTGAGCTTGAGCGGCGTTCGCCTCGTGGCCGGCGATCATCGTGGTGGCCTCACCTGATGCCGCGACGGACCCGGCGCCCTGCCAGACCTCGGTCAGCTTCATCAGCTGGCTGGTCTGCTCAGGCACGATGTTGCCGCTGATGTTCATGGCGAGCTTCTCGTACGAGGCCGCCGCCGCGGTCAGCTGCTCTTCATCGACATTCGGCCAGGCCGGCCCCGTCACCGTCTGCGACCCAAACGGGCTGCTGTCGGGCTGGATCCCCACGCCACGACCCCCCTTTCACGCGTGCTGCCATCTGCAGCAAAGATTACCGTGTGCCGCGGGGGTACGGACGCGCCTTTAACCGAGGATCAGTCCTGACGTCGGTACGCCGGTGCCTGCGGTGACCAGTACATGTTCGACGTTGTCGACCTGATTCACCGAGGTGCCCCGCAACTGGCGCACACCCTCAGCAATCCCGTTCATACCGTGGATATACGCCTCGCCGAGCTGACCGCCGTGCGTGTTGATCGGCAGCCGGCCGCCGATCTCGATCGCCCCGTCGGCGATGAAGTCCTTCGCCTCGCCCTTACCGCAGAACCCGAGCTCCTCGAGCTGGATCAGTGTGTACGGGGTGAAGTGGTCGTAGAGGATCGCGGTCTGGATATCGGCCGGGGACAGCCCCGACTGATCCCACAGCTGGCGGCCCACCAGACCCATCTCCGGCAGCCCGAGCTCATCGCGGTAGTAGGAGTACATGGTGAACTGGTCGGCGCCTGCGCCCTGCGCGGCCGCCTCGATGATCGCGGGCCGGTGCTTGAGGTCCTTGGCCCGCTCGGGCGTGGTGACGACGATGGCCACGCCGCCGTCGGTCTCCTGGCAGCAGTCCAGCAGTCGCAACGGCTCGGCGATCCACCGCGAGTTCTGATGGTCTTCGATCGTGATCGGCTTGCCGTAGAAATGCGCCTTCGGGTTGTTGGCGGCGTGCTTGCGGTCGGCCACCGACACCGCGCCGAAATCCGCACTGGTGGCGCCGTATTCGTGCATATACCGTTGCGCGATCATCGCGACCGACGCGGCCGGTGTGCTCAACCCGTGCGGATAGGACCAGCTGTACTCGACGCCGCGCGAGTCGGCATTGGTGGTCAGGCCGGTCATCACTTGACCGAAGCGGAACTCCGAGCGCTCGTTGAACGCCCGGTACGCCACGACGACCTCGGCCACCCCCGTGGCGACGGCCAGCGCGGCCTGCTGCACGGTCGCCGCCGCGGCACCGCCGCCGTAGCCGATCTGGCTGAAGAACTTCAGGTCGCCGATCCCGGTGGAACGGGCGACGGCAGTCTCCAGGTTGGAGTCCATGGTGAAGGTCACCAGGCCGTCGACATCCGACGGCGACAGCCCGGCGTCATCGAGCGCGTCGAGCACCGCTTCCGCGGCGAGCCTCAGCTCACTGCGACCGGAGTTCTTGGAGAAGTCGGTGGCGCCGATACCGGCGATCGCGGCCTTGCCGGAGAGCATCAGTTGTCCCCCACTGTGAGTGTTGCGGTGGCGATGACGTGGTCGCCGAGGCTGTTGCTGCCCACGACCTTCACTGTCGCCACGCCGTCCTCGATCGCCGTGACCTCGCCGGCGAACGTGACGGTGTCATAGGCGTACCACGGCACCCCGAGGCGCAGTCCGATCGACTTGATGCGCGCCGACGGTCCCGCCCAGTCGGTCAGGTAGCGCTGCACCAGACCGGTGTCGGTGAGGATGTTGACGAAGATGTCCTTGGAGCCCTTGGCCTGCGCCTTGTCCCGATCGTGGTGCACGTCTTGGTAGTCGCGGGTCGCGATGGCCGTCGAGACGATGAACGTCGGGTCGCCGTAGATCTTGAGCTCGGGCAGTTTGGTGCCGACTGCCGCCACCGGCGCGCTCACTGGGCCGGCTCCCACGCGTACAGCGTCCACGCCGGGCTGACGTCACTGTCGGGGAAGTCGATATACGTTGCGCGCACCGGCATTCCGATCTGCACCTTCTCGGGGTCGACGTTGCGTAGCTCGCCGAGCATGCGCACGCCTTCGTCCAGTTCGACGAGTGCGATCACGAACGGCAGGCTGCGTCCGGGCACCTTCGGTGCGTGGTGCACGACGAAGCTGAACACCGTGCCCTTGCCGGACGCGACGACGTAGTCGGTCGGCGCTTCTTTGTCCTGCCACACCGCGGGCACCGGCGGATGCTGCAGGGTGCCGTCGGGGCGTTTCTGGATGCGCAGTTCGTGGGCATTGACGCCGTCCCAGAAGAACTGCGTGTCCCGCGATGCCGCGGGCCGCATAAGCTTGTCCGGGTCCAGATCCTCGGGAACGTCCGGCTTCTGCTCCTCGCGAGGCTTGAACTTCATGATCCGCCAAGCCATTTCGGCGACATCCTCGTCACCGACCTGCCACGTGATCTTCTGGTTGATGAAGTAGCCCTCACCGAGCGCGGTCTGCTTCGGGCCGATGACGTCGGTCAGCTCGGCGGCGATGGTGACCTCTTCACCCGGCTCCAGGTAGCGGTGATAGATCTGCTCGCAGTTGGTCGCGACCACACCGACATAACCGGCATCGTCGAACAACTTCATCATCTGGCTCAGCGGATCGTCGTCCGGCCGGCCCTGGCCCAGCCCGGCCATGGTCCACACCTGGATCATCGCCGGCGGCGCGACGATGCCGGGATGCCCGGCGGCCTTGGCGGCCTCCTCGTCGACATAGATCGGGTTGCGGTCGCCGATCGCGTCGACCCAGTGGTGGATCATCGGCTGGTTCACCGGATCCCGGCCCGCACGGGGCTTGCTGCGACCGGCAGCCTTGATCTCGTCGACTGCTGCTTGTAGATCGCTATCGCTCATCGGTGCTCGATTCTCTTCGCGCAAGCGCTCATCGGGGAACCCTTGGCACCTTCAGACCGGACGCCGCGATCATCTCCCGCATCACCTCGTTGACACCGCCGCCGAAGGTGATCACCAAATTGCGTTTGGTCATCTTGTCGAGCCAGTCGAGCAGCTCGGCGGTCTCGGGATCGGCCGGGTTGCCGAACCTGCCGACGAGCTCTTCGGCCAGCCGGCCGACCTCTTGAATACGTTCGGTGGAAAAGACTTTCGTCGCGGCGGCGTCGGCGACGGCGATGGTCTCACCCGACGCCGCGACCTGCCAGTTGAGCAGCTCGTTGATGCGCCAGATCGACTTGATCTGGCCGAGCAGGCGCCGCGCGTCATCGTGCTCGAGGGGGATGACGCCGTTCGATCCCGGCTTGGATGCCCACGTCCGGACTTGGTCGTAGATGCCTGCGACGCGGCCGGCCGGGCCTAGGCTCACCCGCTCGTGGTTGAGCTGGGTGGTGATGAGTTTCCAGCCGCCGTTCTCCTCGCCGACGAGCATGTCGGCGGGTACGTGAACGTCGTTGTAGTAGGACGCGTTCGTGTGGTGAGCACCGTCCGACAGGATGATCGGGGTCCACGAGTAGCCCGGATCTTTGGTGTCGACGATGAGGATCGAGATTCCCTTGTGCTTGGCGGCGGTCGGGTCGGTCCGGCAGGCCAGCCAGATGTAGTCGGCGTCATGCGCGCCGGTGGTCCACATCTTCTGGCCGTTGACGATGAATTCGTCACCATGCCGAACGGCCGTGGTTCGCAGCGAGGCAAGGTCGGTACCGGCATCGGGCTCTGAGTAGCCGATCGCGAAATGGATGTCGCCGGACAGGATTCCGGGCAGGAACTTCTTCTTCTGCTCCTCGGTGCCGTACACCTGCAGCGTGGGGCCCACAGTCTGCAGCGTCACGAGCGGCAGCGGCACATCGGCACGGTTGGCCTCGTTGACGAAGATCTGCTGCTCGATCGGGCCGAAGCCCAGACCGCCGTACTCCTTGGGCCAGCCGACGCCCAGTTTGCCGTCCGAACCCATGCGCTTGATCACCGCGCGGTAGGCCTCGTTGTGGCGATCGGAGGCCATCGCCTCGGCCTCTTCGGGGGTGATGAGAGTCGAGAAGTATTGCCGCAGTTCGGCTTGCAGGGCCCGCTGCTCGGGCGTGAGCTCGATGAACATTAGGCCCCCACCAGGTCCAGGCGATGCGACGGACCGCCGAGCAGCCGCGTCAGATCCTTGATCGACGAGTAATAGCGGTCCATGGGGTAAGTGATGTCCATCCCCATGCCGCCGTGCAGATGATGACAGGTCCGCATCGCGGGCGGTGCCTGCGAGGTCAACCAGTAGCCGAGGATCGCGAGATCTTCGTCGGCGTCCAGCCCCTCCGACAAGCGCCACACGACCGAGGTCGACACCAGATCTATTGTGCGAGAGGCTATGTAGACCTCCGACAACTGTGCGGCCACGGTCTGGAACGTCGAAAGCGGTCGGCCGAACTGCTCGCGCGTGGCGACATAGTCCGCCGTCAGTCGCAGCGCACCGGCCACCAGACCCGCGGCGAACGCACCCGTCGTGGCCAGCGCGAGCTGATTCACCCGCGTTGTCGCCGCACCGTCGAGCACACCGTCGACCTCGACGTCGGAGAACGTCACCACGTATTCGTCCGAACCGTTCGCGGTCGGCGTTTTCGTCACCGTGACGCCGGGCGCGGTCGGTGAAACCACCACGACCGCACTGTCGGCGGTGACCACCAGCCACTCGGCGCTTTCGGCGTATGGCACACCGACTTTCGTGCCGTTGAGCTTGCCTCCAGTGAACGTTGTCGCGGGCCGGTCGGGCAGGGAGGCACCGGGTTCGTTCAGCGCCGCCGACAACACCGAGCCCTTGGCCACCCCGGCAAGGTAACGGTCCTGCTGGGCCTCGGAGGCCAGATCGAGCAACGGCACCAGGCCAAGGCCGAGAGTCGTGAGCGCGGGACCGACCGTGCCGTGCCTACCGATCTCGGTGAGCGCCGTGGCCACCTCGAGCAGGCCGAGGCCGTCACCACCCAACCGATCCGGAACGGCGAGCGCAGCCACGCCGCCGGAAACCAGTGCGTCCCAACTATTGTCCCGATCGAGCACGGATGTCACCACATCGGCGACGGCCTGCTGCTCGGCGTTCGGACTGAAATCCACGCGACTCCTCCTTGAGCCTTATGCGGTCAGTGCGCTCAGGCTCGATTCGCCGGCTCGCCGGCGACCGGGCACTTGCCGGTGTAGTCGACCTGCCAATGCTTAATACCATTGAGCCATCCGGACTTCAGCCGTTCGGGCTCACCGATCGGCTTGAGATCGGGCATGTGGTCGGCGACCGCGTTGAAGATCAGGTTGATGGTCATGCGGGCCAGGTTGGCGCCGATGCAGTAGTGGGCGCCGGTGCCGCCGAAGCCGACGTGCGGGTTCGGGTTGCGCAGGATGTTGAAGGCGTGGGGGTTCTCGAAGACCTCTTCGTCGAAGTTGGCCGAGCGGTACGACATCACGACCCGCTGGCCCTTCTTGATCTGCACGCCGCCCAGCTCGGTGTCTTCGAGCGCGGTGCGCTGGAACGCCGAGACGGGCGTCGCCCACCGCACGATCTCGTCGGCTGCGGTGTCCGGGCGCTCCTTCTTGTACAGCTCCCACTGATCGGGGTGCTGCGAGAAGCCGATCATGCCGTGCGTGATCGAGTTGCGGGTGGTCTCGTTTCCGGCCACCGCAAGCATCACGACGAAGAAGCCGAACTCGTCGTCGGAGAGCTTCTCGCCCTCGATGTCTGCCTCGATGAGCTGGGTGACGATGTCGTCGGTGGGATTCTTCGCCCGCTCCTCGGCCATCTTCATCGCGTAGGTGATGAGCTCGAACGACGACATCGCCGGATCGATGTCGGCGTACTCGGGGTCTTCACCGGCCGTCATCTCGTTGGACCAGCGGAACAGCTTGTCCCGATCTTCCTGCGGGACACCGAGGAGGCCGGCGATCGCCTGCAGCGGCAGCTCGCACGAGACCTGCTCGACGAAGTCGCCACTGCCCGCAGCGGCAGCTTCCTTGGCGATGTTCTGGGCCCGCGCGTCGAGCTCTTCCTTGAGCCGACCGATCGCGCGCGGCGTGAAGCCGCGCGAGATGATCTTGCGCAGCCGCGTGTGCTGCGGGGCATCCATGTTCAGCAGGACGGCCTTCTGCAGGTCGATCGCGCTGCGCTCCATGCCCTGCGGCCACACCGGGATGGCGCCGTCGGGCGAGCTGCCGAAAATGTCGTTGCGCTTCGACACCTCTTTGACGTCCGCGTGCTTGGTGACGAGCCAGTACCCCTTGTCCCCGAAGCCGCCGGTGCCGCCGGGAACGTCGACCCAGTGGATGGGCTCGGACTTACGCAGCTCGGCGAGTTCTTCGACGGGGAGGCGCTCAAGGTTCAGGGACGCATCAAGGAAGTCGAAGTCCTTGGGGAGGTTCGGGCAGGCCATGTGACTACTCCTAGTGTCTGTAGCAGGCGTGATCTGGCTAATAGCACCTGACACAACGTGGTCTAGTACCGATTAAGACCATTGAAACATGCCTTGACCGCAGATCAAAGGCAGTGCCGCATCGTCGCTTGTCAGAGTAATGAAACGTGTTCTAGCCTGGCGACATGGGTAATCCTGTCATCGTCGAAGCCACTCGCAGCCCGATCGGCAAGCGCAACGGCTGGTTGTCCGGCCTGCATGCGACCGAACTGCTGGGTGCCGTTCAGAAGGCACTGGTGGAGAAAGCGGGCATCGAGGCCGGCGACGTTGAACAGCTCATCGGCGGCTGCGTCACGCAGTACGGCGAGCAGTCCAACAACATCACCCGCGTGGGCTGGCTGACGGCCGGGCTGCCCGAACACGTGGGCGCCACCACGATCGACTGCCAGTGCGGCAGCGCGCAGCAGGCCAACCACCTCGTGGCCGGTCTGATCGCCACCGGTGCGATCGACATCGGCATCGCGTGCGGCATCGAGGCGATGAGCCGCGTCGGCCTCGGCGCCAACGCCGGTCCGGATCGCAGCCTGATCCGCGCGTCGTCGTGGGACATCGACATGCCCAACCAGTTCGAGGCGGCCGAGCGGATCGCCAAGCGCCGCGGCATCACCCGTGCCGACGTGGACGCACTCGGGCTGGCGTCGCAGCGCAAGGCCAAACAGGCCTGGGCCGAGGGCCGGTTCGACCGCGAGGTTTCGCCGATCTCGGCGCCGGTGCTCGACGAGAACAAGCAGCCCACCTCCGAGTGGGCCCCGGTTACCCGTGACCAAGGTTTGCGCGATACCACTGCCGAGGGGTTGGCGTCGCTGAATCCGGTGATGGAAGGCGGAGTTCACACCGCGGGCACGTCATCGCAGATTTCCGATGGTGCCGCCGCGGTGTTGTGGATGGATGAAGACAAGGCCAGGGCACTGGGCTTGAAGCCCCGCGCTCGAATCGTCGCGCAGGCCAACGTCGGTGCGGAAACTTACTATCATCTCGACGGGCCCGTGCAGTCCACCGCGCGGGTGTTGGAGAAGGCCGGGATGAAGCTCGGCGACATCGATCTCGTCGAGATCAACGAGGCGTTCGCATCGGTGGTTCTGTC
Source organism: Mycobacterium venezuelense (assembly GCF_054919535.1). Lineage (NCBI taxonomy): Bacteria > Bacillati > Actinomycetota > Actinomycetes > Mycobacteriales > Mycobacteriaceae > Mycobacterium > Mycobacterium venezuelense. Next base: position 20,958 of record NZ_JBONDW010000029.1, read on the forward strand.
CTGGGCTCAGGTGCACGAAGCCGATATGGACAAGGTCAACGTCAACGGCGGTGCCATCGCACTCGGGCACCCGGTCGGCTCGACCGGTGCCCGGCTCATCATCACGGCGCTGCACGAATTGGAGCGCACCGACAAGTCCACGGCGTTGATCACCATGTGCGCGGGTGGCGCGTTGTCCACCGGCACGATCATCGAGCGGATCCAGTGACCGGATCGGGGCCGATTCCTGAGCCGGTCTCAGAAGCCGACCGCATCGCGGCCGCGCAGGCCTACATCGATGCCCTGGCGACGCACCAAGCCGACGCGGTGCCGTTCGCCCCGGGCTGCATCCGCATCGAGATGGGGCTCAAAACCGGGCGCTCCGGGGATCATCTGCGGCGCAGCCTTAACAACGGTCCGCAGTTCAAGTTGATCGAGCGGGTCACGCCTGCGGAGTTCACGGTCGACGGCGACCACATCCGGGCCCGGTTCGACGTTCTGACCAAGCCGCGACTCTTCGGCCGGCGGGTGTGTTCGCACGTCGACGAAACCTTCCTGATCCCGGCGTCTGATGGCAAGATCCACCACATTCACGCGACGCTCAAGCCGTTCATCAGTCGATAGGTTCCTCCATGGCAAACCCGCCCAAGGCGCTCAATTCGAAGCCCGTCGGCTTCCTCATCAAGCAGATGTCTCGCGCGAACACCTGGATCTTCAAGAAGTCCAACGGCAAGTTCGGTGACAAGTTTCTGCGCGGCGCACCGGTGGGCATCCTGACCACGATCGGGCGTAAGACCGGCGAACCGCGCGAAAGTCCATTGCTGTTCCTGCAGGAGGACAAGCGCATCGTCCTGGTCGCATCACAAGGCGGCCGTGCCAACAACCCCATGTGGTACCTGAACCTCAAGGCCAATCCCAAGGTGACGTTCCAGACCAAGACCGAGCACCTGGCCCTGATGGCGCGCGATGCCACGGACCCCGAGCGCGATGAATACTGGCCCAAGCTCGACGCGATGTACCCGGATTTCGCCGATTACCGGTCCTACACCGATCGGAAGATCCCAATCGTCATCTGCGATCCGGCCTGACTACGAACTACCAGCGGCGCCCCTGACCTGAGAGGTCAGGGGCGCTGCTCGTTTCGACGCAGGCTAATTACGCAACTCTCGGTAGCTGAATTGACGAGTGAACAAATTACTGATTATGTTCTGTGAGCCCGCACACAGTGAACGGCAAGTGAGCGGCAGCCCACATTTTGGTGAACCGATGGAGACCCTATGCAACACCTCAAGCGACGCCGGGCCGCCGGCGCTGCCGCGACCACTTTGACGGCTTGCGGCCTGTTCGCCGCCGCGACCTTGCCCGCCGGCGCGATGACCGTGACGTTCATCCGGCACGCCGAGTCGCAGGGCAACGCCTCCGGGTACATCGACACGAGCACACCGGGGCCGCACCTGACGAATGATCAGGTCAATCAGAACGGCGGCCCGACCGGCGAGGAGCAGGCACAGGCGTTCGCCGATGCTCAATGTCCGAGTGCGCCGTGCGATGCATTCGACGCGGTCTACGCCTCGACCATGATTCGCACGCAGGAGACCGCAGCGCCGTTGGCCGAGAAACTGGGGTTGCCGGTCACGATCCTGGGTGCGTATGACCCGGAGAATCCCCAGCGGAACTCCGGCGTGCAGGAAATCAGTGCCGGCATCTTCGAGGGTCTGCCCGAAAGTGAAGGTATCGGCCGTATCGGCTACATCCTTGCGCCGTTGGCTTGGACGCTGGGCCTGCAATTCGTCTCGATCCCCGGCGGTGAGAGCGGCCTGGCGTTCAACGAGCGCGTGACGAATGCCCTTGCCGACGCCGAGTCGGGCACCACAGACACCAATGGCGACGGTGAGATCGACGCCGCGGTGTTCTCGCACGGGGCCACGATCATGATGTGGACGATGATGAACGTCGACAACCCGAATCTGCTGTTGATCGTTGAGCATCCGTTGAACAACACCGACACGGTCGTGGTCGAGAAGAATGCCGACGGCAGCTGGACCCTCAAGGAATGGGCCGGGGAAGAAGTCGGCCCGGCCAACTACCCGACCAAGATGTTCGTCAATGTCCGCGATCTGATCGTGGCGCCGCAAAAGGCCGTCTACGACATGCGTCTGCCCGTCCTGTCGCTTGACGCTCAGGACATCGTGACCACCGGTGCCCAAGGCGTTCAGGACGTCGCCGCGGCCGGAGTCAAGTTCGTCAAGGATTCGATCACCGACACCGTCGATGCGATCACCGGTATCCCGGGCTCGTTGAACGAGTCCATGCCACAGGTGCCGGACCTCAGTACCCGGAGCGTCACCGCCGACAGCGGAACCACTCCTACAACAAGCGATCTCACCGAGAACACCGAATCGGCCGTCGAGAACAACACCGCGTCCGTCGAGCAGAAGGTCTCGACGGACCGGACGGCCAACGGCGCGACGAAGCTGACCACCGGCAACAAGGTGGAGCCGGGCAAGGCCTTTTCCGCAGCGCGTGACCGGGTGAACCGGGCGGCAGAAGACGTGCGCGACGGGGTCGAGTCCTCCGTGCAGCAGGTTCGCGACACCGTCAAGAAGCTCGCGGGCGCCGACAAGGACAAGGACAAGGCAGCGGACAGCGACGCGAAGGCAGCCTCAGAAGACGCGGCCTGACCTTCCGAGAACTACGCCCCGTACACCGGAACCGCCGGGCGGGCCTTGCCCAGGAGATCGGACACCACCGGTCCCAGCTCGGCTGGATCCCAGCGCGCGCCCTTGTCGATCTCGGGCCCGTGTGCCCACCCCTCGGCCACGCGGATCTTCCCGCCCTCGACCTCGAACACCTTGCCGGTGACGTCTTTCGATTGCACGCTGCCGAGCCACACCACGAGGGGCGACACGTTCTCGGGTGCCATGGCGTCGAAGTCCTGGTCCTGTGTTGCCATCATGTCGGCGAACACGGTCTCGGTCATCCGCGTACGCGCCGACGGTGCGATGGCGTTCACGGTCACGCCGTAACGCCCCATCTCGGCGGCGGCGACAAGCGTCAGCGCGGCGATACCCGCCTTGGCGGCACTGTAATTGGCCTGCCCGACACTGCCCTGCAGGCCTGCACCCGAGCTCGTGTTGATGATGCGCGCATCGATGGTGTTGCCGGCTTTGGATTGCGCGCGCCAATAGGTCGCCGCGTGCTTCATGGTCGCGAAGTGTCCCTTGAGGTGCACCGCGGTGACAGCGTCGAACTCCTCTTCGGAGGTGTTGGCGAACATCCGGTCGCGAACGATGCCGGCATTGTTGACGAGGACGTCCAACCCGCCGAACGCGTCGATCGCCGTCTGGATCAGCCCCTCGGCCTGAGCCCAGTCGGCGACGTTTGCGCCGCTGGTGACGGCTTCGCCTCCGGCAGCGACGATCTCGTCGACGACGCCCTGCGCGGCGCTGCCGCCGCCAGCCGGCGAGCCGTCGAGACCGACCCCGATGTCGTTGACCACGACGCGGGCACCCTCAGCGGCGAACGCGAGCGCATGCGCGCGCCCGATTCCGCCGCCGGCACCCGTCACGATGACCACGCGGCCGTCGAGCAATCCCATGCTGTGTATCTCCTCTATTTGATCGCAGTTGTGGTCGCCAGATAGTGCGGCGGCTCGCCGCCACCGTGCACCTCAAGTGATGCCCCGCTGATGTAGGACGCCACGTCCGATGCCAGAAAGGCTGCGGCCCAACCGATGTCGGCGGGCTTGGCGAGCCGTCCGAGCGGAACGTTCTTCGAGATGGCCGCAATCGACTCGGCGTCACCGTAGAACAGTTCGGACTGCTCGGTCTCGACCATGCCGACGACCACCGAATTGACCCGGACTTTGGGCGCCCATTCGACGGCCAGCGTGCTGGTGAGGTTGTCCACCCCCGCTTTCGCCGCGCCGTATGCCGCGGTGCCCGGGGTGGGCCGGTGGCCGCTGACGCTCGAGATGTTGACGATCGTTCCGCCGCTGCCCTGGTTCTGCATCACCGCGTTGGCGTGATGCGAGACCGACAGCGGGCCAAGCAGGTTGAGTTCGATGATCTTGGTGCTGAATTTCGCCGATGCTTCAGCGGCAGGCACATACGGCGAGCCGCCTGCGTTGTTGACCACGACATCGAGGCGGCCGTGCTTGTCCACGACGGATTCGATGAGCGCTGCGACCGCGAAGTCGTCGCGCACGTCGCAGCTGTGGAATTCGTAGGGCAGTCCTTCGACGGGCCTGCGGGCGCAGGTCACCACGGTGGCTCCCTGATCGGCGAAAACGGCGCTGATGCCGGCGCCGACCCCGCGCACCCCGCCGGTCACCAGGACCACCTTGCCGGTCAACCCCAAATTGATCGCACCGGGTTCTGGCGTATCGGTCACTGTGCTAGCGTACCAAGCAAGTGCTTGCTTAGGTAGCGACCGCGATCAAGGGACCTCGATGACGATCACATCCTCCACAGTCGAACCGGGCATCGTCTCGGTCACCGTGAACTACCCACCCGTCAACGCCATTCCGTCGTGCGGCTGGTTCGAGCTGGCCGATGCGATCACCGCGGCGGGCCGGGACCTGCAGACCCACGTGGTGATCCTGCGGGCCGAGGGACGCGGCTTCAACGCGGGCGTTGACATCAAGGAGATGCAGAGCACCGAGGGCTTCACCGCCCTGATCGACGCCAACCGAGGCTGCTTCGCGGCATTCAAAGCCGTCTACGAATGTGAGGTTCCGGTCGTCGCGGCCGTCAACGGCTTCTGCGTCGGCGGCGGCATCGGCCTGGTCGGCAACGCCGATGTCATCGTCGCGTCCGACGACGCCAAGTTCGGCCTGCCCGAGGTGGAACGCGGCGCGCTCGGTGCGGCCACCCACCTGTCGCGGCTCGTGCCACAGCACATGATGCGCAGGCTGTTCTTCACCGCCGCCACGGTCGACGCCGAAACCCTGCACCACTTCGGTTCCGTGCACGAGGTGGTACCGCGGGCCGAACTCGACGAGGCCGCGCTGCGCGTAGCCCGCGACATCGCCGCCAAGGACACGCGGGTGATCCGCGCCGCCAAGGAAGCGCTGAACCTCATCGACGTGCAGAAGGTGAATTCCAGCTACCGCATGGAGCAGGGATTCACGTTCGAGCTGAATCTCTCCGGCGTCTCCGACGAACACCGCGACGCCTTTGCCGGGACCGACAAGGGGGCGAAATGACAGACAAGAGAACAACTCTGGACGAGGCCGTCTCGTCGATCCGGAGCGGTATGACGATCGGACTCGGCGGCTGGGGCTCACGGCGCAAGCCCATGGCCTTCGTGCGGGCGCTGCTGCGCACCGACGTCACCGATCTGACCGTCGTCACCTATGGCGGTCCCGACCTCGGCCTGCTGTGTTCGGCGGGCAAGGTCAAGCGCGTCTACTACGGCTTCGTCTCGCTCGATTCACCGCCGTTCTATGACCCGTGGTTCGCCAAGGCCCGCACGAGCGGTTCGATCGAGGCCCGCGAGATGGACGAGGGCATGCTGCGCTGCGGCCTGCAGGCCGCCGCACAACGGTTGCCGTTCTTGCCGATTCGAGCCGGGCTCGGCAGCGACGTACGGGCCTTCTGGGGTGACGAACTCAAGACCGTGACGTCGCCCTACCCCACCGGCGACGGCTACGAGGAACTGGTCGCGATGCCGGCCCTGACGCTCGACGCCGCGTTCGTGCACATGAATCTCGGTGACGCACAGGGCAACGCCGCCTACACCGGCATCGACCCCTACTTCGACGACCTGTTCCTGATGGCCGCCGAGAAGCGCTTCTTGTCCGTGGAACGCGTCGCGGCGACCGATGAACTGGTCAAAGCCGTTCCGCCGCAGGCTCTGCTGATCAACCGCATGATGGTCGACACCGTGGTCGAAGCCCCGAACGGTGCGCATTTCACCACCGCCGAACCCGACTACAAGCGTGACGAGAAGTTCCAGCGGCACTATGCCGAGGCCGCGGGCTCCGACGAGACCTGGGCCGAGTTCGTCAAGACATATCTGTCCGGCAGCGAGGCCGACTATCAGGCCGCGGTACGGGCGTTCAAGTCGGCCCAGGAGGCGAAATGATGTCTGTGTCCCGCGCTGAGGTGTGCGCCGTCGCGTGCGCCGAATTGTTCCGCGACGCCGGCGAGATCATGGTCAGCCCGATGACGACGATCGTTTCGGTCGGCGCCCGGCTGGCTCGATTGACGTTCTCCCCCGACATCCTGCTCACCGACGGTGAGGCTCGGCTCATCGCCGACACCCCGGCGATCGGCGCTGCCGCCGCGATCGAGGGCTGGATGCCGTTCGGCCGGGTCTTCGAGACCCTGGCCTGGGGCCGCCGCCATGTGGTCATGGGAGCCAACCAGATCGACCGGTACGGCAACCAGAACCTTTCAGCGTTCGGACCGCTTCAGCACCCGACTCGCCAGATGTTCGGGGTTCGCGGTGCACCGGGCAACACGATCAACCATGCGACGAGCTACTGGGTGGGCAATCACTCCAAGCGCGTGTTCTGCGATTCCGTCGACATCGTGTCGGGAATCGGCTGGGACAAGGTCGATCCCGACAATCCGGCGTACCGGTTCGTCAACGTGTACCGCGTCGTGACCAACCTCGGCGTGTTCGACTTCAACGGGCCCGACCACCAGATGCGCGCGGTGTCGCTGCATCCCGGCGTCGAAGCCGAGCAGGTCGCCGAGAACACGTCGTTCGAGGTGCACGGCCTCGACGACGCCGAGACCACGCGTCTGGCCACCGAAGACGAGCTCAAGCTGCTGCGCGAGGTGATCGATCCGAAGTCATTGCGGGACAAGGAAGTCAAGATATGACCTCTCTCAAAACCCCGCTGACCGAACTGGTCGGTATTGAGCATCCCGTCGTCCAGACCGGGATGGGCTGGGTGGCCGGTGCCCGACTGGTGGCCGCCACCTCGAACGCGGGCGGCCTGGGAATCCTGGCGTCGGCGACGATGACGCTGGAGGAACTCCAGACCGCGGTCACCAAGGTCAAGACGGCCACCGACAAACCGTTCGGCATCAACATCCGTGCCGATGCCGGCGACGCCAACGAACGCGTCGACCTCCTGATCCGCGAAGGAGTCAAAGTCGCCTCCTTCGCTTTGGCTCCCAAACCCGACCTCATCGCCAAACTCAAAGACGCTGGTGTGGTGGTGATCCCGTCGGTAGGAGCGGCCAAGCACGCCAAGAAGGTCGCGGGCTGGGGCGCTGACGCCGTGATCGTGCAGGGCGGGGAAGGCGGTGGCCACACCGGCCCGGTCGCCACGACGCTGCTGCTGCCGTCGGTGCTCGACGCGGTCGCCGACACCGGCATGCCGGTCGTGGCTGCCGGTGGCTTCTTCGACGGCCGCGGACTGGCGGCGGCACTGTCCTACGGTGCCGCCGGGGTCGCGATGGGTACCCGGTTCCTGCTGACCTCGGATTCCACCGTGCCCGACGCCGTCAAGCAGCGCTATCTGCAGGCCGCCCTGGACGGCACCGTGGTGTCGACCCGAGTCGACGGGATGCCGCACCGGGTGCTGCGCACGGGCCTGGTCGAGAAGCTGGAGAGCGGCTCGCGGGCACGGGGGTTCAGCGCGGCGGTGCTCAACGCGCAGAAGTTCAAGAAGATGTCGGGCATGACGTGGCGGTCGATGATCAAAGACGGCATGGCCATGCGACACGGCAAAGAACTCACCTGGTCGCAGGTGGTCATGGCGGCCAACACCCCGATGCTGCTGAAAGCCGGTCTGGTCGAAGGCAATACCGACGCGGGCGTGCTGGCATCGGGCCAGGTCGCAGGCATCATCGACGACCTGCCCTCGTGCGCTGAACTGATCGAGAACATCGTCGCCGACGCCGTGAAGCATCTTCAGGCCGCCGCCGCGCTCGTGCAGTAACAGCGAAATACGCACCGCGTCGCCCTGGCGTTCCTAGACTCGCCTGGTGAAGATGAACGCGCCCGTGCTGTGGGATGTCGACGGCGACTGGAGCATCGAGGAAATCGAGCTGGACCCGCCCCAGGAGGGCGAGGTCCTCGTGTCCTTCGAAGCGACCGGCCTGTGCCATTCGGATCATCACGCGCGCACCGGCGACCTCGTCAGCCCGCTGCCGATCATCGGCGGCCACGAGGGCGCGGGCGTCGTCGAAGAGGTCGGGCCAGGGGTCCGCGATCTCCGGCCCGGCGACCACGTGGTGGCGTCGTTCCTGCCGGCGTGCGGCCGCTGCCGGTGGTGTGCGCGGGGGCGCCAGAACCTGTGCGATCTGGGCGCATTCATCAACACCGGAACGCAGCTCGACGGCACATACCGACGTCACATCGGTAACCGGGACATCAACGTCATGCTGCTGCTTGGCACGTTCGCGCCGTACGGCGTGGTGTCCGAGGCGTCTCTGGTCAAGATCGACGACGACCTGCCGTTGTCCCGAGCATGCCTGATCGGGTGCGGCATCACCACTGGCTGGGGTTCGGCGGTCAACACCGCGAACGTGCAACCCGGCGACACCGTCGTGGTGATCGGCTGCGGCGGCGTGGGCAGCGGCGCGATCCAAGGTGCGCGCCTGGCCGGAGCGGAGAAGATCGTCGCGGTGGATATCGCGGAAGGTAAGCGATACAAAGCATTTGAGCTCGGCGCCACGCACTTCGCGACATCGATGGCCGAGGCGACATCACTCGTCGGCGACACGACCAAGGGCGTGATGGCCGATTCGGCGATACTGACCGTCGGGCTCGTCGAAAGCCACATGATCGGCGAAGCGCTCGGCATCGTCGGTAAGGGCGGGGCCGTGGTTCTGACCGCGCTCGCGCCGGAAACCAATGTCGCGCCGACGATGTCGATGGCGGCGCTGACCCTCTACCAGAAGCGTCTGCTGGGCAGCCTGTACGGCGAGGCCAGCCCGCGCAACGACATCCCGCGGCTGCTGAGTCTTTACCGCGCGGGCAAGTTGCTGCTCGACGAGGCCGTATCGACCGAGTACCAGATCGGCGACATCAATGCCGCATACGAGGACATGCTCGCGGGCCGCATCATCCGGGGCGTAATCATTCACGAGCACTGATCGGCCGAAGATCGGCCGTATCGCCGGGCCGCGTGAGGGTCAGGACCGCCCGCACGATTTCCGGACGTGACTGAAGGGCGTCAGCGATGGCGTTGAGCCGCGTGGCGACGTCGGATTCGGCTGCGTCGCCGGTCAAATCGACGGCCGCGACGAGGTAGATGCGGTCCGCGCCGACCCACTCCATGTGCAGATAGCTGACCCGTTCGATGTCGCGGTGCTCGAGCAGTTGCCGCAACACGTTGTCGCGTCCGCGAGGCGTCACCGCCTCGCCGGTGAGGAAATCCATGTTGCGCCCGATCAGGAACAGCGCGACGCCGCCGAGAAGCAGCCCGACGAGGATCGAGCCGATCGCATCCCAGATCGCGTTTCCGGTCAGCTCGTGCAACAGGATGCCCGTTGCGGCGATGACGATGCCGATGAGTGCCGACAGATCTTCGGCGAACACCGCGCGCAGCATGGGATTCGACGTGACCCGGATGTAGCGCAACGGATGGAGTCGCCGTCGCACCGCCCCGGAGCGGGTCTGCTGCAACGCCTGGGCGAATGACGTGCCTTCGAGCACAAAGGACACCGCGAGCACCGCGTAAGCCCACCCGTATGACGTCGCCTCCGCCTCGCCGCTCAACGACGAGATCCCATGCCAGATCGACACGACCGCGCCGACGGTGAACAACCCGAACGCGGCGAACATCGACCATATGTAGCCTGCGCGGCCATAGCCGAGCCGATGCTCGGCGTCGGCCGGCTTCATCGACTTTCGCGTGCCGATCAGCAGGAACACCTCATTGCCGGTGTCCGCCCACGAGTGCGCGGCCTCGGCCAGCATGGATGCCGAACCGGTGATGCCCGCGACCACGGTCTTGGCTATCGCGATGAGCGCGTTGGCGCCGAGCGCGATGGCGACGGTGAGAAAGCTCTCGTCCTTGGGTGTGGTGTCGGCCGAGCTCATGTCACCACCCTCGCGCATCGGGCGCGAACATGCCCGAATCGAGCGGCCCCTTGTGCGTGAATACGTATTCTTGTTACGTTCGTCACCGCTTCGGCCCGGCCAACCGAGCGCACGATCCAAGCGGCGATGGGGCCGCCCAAACATCGGAGACGGAATTGTCGAACCCGGTCGGTCAGCAGATTGACCCCACCGCACAAAGCGCCACCCGACGCACGAACGTCCGCTGGACCACGTTCCTGGTGCTGCTCGGCGTCGGCTCGCTCAGCTACATCGACCGCATCTCGTTGTCAGTGGGCATGCCGCTGATCGCCGAGGAATTCGAGCTCGATCCCGCCGTACAAGGGGTTCTGCTGAGCTGCTTTTTCTGGACGTATGCGGCGTTCCAAGTGCCAGGTGGTTGGCTGGCCGACAAGATCGGTCCACGCCGGCTGCTCACGATCGCGCTCACGCTCTGGTCGGCGTTCCAGCTGCTGACGGGCCTGGCCACGAACTTCGTGATGATGCTGCTGGCCCGGCTTGGTCTCGGCGCGACCGAAGCGCCGCAGTACCCGACGGGCGCGAAGCTCGCCGCACTGTGGTTGCCGGAGAAGGACCGGGCCCGCGGTGCTGTTCTCATGGATTCGTCATCGACGCTCGGTGCCGCGATCGGATCACTTGTGGTCGCAGGATTGATCACACTCCTCGGCGGCTGGCGCGAAGCATTCATCGTCGTCGCACTCGCGACCGCGGGAGCCGGGCTCATCGTCTGGTGGTTCATCCGGGATCACCCACGCGACCACCCACGCGCGAACGCCGCCGAAATCGATTACATCGAACGAGAACACGCCATCGAGGACGAGCAGGACGGCGCTCTCGTCACCAGCAAGCGCTCCGCCGTCGGCTTTCTGCGCTTCCGCGTGTTCTGGTTCATGGGTATCGGATTCATGGCGGCCAACATGCTTTTCTACGGCCTGCTCACGTTCGGACCGCTCTACCTGTTCGAGGAACGCGGCCTGGACATCAAGGGTCTCGCCGGCGCCACCTTCGCCATTTACTTCTCGGGCTTCGTCGGCGAGAACGTCGCCGGCTGGATCGCGCAGAAGTGGCGCGCCCGCGGCGCATCCGCGAATCTCGTGATGCGCACGCTGCTCGGCATCAGCGCCCTGTGCGCGACGGCGGCGATCTTCGCGGTCGCGTTCGTCGAAAACGCGACCGTCGCGATCGTCCTACTCGCGGCGACGCTGTTCTTCGGTCGTTTCCTCGGGCTGTACTGGTCGCTGCCAGGCACGCTCACCGTCCGCTCGCGCGCCGGTGTGCTCGGCGGAATGATGAACCTGTTCTCCAACGTCGGCGGCATCATCATCCCGCTGATCATCGGCTTCATCGTCAGTGCCACCGGGTCGTATTTCGTTGGGCTCATGGTCTTCTCCCTCTGCGGTGGCGTGTACCTGATATGCAGCCTCGCCATCGACTACTCGAAGAAGCTTCCGCTCGTCTGAGCCCAGGAGAAGAACACAGAATGAATCGTTTTACCGGACTCCGTGAGTTCGCCAAGCTCATCGCCGCCCCGTCGGGTCCCAGCGGACTCGACGCGGTGCCGAGCATCGCCGACATGCGCCTTCGCGCGAAACGCAAGGTGCCGAAGATGATCTTCGACTTCGTCGACGGCGGCGCCGGGAACGAACAAACCTTGCGCGCCAACGAGTCTGACCTTGCCCGTGTCACGCTCAACGCACGCACCTTGGTCGACGTCAGGGAACAGGACACCGCCGTCCAAATCGCCGGCGCGACACTGCCGATGCCGGTGGTGTTCGGCCCCGCCGGATTGGTTCGCGTGGTCGGCAACGACGGTGAGCTCGGCGCCGTGCGCGCGGCCGGACGCCGCGGTATCCCCTACACGATCAGCACCTCCTCATCGTGGTCGATAGAAGAGATCGCAGAGGTCGCGACCGGACCACTGTGGTTCCAGCTCTATCTATGGCGCAGCCGCGAGCTCATCGAGAGCCTCGTCGACCGCGCCCGTCGAGCCGGATGCACGGCGCTGGTGCTCACTGTCGATGTTCCACTCAACGCCAACCGAATTCGCGACCTCCGCAACGGCATGTCCATCCCACCGCGGGTGACCGTGCGCAATGCGGTTGAAAGCGCCGGGCGCCCGCGCTGGCTGCTGGACATGGTGACTGGACCGCCGATCGGTTTCCGTAACTTTCAGGGCATCGCCGAGGGCAACAGCGCGCTGTCGCACAGCGAGTTCATCAACTCCGAGCTGTCCAATCTTGCCGCGAACTGGAATGACCTGGAGTGGCTACGACGTGCGTGGGATGGCCCCCTTTACATCAAGGGCATCACCACTCCCGACGACGCCGCCCGGGCGATAGCAGCGGGCGTCGACGGCATCGTGGTCTCCAACCACGGCGGCCGCCAGCTCGACGGATTACCCAGCACCGCAAGTGTGCTCCCCCGGATTGCGGAGCTGGCCGCCGGTCGGACCGAGGTTCTGATCGACGGTGGCATCCGCACCGGCGTCGACGTCGCCAAAGCGCTTGCGCTGGGCGCCAGCGCCGTGATGGTGGCGCGGCCGTGGGTCTTCGGTGCGGCCGCTGGTGGCGAGCGCGGCGTCGACCGGGTCATCACGATCCTTGAACAGGAGTTGCGACAGACGCTGGCGTTGCTCGGTGCCAACCACGCGCGCGATATCGACGGATCGTTCGCGTCGTTCCCCGACGAGTGGGCCCGCACGGTGCTGCCAACCTTGTGACGTAGCGCGACGGCTTACCATGACTGCGCAGACCCGGCCGGACGGAGAGGGTGCGGTGGTCACGAGTCACGACGTCGCACGCGCAGCCGGCGTGTCCCAGGCGACCGTCTCGCGTGTACTGAACGGCAACGAGCGCGTCACCCCGGAGATACGCGAGCGGGTGCAGCGCGCACTCGCAGACCTCGGTTACGTCCCCAACGCGTCGGCGAAGTCGATGCGGACCGCGAAGTCCGGCGCCATCGGCATCGTGGCTGCCGATCTGACCAACCCCTATTTCCCGCGACTGCTGGATGCGCTCAGCCGTGAAGCCCGGGGGCGCGGACTCAACGTGCTGCTATGGAACGACGACGATCCAGAGGCGCCGATGGCCCAGGCGGGCGTCGCCGCGGGATCGGTCGATGCGGTGGTGTTCGCCGCGGCCCGGCAGTCAACGGTCGGCGTGAACATACTCGCCGACAGAGGTTTTCCGGTCATGCTCGTCAACCGGGGGTGGCCGGACAGCCGCGTCGACCAGGTTACCAGCGACCATGAAGCGTCGGGGTATGCCGCCGCGGACTACTACCTGACGAGAGGCCGCACCCGCATCGCCGCCATGTTCGGCGCGCGCGACACTTTCGCCAGCCCGGCTCGGGAAGTCGGCTTCCGGCGCAGACTCGAAGAATCAGGCGTCACGGTGTCACCCGACCGTTGGTTTGTCGGCGACACCAGCTACGAGCATGGTTGGGCGTGTGCGCGCCGAATCCTCGAGTCCCGCCCGCTGCCCGATGCGGTGTTCTGCTCAGCGGATCTCATCGCGTTCGGAGCAATGAGTGCCTTCCGCGCGGGGGGCGTGCGCATTCCCGACGACATGTGGTTGATGGGCAATGACGGGCTGCCGATGTCAGCGTGGGAGCCCTTCGACCTCACCACGCATCGGCAGCCCATCGAGGACATGGCCCGCGAGGGCATGGACCTGCTGGTGTCGCGAATCGGGGGCGCGCAGCATGAACCGCGCCGAGTGCTGCTGCCGACCGAGCTCATCGTGCGCGGTTCGACTGCACACGCGTGAGCTCGGCTCGGCGACAGACGATTACGCCGACGTACGCACGATCGGCGCGTCGAGGTGCAGCATCCGAGCCAGTACCTTGTCGAGTTCGGCGTCGTCGAAGATTTTCTTCCAGTCGTCTTTGACGATCGTCTCGCGGCCGTAGTCCATGGCGATCAGGCAGGCGTCGGAGAACGGGTTTGAGCCGCGCAGGGTGTTGGCCAGCGCAACCTGGGTGTGTCCGAGCAGCATTGCGCGCGCAGCGGGCTCGGGGACGCCGACGGTGTGCACCGTCTCTTCCAGGGCCTCCTTGAGGAGCGCGCCGATCATGCAGGCGACCGTCTCGACCAGGGTCGGCTCCAATACCGCGAGTTGCTTGACCGTCACCCAGTGCACATCGATGACGGGGCCGTAGGCGACCCGCACCACGGCTTCGGTAAGTGCTTGAGTGTCGGGGTCGCCGTTCTCGAACGCGGCAACCACGTCCTGCGGGGCGGCGATTCCACCGAAGGTGTCGGCATGCTCCTCTTTGGTGGTGCGCTCGAGGAACACCGAGGGGTGGCACGGGTGCGCCACGGCGTAGGCGATCTCGTCCCGCCGGTAGAGGAGGTTGGCGTAAGCCGCCGCCGGGTCGAGGGTGAGCAGCACTGCACCCGGCTTCATCGTCGGAACGATGTCGGCCGAGATCTTGCCCAACAGAACGTCCGGAACAGCGAGGATGACGACGTCGCTCTGCGCGGTGGCCTCGTGCGTATCGGTGACCTCACGCCCGAGTCCGCGGATGTGGTCCTGGCCCTTCGGCGAGTTCTCGGCGTAGAGAACGCGGTAATCGCTTTTGGCGAGATTGTTCGAAATTCGTTGCCCCATCTTGCCGCCCGCGCCGACGACGGTGACGGTGACTTGGCTGTTGGTCACGATTTGCTCCTTAGATAGTTGATACTGTGTTGAGTCCATTGGGCTTCCGTCGCGCACGTTGCTTCGGCATCGTGCTGCCACGGCAGCCAGTGCTCGACTATCTGGTTGATGCCGTTGGCGTCCGGATCGATCGCCGTGCGAATGCCGTCGTAATCGAGCAGTCCCTCCCCGAGCAGGCAGCCACTGAGGTTGAAACCCACCCAACCGGGATGACGGGTGAAGGCGAAATCCTTGACGTGCCAGTTCTTGACGTGCGACGCCGTGGCGGCGACCACGTGATGGGGCATCTCAAGTGCGGCCACACAGTTGCCCGGATCCAGGCAGATACCGAGAGCCTCGGAACCGACGGCATCGATGACTCGCATCAATTGCGCGACCGGTACCTGCTCGTAGGTTTCCAGCGCCAACGTGACACCGCGTTCCGCGTAGCGGGGCACGGCCCGTCGCAACGATTCGACTGCCTCGGCCTCTGTCGGTTGGTGGGCGGTTGTGTTGAGCATCGACCTCACCAACGTGGCGCCGAGCCGGGTGGCGATGTCGAGGTAACGGCGAAGGTGGTCATCGGCAATACCGCGGGTGCCGAGTTCGAGCCGGACCCCGAGGTCGGACGCCGCACGGCCCAGTTCGTCGAGTTCGGCTGGGGACAGATCGTCCAGGGGCGCGAAGTCACAGATCTGCAGCAAGCTGCACCCGCTGGACCGGGTGTCCTCGAGGATGTGGTGCAGGCTCATCGGCTGCGCGACACGATCCGAACTACGCCAGAAGTACGCGTAGGTGCTCAATCCGATTGTCACAGCGGGGCTCCCTCCAGCGTCTCGTCGAGTATCAGCCCGAGGGCGGCGGGATCGTGGGCGAAGCGACCGAGAAACAGTCCGTCCACACCAGCTTGGATCTGGGTGAACAGGCCCGGCCCCGCGCTGCCGCCGTAGATGACGTGGCTGCCTGCGAATTGCGGCATCGATTCGACGTGATCGCCGAGTGCTGTGCACACTGCGGTGATGTATTCGGGCGAGGCCGGCTCTGCTGCGCCGATCGCCCACTGTGGTTCGTAGGCCACCACCAGCGGACCGGTCGTGCTGTCGTCGGCGGAGGTGGCCAGTGCCGAATGAAGTTGTGCCTGGCATTCTTCGACCGCTGCCGCGGTGGTCCCGTGGTGCAATTCGCCGATGCAGAGGATCGGGGTGAGATGGTTGCGAAACGCGGCTGCGGTCTTCGCGGCGACGACGGTGTCGTCCTCACCGAACAGGCGGCGCCGTTCTGCGTGGCCCACCTCGACGTAGCGGCAACCGAGTTCGGCGAGCTGTCGGCCGCTCACCTCGCCGGTGAAAGCACCCTCGTCGACCGAGCACAGATCCTGCGCGCCGACAGCAACGGACGTGTGGGCGAAGGTGGCCAGCGTCTCGGTCAGGTAGGGATACGACGGCAAGACAACAATTTTCACGCTGCCGCTGGTGACTGCGGGATGCGAGTCGGCGATCTCGGCGACGGCTCGACACCACTGCGTTGTGCGCTCTCGCCCGAAGTACATCTTCAGGCTGACGCCGACGAGCAGGTCAGGCACGTCAACACGCTCCAGCTTGTTCGTAGGACGACAGGGCGCGAACCTTGTCAGCCGATGCCGAGGTCTCGTCGAACCGGTAGGTCAGCCACTCACGGGCCAGCCGCCGCGCCAGCTCGAGGCCGATGACCCGCTGGCCGAACGTCAACACCTGAGCGTTGTTGCTCAAAACGGAGCGCTCGACCGAAAAGCTGTCATGAGCCGTGACGGCCCGGATACCCGGCACCTTATTGGCCGAGATGGCCACTCCCAGACCGGTTCCGCATACCAGCAGGGCGCGGTCAGCCTCACCCGCTGCGACCAGTTGGGCTGCTTTTACCGCCACGTGCGGGTAAGCGGTGTGTTCGTCGGAGCCGACGCCCACGTCGATCACGGCTTCGACCAGCGGGTTGTCGGCAAGATCCCGCTTGAGCGCTTCCTTGTACTCGAAGCCGGCGTCGTCGGCCCCGACAACGATCCGCAACTTGTCGCCCATCTGTGTACTCCTCTGTCGTCTAGGTATCTGTCGGTTCAGCACTCGCCGGCCAGCGCGTCGGCGGAAGCGCGAAACGCCAGTGCCATCGACACCGCGCCGGCGTCGGGTGTCCCGATGCTCTTCTCAGCCAACGGCCGGGCCCGGCCGATCCGGGGCAGCAGGTCTGCTGTCGATTGCGCCGCGCCGTCCGCGACATCGGCTGCCAGCGCGAGTGATTCGCCAAGACCGCGACCGGCAGCCACCGCCGAGGACAGCGCCTCAGCGGCCGGTGCCAATACGTCGACCAGGGTTTTGTCTCCGATATCGGCCTTGCCGACTTCCCGGATTCTGCGGAGCGCCGCGGCGATGCCGTCGGCCACCGCCTTCGCATCGGGCTTGTCCTCGTTGCCGATCGTCGCGCCCAGCGCCCGTAACCCAAGTCCCCACAGTGCCCCCGATGTTCCGCCCGCGCGGTCTGCCCAGGCGTCCGCGCCGCCGGTCAGCACCGCACCCGCTCCGGCGCCGCGGGCGACCGCCTCGGCAGCCGCGTCGACAGCGGCACGGGCACCGCGCTGCATGCCGATTCCGTGATCGCCGTCGCCTGCGACCGCGTCGATATCACCGAGGACCCCGACGTTGTCATCGATGCTGTCGCGTATTGCGGTCAGCACCTTCAGGACGGTCCGGCCGGCGGCCCGGGATGACTCGGATGCCGCTGCTTCGTTCTGCTCGTCCCATTGCGGGTTCGACGTCATCTCCTCCGCGTCGGCACCGATTGCGACCGTCAGGCTGCCTTTGCGGTACGCCGCTGAATAAGCGGGCGCGCGCCAGTAGGTTTCGAGTTGGTCGTCGAGCCAGAACAAGGTGAGCGAGACGCCGGCCATGTCATAGCTGGTGACGAACTCTCCGACCTCGGGCTCGATGACGACGATGCCCGCCTCATCGAGGAGATCGGCGATGCGGCGGTAAACCACATACAGCTCTTCGTATTTCACGGTGCCGAGCCCGTTGAGAATGAGTCCGACACGCGCGCCACGGAGGTCCGCGACGCCGGCAGGCAGCTCGCGCAGCAGTGCCGAAACGAGCAACTCGGCCAGGCCGTCCGCGCTGGGGATATCGGCCTCGCTCGTGCCCGGCTCCCCGTGCACGCCCATACCGACGGCCATCCGGCCGTCCGGCACCGTGAACAACGGTTCGCCGGCACCGGGCAGCGTGCATCCGGAAAAGGCCACGCCCAACGTGCGGGTGCGGTCGTTGGCGCGCGATGCGACGTCGTGCACCTCGTCGAGTGAAAGCCCGGCGTCTGCAGCGGCGGCAGCGACCTTGAACACCGCCAGATCCCCAGCCACGCCGCGCCGTTTGCCGACCTCATGGGGCGCGGCACTGGAGATGTCGTCGGTCACGGGAAGGGTGATCGTACGAATACCATTGTCGTTCAACATCTCTGCCGCCTGGCCGAAGTGCAGCACATCGCCTGCGTAGTTTCCGAAGGTCAGCAGGACGCCTGCGCCGCGGTCGGCCGCCTTGGCCACCGAGCACACCTGGCGCGCGGACGGGGAGGCGAAAATGTTGCCCAACGCGGCACCATCGGCCATTCCGGGTCCGACCAGGCCGCCGAACGCCGGGTAATGGCCACTACCGCCGCCGACCACTACCGCCACCTTGCCCGCGGCAGCGGGATTGGACCGCACCACGCCCCCGGGAACCCGCCGCACAAGATCGGAGTTGGCAGCGACGAAGCCGTCGAGCATCTCGTCGGCGAACGAGGCCGGATCGTTGAACAGGCGTGTCATCGGGCCGCCCCGCTGCCGGTGAGGGCTGACCCGCCGCTGTCGGCCTGGCCGGTGTCGTCAGCCGAATCCGCGACTCGACCACGCCGGTCGAGAATCACCATCAGCACGCCTGACAACGCCATCAAGCCGCCTACCACGCACATCGGTAACACGTAGGACCCGGTGAGATCCTTGAGGAAACCGGTCACATAGCCGGCGGCGAAGCCGCCGATGTTGCCCAACGTGTTGATCAGCGCGATGCCGACCGCGGCCGCAGCGCCGGTGAGGAATTGCGCAGGCACTGTCCAGAAGTTGGGCAGTGCAGCGAAGATCGCGCACGCGGTGACAGTGATCACCGCTATCGTCGCGGTCGGGCTGGACATGAACAACGCCAGCGGCACGCTCACCCCGCCGACGAACGCGGGAATCGCGATATGCCAGGTCTTCACACCGCGTTTGGTGGCATCACGCGACCACAAATAGAGGACGATCGCCGCAGGTAGGTACGGAATGGCAGTGATGAAGCCCTTCTCAAGGACATCGAATGTGGTACCGAACTGCTCCTGGAATCCGCTGATGATCGTGGGCAGGAAGAAGGCCAGTGCATAGAGGCCGTAGATGAAACCGAAGTAGATGACGGCGAGCAGCCAGACCCTGCCGCTGCTCATCGCAGCCTTGACGCTCCCACGGCTGTTGTGACCGGTCTTGGTCTTGGCCTCACCCTCGATCTCGCGCGTCAGCCACTCTTGCTCATCGGGGGTGAGCCACTTCGCCTTTCGCGGATGGTCGGCGAGATAGAACCAGGCGATTACGCCGACCAGGATCGCGGGAACGGACACGCCGAGGAACATGAACCGCCACCCGGCCAGACCCAGCGCACCGTCGTGTCCGATGAGCCAGGCAGCCAAGGGCGCACCGATGACGGTCGTCAGCGGTTGCGCGAGGTAGAACAACGCCAGGATGCGGCTGCGGTAGCGGGCGGGCACCCACAGGCTGAGGAACAGGATCGCACCAGGGAAGAAACCCGCCTCGGCGATGCCAAGCAGTATCCGCAGCGCGTAGAGCCCGCCGATGCTGTCGACGAAGGTGAACAGGAGCGAGACGATGCCCCACGACACCATGATCCTGGCCAGCCACCTCCGTGCGCCGAACTTGTGCAGGGCGACGTTGCTGGGGATCTCCAACAGAATGTATCCGACGAAGAAAACGCCGGAAGCGAACCCGAACTGCGCCGCGGTGAGGCCGAGGTCGGCGTTCATGCCGTTGGGGCCGGCGAATGAGATGGCGGTGCGGTCGAGGTAGTTGATGAAGAACATCAGGGCGACGAACGGAACGAGGCGAATCGCGACCTTCCGTATCGCCGACCGTTCGACCGACGAGGCCGAATCAGTGGATGTGGTCATGGTGGAAGCTCCTAGCGGAACGACGAGGCAGATTGGACGCCGTGACGCCGATCGGAAGACCGCCGGGACAGCGAATACCGTGATGCTAGACACAGTTCTGCGTCGACAACCAGAACGACTGAACGGTTTTTCATCGGCCGAGGTGCGCTTCAAATAACCCGCTATCAGCTAAAGCCCACGAACGCGCCTTACCATTCGAGATACTTTGTGACCTACATCACTATAAAGATTGAACGTGAGCGGCGGTGAGTGAAAATCCGTTCAGTTACGTGGCGCGTCAGCGGGATCTCGAGCCAGGGCCTCGGCCGCCGCGTCGTCGATGACGAGATCGGTTATCGCCCCGGCCAGCAATGCGCCCCTCAGCACCGCTGCCTTGCCTTCGCCGACCGCGACGCAGATGCGCCGTGGGATCGTTCGCAAGACGTCGATCGGCAGGCCACTCGCCCTGTCGTTCAACTCGACCGATGCGCTGGTGCCATCCGCCCGCAGGAACACTGTGCCGAGTTCGCCGACCACGCCCTGTTCGGACAGGGCTCGCAACTCGTCGCGATGCAGATAACCGGCCCGATAGAGATGCCCGGGCACCTGCCCACCGAGGGCGCTCACCGAGAACACGACGGCATTCGCGCGTTGCTGAAGCCGCAGGACACGTTGCACGGACCGTTCGGCCCACATCGCCTCACGCGTTGCGGGCGAATCGAAGAAAGCCGGCACCGGAAAGTGGTGGACTCGGGCACCGAGCGCGGCCCCGAAGCGGGCGAGGATGCTCGAAGCGTGCTCGGCGCCCGCTGAGAACGTGTTGCCCGCACCGCCGATCTGGACAACTTGCAGTCCGGGCACCACGCCAGGAGAGACGCTGCGCGCGAGTGCCGACACGGTGACGCCCCACATCACGCCCAGCGTCAGGTCGGGCGCCAACTGGGTTCGCAACAGCGCGGCACCTTGAGCCGCCACATGGCGTAAGCGATCACTGTCTGTGACATCGGACGGCGGCGCGACGACGGTGACCGATACGCCGTAGTGCTCGCCGATGAGCCGTTCCAGTACCGCGGCCGCCCGGCCCTTACGATGTACGACGATCTCGACGAGCCCGGCCGACTTCGCCTCGCTGACCAGGCGTGAAACCGTGGCCCGGGAGCAGCCCAGGGTCTGGCTTATCGCGTCCATCGTCTGGTTTTCGAGATAGTAGAGCTCCGCGGCCCGCAGAGCGATGGCCTGCCGCGGAACGCCGGTCACGCGAAATGCTCCGACACCGCAGTCATCACAATGGCGAAGGAGACCGCCCCTGGGTCGGGATGCCCGAGACTCCGAGCGGCCAACGGTCTCGCTCGGCCAAGCCGGGGCGTGAGGGACGCCGTGGACTCGGCGGCACGCGCCGCGGTCGACGAGGCGTTGACCCACGCCGCCCCCAGTGGCAGCTCAACGCCGAGGTCGGCGTCGAGGCTCTCGACGAAGGGCAGAAACGCGTCGACGACTGTCTTGTCGCCAAGTCTGGCATTGCCATATGCAGTGACGGCGTCGAGTGCCGCGCGCGGTGCTGCGCGCGCGGCGTCCGGTGACAACTCGTCGTCGGACAAAACTCGGGCACCGGCACGAATCGCGGTGCCCCACAAGGCACCTGAGGTACCGCCTGCGCGATCACTCCAGGCGTCGGCGGCGTGCAGCAAGGTGGTGGCGGCACCCGCGCCTTCGGTGACGGCGCGTGTCGCGGCGGCCACCGCGGCCGCCGCGCCGCGCGACATCGCTCTGCCGTGGTCACCATTTCCCGCGAAACTGTCGAGTTCGTCGAGTTCGGCTTCATGTTCGGCCAGCGCGGCGGCCACCGATTCCAGCGCGGACTGCATCCGTTTCGCCAGTTCTCGTGAGGCCTCGCTGGCGTCCGGTATCGAGCGGGCCGACGGAATCTGCACCGCCCTGGCGATTCGGGCTGCCGCACGCGCCGGCGACTTGTGATACCCGGGCGAATCGG
Source organism: Mycobacterium venezuelense (assembly GCF_054919535.1). Classification (NCBI taxonomy): domain Bacteria; kingdom Bacillati; phylum Actinomycetota; class Actinomycetes; order Mycobacteriales; family Mycobacteriaceae; genus Mycobacterium; species Mycobacterium venezuelense. The sequence continues at coordinate 42,777 of NZ_JBONDW010000029.1, forward strand.
CGGGCGCGGCCCACAACGTCTCCAACTCGTCGTCGAGCCAGCTGACGGTGAGCGATACCCCTGCCATGTCCAGGCTCGTCACCAGTTCACCCACTTCTGGTTCGACGATGTCGACAGCTTGCTGTTCGAGACGCGGTGCGATTTCGTTCCACAGGACGAACAGCTCTTCGTAGCGGGTGGCACCCATTCCGTTGATCAGCACGGTGGCACGCTGGGCATGCTGCGGACGCTCGGCCAGCACTCGGGTCACCAGAAGGTCGGCCAGCTCGCCGGCGCGCAACAGCGGCTCTTCGGATATGCCGCGCTCACCGTGCAGGCCGAGACCGACACCCATCTGTCCGGCCGGAAGCGCAAACAGCGGCGCATCGGCACCGGGCAGTGTGCACCCGGTGAATGCCACGCTCAACGACGAAGTGCGTTGATTGGCTCGGGCCGCGACCAAGGCGACCGCGTCGAGATCGTAGCCAGCTTCCGCGGCAGCCGAAGCGATCTTTATCACGACGAGATCGCCGGCGGTTCCACGCCGCAGTTTGCGCTCGGCGAGCGGGGCAGACGCCAGATCGTCTGTCACCACCACCGAGCAGGTCGATACGCCCGCGGCGATCAGTTCGTCATGGGCGGCCTTGAAGTTCAATACATCTCCGGCGTAGTTGCCGTACGCCAGAACGACCCCTGCACCACTGTCCGCGGCGCTGGCCACCGAAACCACTCGGTGTGCAGACGGTGAGGCGAACACATCTCCGACCACCGCACCGTCGGCCATGCCGGGGCCGACCCATCCCGCGAACGCCGGATAGTGACCGCTGCCGCCGCCGATGACGACCGCGACTTTGCCTGGCGTCGGCGGGTCGGCCCGCACCACACCGCCCGGCACCCGCTGCACATATCCCGGGAACGCGCGGACGAATCCCGACAACGTCTCGGCAGCGAAATCTGCCGGGTCGTTGAAGATCTTCGTCATCGCACCGCATTCCTGGATTTCCTGTCCGCTGGCCCGATTCTAGGGCGCGGTCCCAGATGCGCGGTGCGCGCGGTGACGAACTACAGGCGCTCGATGATCGTCACGTTGGCGGTGCCGCCGCCCTCGCACATGGTCTGCAGACCGTAACGACCGCCCGTGCGCTCGAGCGTGTTGAGCATGGTCGCGAACAGTTTGGCGCCGGTCGCCCCGAGCGGGTGGCCGAGTGCGATCGCCCCGCCGCTGGGGTTGACCTTCTCCGGGTCGGCCTTGAGGTCCTTCATCCAGGCCAGCACCACCGGGGCGAACGCCTCGTTGATCTCGACGGTGTCGATGTCCTCGATCGTCAGGCCGGTCTTCTGCAGCGCATACTGCGTGGCCGGGATCGGCCCGGTGAGCATCATGACCGGATCGGCACCGCGGGCGCTGATGTGGTGGATGCGGGCACGCGGCTTGAGGTTGTGGTCCTTGACGGCCTGCTCGGAGGCCAGCAGGACGGCACTCGAACCGTCCGAGATCTGGGAGGCCAGCGCGGCGGTCAGCCGGCCACCCTCGACGAGCGGCTGCAGCGAGGCCATCTTCTCCAGCGTGGTCTCGCGCGGGCCTTCGTCCACGCCGAAGTCGCCCACCGGGACGATCTCGTTGTCGAAGTGGCCGGCGCGGATCGCGGCGAACGCCCGCTGATGGCTGGCGAGCGCGAACTGCTCCATCTCCTCGCGCGAGATGTCCCAGCGTTCGGCGATCAGCTCGGATCCGCGGAACTGCGAGATCTCCTGGTCGCCGTAGCGGTGCCGCCAGTTCTCCGATTCCGCTGTGGGCGTGCTGAATCCGAGTTCCTTGCCGACGATCATTGCCGACGAGATGGGCACCCAGCTCATGTTCTGCATGCCGCCCGCCAGGATGATGTCGGCGGTACCCGACAGAATCGCCTGAGCGCCAAAGGATATGGCCTGCTGGCTGGAGCCGCACTGCCGGTCGACGGTGACGCCGGGTACCTCTTCGGGGTAACCCGCGGCCAGCCAGGCGTTGCGGCCGATGTTGCCGGCCTGCCCGCCGATCGCGTCGACGCATCCGACGATGACGTCGTCGACCGCGCCGGGGTCGACGTCGTTGCGATCGAAGATGCTGCGGAACACATGCACGCCGAGGTCGATCGGGTGCACCTGCGCGAGCGACCCGTTCTTCTTGCCGACGGGGCTGCGGACGGCATCGATGATGTATGCCTCAGGCATGTTCAGTCTCCTTTGACCTTATGAGCGGTTATGCCGCCGAGAACGATGGCGAGGTATTGCTGGCCGACTTGTTCGGCCGTCAGGGGTCCGCCGGGTTGGTACCAGCGGACCGAAACCCAGGTGGTGTCGCGGATGAAGCGGTACACGAGGTCGACGTCGATGTCCGGCCGGAACGAGCCGTCGGCCATACCCTCCTGCAGGATGTCGACCCACATCTTGCGCTGCTCTTTGTTGCGCGCCTCGACGAAGCCGAACTGCGGCTGCGACGACAACCGTTTGGCCTCGTCCTGGTAGATCACGACCTGCGCATGCCGGTGTTCGATGGCCTCGAACGACGCCATGAACAGACCCTTGAGCTTGCCGAGCGGGGTCGGTTCGGTGTCGACGATCTGCTGGTAGCGGGCGAACAGCCAGTCGAGGAAGTCCTTGAGGACTTCCTCGACCATCTGTTCCTTGGACTTGAAGTGGTGGTAGAGACTGCCGGAGAGGATGCCTGCGGAGTCGGCGATATCGCGGACTGTCGTCGCCTTCAGGCCGCGTTCGGCGAACATCGTCGCGGCGAGGTCGAGAAGCTCGTCACGTCTGCTAGCCGGTTGGCTGGGCGTATCCGGCGCCATTCCCACAGCATAGCAACCAAGCGCTTGCTAGGTCACGTGCGGCGCGTCACCGGTACCGCGGATACGACCAGTACGCCGAGCAATGCTCCGGAATATCGCGGACCACCGGACGGTCGGCCCGGACACGCGACAGATTGAACAGGTACCACGCGTCGGACCCGGCGCCGTCTGAGGTCACGCACGCCCGGACCGATGCCGGTAGCCGGCGCAGCGCCGGATCGATGTCCGAGGAGAGTCCGGACAGGTACTCGGCGTCGAGCTGTCCGGTCTGCTCGAAGCGATCGATGTTGCGGTCGGCGATGAGCCGTTCCGGATTGAGTGCCGCCAGCCCGAGCAGAGCCAGCACGCCTGCGACGAGCACCGCGCGCGGCAGCCAGCGTCCCGACATCCGGATACCCGCCGCCGCGACGAGCACGAACACCGCCCCGAGCCAGACCTCGGCGGTGATGACCATCAGCCGCTCGGTGCTGAAACCGTAGACCTGCTGGTAGAGCCACATCCGGTGGATCGCCGAGATCACCACGACAACCGATGTCGCGCAAAGGGTTCCGACGAGGAAGCGCAGCAGCCGACGATCCGCGGCGGTGACGCGCGAGGCCACCCGGATCACGCCGCTCAGCACGAGCAGCGTCAAGGCCGATACCCACAACAGCTGCCAGAAGCCTTGCCGCGCATACTCGGCGTAGGTCAACCCTTCGGTCTCGAGCACATGCGTGTGGCCGCCGAACAGCACGGTCGCCTGCACCGCGACGAACGCGATGAACAACGCGTCGAGCACACCGAGCGGCACGGCCCACTCCCACCGCGGAATCGGTTTCATCGGCGCCGGTGCGAGCGCGTCGAGCCGCGGCGCGAATCGCACCAGGTAGGCACCGCCCAACACGAACGCCACGACGATGCCGAACACCACGGCCCGGGCAATCAACTCGTCACCGGCCAGGGACGGCACCAGGTTCCCGGCCAGGTGGGCGAACGCCGGGTCGGCCGCGGCGAACAGCGCGCCGAACACCAACACGAGCAGCACCGTGACGGCACCGACAATCGCAATCCGGCCCAAGCTCGGCATACCCGACCGGCTCGGCAGCGTCTCCTTCACCGACCTGCCCGCCCAGCCACGGACCCGGCCGGCAAGCACCCACGGCACGAACGGTCCGGCGAACACCGCGGTCCACGTGCGTCCGCCGACCAACGTGCACCAGCCGATCACCCACGCCGCCATCAGACACAGCGCACCGACCCACTCGGCAGCCAGCACACCCGGCACCGCGAGCAGCGCCAGCGTCAGTGCGATCCCGAACCACTCCCAACGGGTCGGGCGACGTTCGGCGGTCCCGTAGACGACGCCGAAGACCAGCACACCCACGACGTAGTAGCCGACGCTCAGGACCGAGGGCCGCCACAGTGCGGTCCCGACGAGACCCGCGAGCACCGCAAGAAGCACCACCGAACGAGGTGCGGCGGCAAGCGGATCGATCGGCCATACCCGGCGCGACCACACCGTCCAGCCCGGCTCCCCGTATCGCGGCAGGGCCGGGCCGATGAGCGGCGGGGGCGGCGGAACGAGCAGGTGCGGGCCGGAAACCCCTGGAACCGTCGTCGTCATGCCAACTCCTCGGTCGTTGCGGGAATGGTCACCCTGATCCGGCAGCCCGCCCCCGCATCCATCACTTCGATTGCGCCGCCGTGCAATTCGACCGCCCAGCGTGCGATCGCCAACCCCAGGCCGGTCCCGCCGTCAGACGTGGCACCTCGGGTGAAGCGCTCGAACACCCGCTCCCGCTCGGCGGTCGGGATACCCGGCCCGTCGTCGGCGACCTCCAGCCGCAGCGCGCCCGAACCGGTCCGCGACGCCAGCACCGACACCTCGCCACCGGCTGGACTGTGCCGAATCGCGTTGTCCACGAGGTTGACCACTACCTGACGCAGTCGCGCGGGATCGGCAACGGCCTGCAGGTTAGGCGGCGACACCCGAACCACCACCTTGACGTCGCCGGACGACAGTGACGCGTGTTCGACGGCGTCGCGAAGGAAATCATCGACCGCGAACCGACTGGATTGCAGGGGAATCGCCCCGCCTTCGATACGCGAGAGATCAAGCAGATTCGTCACCAACTCACCCAGGCGCTCGGTCTGCGCGAGCGCCATCCGCATGGTCTCGGCATCGGGTTCGGCCACGCCGTCGACCACGTTTTCCAGGACCGCATGGAGTGCCGTGATCGGCGTGCGCAGTTCGTGGGAGACGTTGCCGATGAGCCCGCGTCGATACTCGTCAGCGGCACCGAGATCGGCCGCCATCTGATTGAATGCCGTTGCGAGTTGCCCGATTTCGTCACGGGACGTGGACCGCACCCGGATGCTGTAGTCACCGCGGGCCATGGCGCGCGCGGCAGCCGTCATCTCCCGCAGCGGTGAGGTCATCCCATGGGCGAGGAACTGCGTCAACGCCAGCGAGGTCGCCAGCGCCGCCAGGAGCGCATACCGGAACTGCCAGCTCGCGCCGATCCAGAACGTGAACGAGGCCAGCAGAATCGCACCGCCCACCAGAAGCCCGGTCTTGACCTTGAACGATGCGAACGGATCCAGCGGCCGCGGCAACCGGTCCCACAGTGCGGCCACGCTCATCTGCGCCGTCTCCTCTTCGCGCAAGCTCATCGGGGAACCTCCAGGGCGTACCCCACCCCATGCACCGTCCTGATCAACTCCGATCCGAGTTTTCGGCGCAATGCTTTGACATGGCTGTCGACGGTTCGGGTCTCGACTTCGGTCGCCCAACCCCACACATGCTCGAGCAACGTCTCGCGGGCCACGGCCGCCCGCGGCCGTCCCGCCAGGAACGCGAGCAGGTCGAATTCGGTTCGGGTCAGGTGAATCTCGTGCTCGCCCTGATGAACCCTGCGCTCGGAGAGGTCGATGCGGTAGTCGCCGACCGTGAGTGGCTGCTGGCCGCCTGCCCGCTCCACGCGGCGCAGCAGTACGCGAACCCGCGCCACGAGTTCACGCATGCTGAACGGTTTGGTCAGGTAATCGTCGGCGCCGACGCCAAGCCCGATCAGCATGTCGGTCTCATCCGTGCGGGCGGTCAGCATGAGCACCGGGACCGGACGCTGTGCCTGGATCCGCCGGCACACCTCAAGCCCGTCGAAACCGGGCAGCATGACGTCGAGCACAACGAGGTCGGGAGCCGTGGCGGCCGCGGTTGCTACCGCCGAGGGGCCGTCGACGGCGGTCTCGACTGCGAACTCCTCGGCCCGCAGCCTGGTGGCCACCGCGGCCAAGATGGTCGGCTCGTCGTCAACCACCAGGATTCGCTTCACACTTCAAAACTGTAAGGCCAGGTTGTGGTCCTTTCGGGCAGCGATTGTGAAGATCCCGTGGAGATCGATCGCAGGCCGGCGTCTTTGCTGTGCACACACGTCGGCGGATCTCGTTACGCTGGCCTGGGTCAGCACGCACCGGAAGGATCAGGGGTGGATCAGCAAACTGCTGGGTGGTCCACCGACGAGGTACGCCAGTTCGCCGGCAAGGCGTATGCCGCCGGTCAGAAGCTGGCCGGAGCTGCCGGTTGGTCCAACACCGGCGCCACCCAGACATTGCTGTGGGGAGATTTCCAGGGCAGCGGGCGCACGCCGTACCGCGTGCAGGTCAACCTGGTGGGCGAAACGTACAAATGCACGTGCCCGTCGCGACAGTTCCCCTGCAAGCACGTCGTCGGTCTCGTGCTGCGCTGGTCCAGTGGCAACGTCGACGCATCACCGGACGCTCCGGCGTCTGAAGCTCCCGCGCGAAAGGCCCCGCGCGAGGTCAGCGCGAAGACCCTCGCAGCCCGCGAGCGCAGCGTCGCCGAGGGCCTCGACCAGCTGAATCTGTGGATCGAGGATCAGGTCCGTAACGGTATCGCCGGCATCAGTATCGATCCGTACGGGTGGAGCGAACCGATCGCCAAGCGCATGATCGACGCGAAGGCGCCCGGTTTGGCGCGATGGTTGCGCAGCCTACCGGCGCTGCTCACGCACGACGAGTGGCCGCGGATGATCATCGAAGAACTCGGGCTGATGCGCTTGCTCATCGACGCCTACCGCGGCATCGCAACGCTGCCGCCGGAGACCGCGGCCGCGGTGCGCCGCCATATCGGTTTCACCGTGTCGAGGGCCGAGGTCCTGGCCACCGATCCGGTCAGTGATACCTGGCAGGTGCTCGGATACGCCGAGACGCTCGAGGAGCGCTACACCACCCGGCGAATGTGGTTGAGCGGTAAGCAGACCGGCCTGCTGGTCAATGTGCAGTCGACCGCGCCCAGCGGGGCGAGTTTCGACACCCGGCTGACACCGGGGCGCGAGTTCACCGGTGGCGTCTACTTCTACCCGGGCGGCGCGTCGAGTTTTCGCGTCGCGATAGCGGACGGGGATGTGCCCACCGTGCCCATCCAGGAGATCGACATCGCCGGGACTCTCCTGGTCGAGGCACTGGCCGGCCGGGCCCGCGCGATGACGGTCGACCCGTGGCTGGTGCGGTTCCCCGCCATCGTGACCGCCCGGCCGGTTCAACAGGGTAAGCCGAAGCGCCGATACCTGGTGGACGCCGACGACCATGCCCTACCGGCCGTCTGCGACGACGATCGGTGGGCTCGCCTACAGGCCGCGACCGGCGGGCAGCTGCACACACTGCTGGTCGAGATCGGCATATCCGGAGTCGATCCCCTGTCGGCGTTGCACACAGCTGGTCTCGTGGTGAGTGCACTGTGAGTGACTATCAGCGGATGATCTCCGCGGCGACCGTGGGTCTCGGGACAAAACCATTGCCGGAGGCGGTATTCGACGCACCGGTCGACGGCAGCGCGGAGACGGTGCGCGATCCGGGCGACCCGATCGGATCGGTGCTCCGTGTCGCCGGCTTGTACGCCGTTGCCAGACGGGCCGGGCAGCTTCCCGAACACGTCACGCCGAACACCGCCCCCGCCGCACCGGAGACGCGCCCGCTCATCACCGAGACCCACGCCTTCCTCATTGAACGGGCCATGAGTGTCCGGCCTGTTCTCGACGGTGCCATCGCCGACATCGCCGCCGCCGGTTTGCGCCTGACACCTCGGCTTATCCCCGAACTACTCCGGCTACACCAAAGCGCCGGCGTGACACCGGAGCTCTGGGCGGTGATCGGATCGGCGGGTCAGTGGTACGCCGTCGAGCACTACGGCCACAAACACCGCACACTGCGGCGCATCGCATCCCCGGCCGGTGACGCATGGCCCGATGAGGCGGAGTTCACCCACGGCGACACCGCCAAACGTCTGCACTGGGTCGCCACGGCGCGACAGATCGACCCGGACCGAGCCCGCGAACTCGTCATGACGCACTGGGACGCCGAAGATGCCGAATCCCGCGCATTGTTGCTACAGGTGTTCGCGACGCCCGAATTCGAAAGCGACGAACCGTTCCTGGAGTCGGCACTCGACGACCGCGCCGCCGGCGTGCGATCCGCCGCGATCGCCGTGCTCGGCAGCCGTCACCGGAGCCGCTATATCGAACGCATGAAAGAGCGTGCCGCGCGGGTCTTTTCGGTGAAGAAGTCCGTGCTGGGTGTCAAGATCACCGTGTACGGGTTACCTGAACCCGACGCCGCAACCCTGCGCGACGGGCTGACCACCGGCCAACCCGATGCCGTCATCGAACGTACGCCGATCGCGTTCTGGGATGAGTTCTTCGGCGCGGCGGGGCCGGAGAAGGTGGTCCGCGCGGTGAACGACGAGGCCATTCTCAGAGCGCTCACGGTGAGCGCGCTGCGGGGCAACGATCCACGCTGGGCGGTCCCGCTCTTGGCACGCTGCCTGCCTGCCTGCCGACTATGCGAACCACTACGCACCGGCGACAGCGCATCCCGCGATCACGGCAGAGCTGATCCGCGCGGTGACCAACGTTGCCGAGGGGGCTCCGCTCGCTCAGATCGTCGCCGGGCTGCCGCGACCGTTCGATCGCCCTGTGGCCGAGGCGCTGTTCGGCTCCCTCGCCGGTGCGGGGTGGGGCACGCAGCGGCAGCGCCGCGACGCGGCGGCCCATCTGGCCGCCGGTTACCCACTCGACTGGCACGGACGCTTCGCCGAGCTGGTCGACCGCACCACCGACGAGGCACTACACCGGTTCTGCGCCACGGTGTTCGAACTGCTCACCCTGCGAATCGACCTTGCAAAGGAACTGCCATGACCCAAGCGCCCGCCCTGCTGCGGCCACACGCCGAGCAACTGTTCGCCGCTGAGCTCGACGCGCTGCGCGCCGCCGACGACAAACCGGCGCCGCCGAACTGGTCGATGTCGCCGCACGCAGTCGTCCGCTACCTACTCGGTGGAGAAACCGTTGGCGGAGTGCCTATCACGCCGAAGTACATCGGCCAGCGCCGCCTCGTCGAAGTGGCCGTCGCAACATTGGCCACCGACCGCGCGCTGCTGTTGCTCGGAGTGCCCGGCACCGCCAAAACGTGGGTGTCGGAGCATCTTGCGGCCGCGGTGTCGGGCGATTCGACCCTGCTTGTCCAGGGCACCGCGGGCACCGTCGAAGAGGCGGTGCGGTACGGCTGGAACTACGCCCGGCTGCTGGCCGAGGGCCCGTCGGAGCAGGCGCTCATCCCGTCGCCGATCATGACGGCGATGCGCGACGGGAAGATCGCGCGGCTGGAAGAACTCACCCGCATACCGTCGGAAGTGCAGGACGCGCTCATCACGGTCCTGTCCGAAAAGACCTTGCCCATACCCGAACTCGGCACCGAAGTGCAGGCGAGCCACGGCTTCAATGTCATCGCCACCGCCAACGATCGCGACCGCGGTATCAACGAGCTGTCCTCGGCGCTGCGGCGACGGTTCAACACCGTGGTGCTGCCGCTGCCTGCCACGCTGGACGACGAGGTGGAGATCGTGACGCGCCGGGTGGCCGACATCAGCGGCTCGCTGCGGCTGCCTGAGGTGCCGACGTCGGCCGACGAGATTCGCCGCGTCGTGACGGTCTTCCGTGAACTGCGCTCCGGTTTGACCGCCGATGGTCGCAACAAGCTCAAGCAGCCGTCGGGAACCCTGTCGACCGCGGAGGCGATATCCGTCGTCACGCAGGGCATCGCGATGTCGGCGCACTTCGGTGACGGGATTCTGCGGCCTGCCGATACGGCCGCGGGCATCGTCGGCGCGGTCGTCAAAGATCCCGTCAACGACGCGGTCGTGTGGCTGGAATACCTCGAGGCCGTGGTCCGGGAGCGCGACGGCTGGGCCGACTTCTATCGAGCATCGCGCGACGTGCTGAACTCGTGACCGAAACCCACGTTCTCGGCATTCGCCACCACGGTCCCGGGTCGGCCCGTGCGGTCCTGTCCGAACTCGACCGGATCCGGCCCGACTGCGTGGTGATCGAAGGGCCGTCCGACGCCGACCGGCTCACCACCGATGTCGACGACATCGACATGGTGCCGCCGGTCGCGATCATGGCCTACGCGGTCGATGACCCGGCGGTATCGGCATTCTGGCCGTTCGGCGAGTTCTCACCGGAGTGGCAGGCCTTGCAATGGGCGGCGCGTCATCACGTTTCCGTGCGGTTCTGCGACCTGCCGGCCGCCACCGTGCTCGCCCAACGCGCCGAACGCCACGAAGAACCTTCTCGGGTGCGCGTCGATCCGATCGCCGCACTCGCCGAGGCCGGTGGCTACGACGACCCCGAACGCTGGTGGGATGACGTCGTCGAATCACGTACCGATGGAACCGGATTCGATGCGATCACGGAAGCCATGTGGACGGTGCGTGAGCTCGAGCCCGATCACGACGACGAGGTGGAACGTCAGCGCGAAGCCCACATGCGCCAGGTGATTCGCAAGGCGGTCAAGGAGTACGCATCGATCGTCGTGGTCTGCGGTGCCTGGCATGCACCGGCGCTCACCGGGAAATTCCCTGCCGTGAGCGCGGATTCAGCGATGTTGCGCGGCTTACCCAAGGTCAAATCCGCCGTCGTATGGGTGCCGTGGACGCATTCCCGACTGGCCGCCGCATCGGGCTATGGCGCGGGCGTACGCTCGCCGGGCTGGTACCGGCATGTCTTCGCCGAGCGGGACCGGCCGGTGGAAACCTGGCTCACCCTGGCGGCCCGTGCGCTGCGTGGCCGTGACATCTTCGTATCCTCGGCCCACGTCATCGAAGGGGTCCGGCTCGCCAACGCGCTGGCGGCGATGCGTGGACGTGCCCACCCCGGCCTCAGTGAGGTCAACGAAGCCACCGAGGCCGTACTGTGCGAGGGTTCGGATGCCAGGTTCGGCCTCATCCTGCGTGAACTCGTGGTGGGCGAAAAGCTCGGCAGCATCCCCGAACATCTGCCGATGGTGCCGCTGTTGGCCGACATCACCAAGCAACAGAAATCGCTGCGGCTCAAACCCGATGCGACCGCCAAGCAGGTAACCCTCGATCTGCGGAAACCGAACGATCTCGCCAAATCTCAACTACTACATCGCCTTTCAACGCTCGGCATTCCGTGGGGCGAGCCCGACGACGTCGGCGGGCAGGGCACCTTCAAGGAAGCCTGGGTTTTGCAGTGGCAACCCGAGTTCGCCGTGCAGATCATCGTGTCCTCGGTGTGGGGCAACACCGTCTATCGAGCGTGTAGGGCCAAACTGGCCGACACAGCCGAGAACGCCGCGCATCTGGGACAGGTCACCGCGACGATCGAAGCCGCGCTGCTCGGCGGTGTCGACGACGCTGTCTCACAACTTCTCACGACCCTGGAGAACAAGGCCGCGGTGGATCGCGACCTCACCGAACTCATGGCCGCGCTGCCCGCGCTGGCCCGGTCCCTGCGCTACGGCGATGTGCGCCGCACCGACGCGGGCGCCCTGGGCGTGGTCACCACATCCTTGCTGCGCCGCGTGAATGTCGGTCTTCCCGCCACGCTCACCGGGTTGGGCCCGGACGCGTCGGCCGAGATGTTGGCCCACGTCAACGCGGTCACCGAGACCGTCGATCTACTTGAGTCGCAGATCCGTGCCGAGTGGCTGAGCACCATCGCGCGCCTGGCCGACCGGGGCGACCTGCACGGGAGCCTGATCGGTCGGTTCGTCCGGATTTGTGTCGACGGCGGCGTTTTCAGCACCGCTGAGGCGGCGGTGCGCATGCGCCGGGCGCTGAGCATCGGCGCGACGGCTGAGGAGAAGTCGGCGTGGATCGAGGGCTTCCTGTCGGGCAGCGGGCTGCTGCTCGTCCACGACGTCGAACTTCTCGGCGTGATCGACGAATGGCTGACCGGTTTGCCCGCCGCCGAGTTCACCGATGTGCTGCCTCTGGTACGTCGCACCTTCAGCACGTTCGACGCCGGCATCAAGCGCAACATCGGACATGCGGTCAGCACCGCGGGGTCGGCGCCACGCAACGAGTTCGGCGTCGACGCCGACCGCGCCCGCCCAGCGGTGCTGGCTGCGGCAGCCATCTTCGTGGGAGGGGTCGATCGTGACCGATGAGCGGAGCCGTCGCTGGCGCCTGGTGCTGGGCTCTGATGCCGATGCGCTGCCCAAACTGAGTGCCGGTGACGTCGAGATGGACAAGGCGCTGGCGGCTCTCTATGACCGCAGGGGTGGGCTCGGCGGGTCGGCACCCAAGGTGGCGCGCTGGTTGGGCGATATCCGGAAGTACTTTCCCAGCACCGTGGTTCAGGTCATGCAGCAGGACGCGATCGAGCGGCTGAACCTGCGGACACTGTTGCTGGAGCCGGAGATGATGGAGAGCATCGTCCCTGACCTGTCGCTGGCCACCACACTCATCAGCTTGGGCGAGGCCATCCCCGACGAGTCGAAATCCTCGGCCCGGGCGTTGGTGCGCCGGGTCGTCGAGGACATCGAACGACGTGTGGCCGACGGCACCCGCGCCGCGCTGCGTGGTGCACTGTCCCGCAGCGCCCGGACCAACCGTCCGCTCACCGCCGATATCGACTGGAACCGCACCATCGCGCGGAACCTGAAAACGTTTCAGCCCGAACTGAACACGATCATCCCGGAGCGACTCGTCGGGTACCGTCGCGCGGGCCGGTCGATGACCAAGGACGTCGTGCTGGCCATCGACCAATCCGGGTCGATGGCCGAATCGATCGTGTACTCGGCGGTGTTCGGCGCCGTCATCGCGTCGATGCGGTCCCTGCGTACGTCGCTGGTGGTGTTCGACACCGAAGTCGTCGACCTCACCGGCCTGCTCGATGACCCGGTGGACGTGCTGTTCTCAACCCAGTTGGGCGGCGGCACCGACATCAACCGTGCCGTCGCCTACTGCCAGAGCCTGATCACCCGTCCGGCCGACAGCATCTTCGTACTGATCTCCGACCTCTATGAGGGCGGCATCCGCGACGAAATGCTCGCGCGCGTCAAACAACTCACCGACGCCGGGGTTCAGGTCATCGTGTTGCTCGCACTGTCCGACTCGGGTGCACCGTCGTTCGACCGCGAGATCGCGGCCGATCTGGCGGCGATGGAGATCCCGGCGTTCGCCTGCACGCCCGATGCCTTTCCCGAGCTGCTGGCGCTGGCCATCAACAAAGGAGACATTCGCGGGTGGGCGGACCGGGTGGGTCTCAGGCCCGCTGACTCGACACCGAGATGACCTCGCCGGTCAGGTAACTGGAGTAGTCACTGGCCAGGAATGCGATGGTGGCCGCCACCTCCCACGGCTCGGCGGCACGGCCGAATGCCTCGTAGGAGGCGAGCTGATCCAGCAGCTCAGAAGAGGAGGTCTTCTCCAGGAACTTGTGCCGCGCGATGCTCGGCGACACCGCGTTGATCCGCACGCCGTACTCGACGGCTTCGATCGCACTGCACCGCGTCAGCGCCATCACGCCGGCCTTGGCGGCGGCGTAGTGCGACTGCGAATGTTGTGCACGCCAGCCCAATACACTCGCGTTGTTGACGATGACGCCACCGTGCTCGACGCCGCGGAAGTACCGCAGCGCGGCACGGGTCGCGCGCATGACCGAGGTGAGCGTGACGTTTAGGACGCGGTCCCACTCGTCGTCGGTCATGTCGATCACCGGCGTCTGGCCACCGAGGCCGGCGTTGTTCACCAGCACGTCCAGGCGGCCGGCCTTCGCCACGGTCTCGGTGATCAACGCGTCGACGGCTGCGGTGGAGGTGACGTCGCACACCACCGATTCGACCCGGCCCAACCCGAGGCCGGCCAACTCTTCGCGGGTCTCCCCCAGGCGGCGCTCGTGGTAGTCGGACACCACGACGTCGGCGCCTTCGAGAAGGGCGCGTCGCGCGGTCGTCGAGCCGATGCCGGTGCCCGCCGCAGCGGTCACGAGGACCACCTTGCCGGTCAGAAGTCCGTGTCCGTCAATCTCTTTCGGAACGTCTGCGAGGTTCATCCCTTAGCTTCCCGAGGTAGGCCGAGCACACGCTCAGCGATGATGTTGCGCTGGATTTCGTTGGACCCGCCGTAGATGGTGTCCGAACGCGAGAACAGATAGAGCCGCTGCCATTCGTCGAACTCACCCTCGGGGAGTGTCAATCCGGCCATGCCCTGCACGTCCATGGCGATCTCGCCGAGTTCGCGATGCCAGTTGGCCCACAATAGTTTCGAGACGTTGTCCTGGCCGGGTTGTTCGGCATCCATGGTCGCCAATGCATAGGACCGCATGGCCTTCAGGCCGGTCCAGGACTGGGTGAGCCGCTGACGGATAAGCGGATCGTCGGCCGCGCCGGTACGCTTGGCCAGCTCGACCAGGTTGGAATGCTCACGCGCATAACGGATCTGTTGGCCAAGCGTCGATACGCCGCGCTCGAACGTCAATGTTCCCATCGCCACGCGCCAGCCGTCTCCGGGCTGACCGACCACCAGAGACGCGTCGGTACGCGCGTCGTCGAAGAACACCTCGTTGAATTCTGAGTCACCGGTGAGCTGGATGATCGGCCGGATCTCGACGCCAGGCTGGTCGAGCGGGACAAGTAGGTAGGACAGGCCGGCGTGCCGCTTGGAGCCCTTCTCGGTGCGGGCCACCACAAAGCACCACTGCGCCCAGTGCGCCAGTGACGTCCACACCTTCTGACCGTTGATCACCCATTCGTCGCCGACGAGTTCCGCCGTCGTCGACACGTTGGCCAGGTCGCTGCCTGCGTTCGGCTCGGAGTAGCCCTGGCTCCACAACTCGGTGACGTCGAGGATCTTGGGCAGGAACCGCTTCTGCTGTTCGGGGGTGCCGTATTCGATGAGCGTGGGCCCGAGCAGTTCCTCGCCAAGGTGGTTGACCTTGTCGGGCGCGTTGGCACGCGCGTACTCCTCGTAGAAGGCAACTCGGTGTGCGACCGACAATCCGCGCCCGCCGTGCTCGACCGGCCATCCGAGACAGGTGAGACCTGCCGCAGCGAGATGCTGATTCCATGCACGGCGCTCTTCGAAGGCTTCGTGCTCACGACCCGGTCCGCCCAGGCCCTTGAGCGCGGCGAATTCACCGACGAGATTGTCTGCGAGCCACTGCCGGACCTCGGCCCGGAACTCCTGGACCTCTATCACCCTTGTAGGCTAACCTACCAAGCACTTGCTTTGTTAGAGGAGCACCATGACGAGCGCCCGCCGCACCGTTCCAGCGGTGCTGGACCGGATTGCCGTGCAGTTTTGCGACTATGACGCCCTGATCAGCACTGATCGCAGGCTGACTTACTCGCAGCTGCGGGACGAGGTTCGCCAGGCTGCCGCGGCGATGATCGCGTTAGGCGTGCAACCCGGTGACCGCGTCGCCATCTGGTCGCCGAACACGTGGCACTGGGTGGTGGCCTGCCTGGCCACGCACTACGCCGGCGGCGTGGTGGTGCCACTCAATACGCGCTACACGGCGAGCGAGGCCACCGACATCCTGGCCCGCACCGCCGCTCCCCTGCTGATCGCGGCGGGCAAGTTCCTCGGCTCCGACAAGAGTGCCGACCTGGACCGCGCGGCGCTGCCCGCTTTACGTCACATCGTGCGCGTGCCGGTCGACGAGCACGACGGGACTTGGGACGAGTTCGTGGCGCAGGGCACCGATCTTGGCGAGGTCGACCGGCGCGCCGCCGCCGTCGAACCCGACGATGTCTCCGACATCCTGTTCACCTCCGGCACGACGGGCCGCAGCAAGGGCGTGCGGTGCGCGCATCGGCAGTCGCTCGACGGGTCGGCCGCGTGGGCCGAGTGCGGTCAAGTCACCAGCGCCGATCGCTACCTGTGCATCAATCCCTTCTTCCACAACTTCGGCTACAAGGCAGGCATCCTGGCCTGCCTGCAGACGGGCGCGACGCTGATTCCACAGTTGACGTTCGATCCGGAGCAAGCGATGAAAGCCGTTGCCGAGCAGCGCATCACCGTACTGCCCGGGCCGCCGACCATATACCAGTCGCTGCTCGACCACCCGAAGCGATCGGATTACGACCTGAGCTCACTGCGGTTTGCGGTCACGGGCGCCGCCGTCGTCCCCGTCGTGCTGATCGAGCGCATGCAGAACGAGCTCGACATCGACATCGTCCTCACCGCATACGGACTCACCGAGGCCGCCGGGTTCGGCACCATGTGCCGGCCTGACGACGATGCCGTCACCGTCGCGACGACATGCGGCAGGCCCATCGCCGATTTCGAGCTGCGGCTGGATGATTCGGGCGAGGTGCTGCTGCGGGGTCCGAACGTCATGCTCGGTTACCTCGACGATCCAGAAGCCACTGCCGCGGCCATCGACGCCGACGGCTGGCTGCACACCGGCGACATCGGCACGTTGGATGCCGCGGGAAACCTCACGATCACCGACCGACTCAAGGACATGTACATCTGCGGCGGGTTCAACGTGTATCCGGCGGAGATCGAGCAGGTGCTGGCCCGGCTGGACGGCGTGGCCGAGTCCGCCGTGATCGGGGTGCCCGACGACCGGCTCGGCGAAGTGGGCAAGGCATTCGTAGTGGTCAAGGCCGGGGCGCAACTCGACGAGGCAGCTGTTATCGCCTATGCGCGCGAGCATCTGGCGAACTTCAAGGTGCCGCGATCGGTGGAGTTTCTTGACGTGTTGCCGCGCAATCCGGGCGGCAAGGTGGTCAAGCCGGTCCTGCGGGAAAGGGTGTAATGGACCTGAGTTTCGACGACGAGACCGAGGCCTTTCGGGCCGAGGTCCGTGAGTTCCTGGAAGCCAATCGGGAATCCTTCCCGACGAAGTCGTACGACACGCTCGAAGGATTCGAGCAGCATCGGCGCTGGGACAAGGTGCTGTTCGACGCCGGCCTCTCGGTGATTGCGTGGCCGAAGAAGTACGGCGGCCGTGACGCGACCCTGCTGCAGTGGGTGGTGTTCGAGGAGGAGTACTTCCGTGCAGGCGCGCCGGGCCGGGCGAGCGCCAACGGCACCTCGATGCTCGCGCCGACGTTGTTCGCGCACGGCACAGCGGAACAGCTCGACCGGGTCCTGCCGAAAATGGCGAGCGGCGAGGAGATCTGGGCCCAGGCGTGGTCCGAGCCAGAATCGGGTAGCGACCTGGCATCGCTGCGGTCGACGGCGACCAAGGTCGACGGCGGCTGGAAGCTGAACGGCCAAAAGATCTGGAGCTCACGCGCACCGTTCGGCGAGCGCGGCTTCGGCCTGTTCCGCTCCGACCCGGAAGCGCAGCGCCACAAGGGCCTGACGTACTTCATGTTCGACTTGAAGGCCGAGGGCATCACCGTGCGCCCGATCGCCCAGCTCGGCGGCGACACCGGATTCGGCGAGATCTTCCTCGATGACGTGTTCGTCCCGGACAACGACGTGATCGGCGGGGTGCACGACGGCTGGCGCGCGGCGATGAGCACGTCGAGCAACGAGCGCGGCATGTCACTGCGCAGCCCGGCCCGCTTTCTGGCTCCGGCCGAGCGCCTCGTGTCGCTCTGGAAGGCCAACCCGGATCCGGTCTTCACCGATCGGGTGGCTGACGCCTGGATCAAGGCGCAGGCCTACCGGCTGCACACCTTCGGCACCGTGACACGGCTGGCCAACGGCGGCGAGCTCGGCGCCGAATCATCGGTGACCAAGGTGTTCTGGTCAGACCTCGACGTCGCACTGCATCAGACCGCGCTCGACATGCGAGGCGCAGACGGCGAACTCATGGACTCCTGGACCGAAGGACTGCTGTTCGCGCTCGGCGGCCCGATCTACGCCGGCACCAACGAGATTCAGCGCAACATCATCGCAGAGAGATTGCTCGGCCTACCGCGTGAATCTGGAGGGAAGAGCAAGTGAACTTCGAGATAGACGAACAGCAGCGCGATTTCGCGGCCAGTATCGATGCGGCGCTCGGCGCCGCCGACGTACCCGCTGCAGTCCGGGCGTGGGCGGCCGGCGACACCGCGCCCGGTCGCAAGGTGTGGTCACAGCTTGCCGACCTCGGTGTGACGGCTCTTCTGGTGGCCGAGAAGTTCGACGGCATCGAAGCCCACCCGGTGGATGCCGTCGTGGCATTCGAGCGGCTGGGCTACTGGGCTGTGCCCGGTCCGGTCACCGAATCCATCGGCGTCGCACCGATCTTGTTGGCCGACGACGAGCGGTCGGGAGCGTTGGCGTCGGGCGAGTTGATCGCCACTGTCGCGCTGCCGCCCCAGGTGCCGCGCGCCGTCGATGCCCACACCGCGGGCCTCGTGTTGGTAGGCAGTGACGGCGAGGTTCGCGAAGGTGCCGCCGGCACGCAGCACGAGTCCGTCGACCCCGCGCGAAAGCTGTTCGACGTGAACGCGACCGGTGACGCGCGGCCCGCCGACACCGCGCGCGCCTACGAGTTCGGTGTACTGGCCACGGCCGCCCAGCTGGTCGGTGCGGGTCAGGCCATGCTCGACCAGTCCGTCGAATATGCCAAGCAGCGCAGTCAATTCGGTCGGATCATCGGCTCTTACCAAGCCATCAAGCACAAGCTCGCCGATGTGCACATCGCGGTCGAGCTGGCCCGCCCGCTCGTGTACGGCGCGGCGCTGTCACTGACGCAGGGATCGCCGGAGACGGCACGCGACGTGAGTGCGGCCAAGGTCGCCGCCGCGGATGCGGCGCTGCTTGCCGCTCGATCGGCGCTGCAGACCCACGGCGCCATCGGGTTCACCCAGGAACACGATCTTTCCCTGCTACTGCTTCGTGTGCAGGCGCTGCGCTCGGCCTGGGGAGATCCGACACTGCACCGGCGCCGACTGCTGGAGGTCCTCTCGTGAGCGAAGAACGCGAACTCTTGCGCGACACCGTCGCCGCGCTGGTCGACAAGCATGCGTCACCAGAGGCGGTGCGCGCGGCGATGGAATCCGAGCGCGGCTACGACGAGAAGTTGTGGCAACTGCTGTGTGAGCAGGTCGGGGCCGCCGCGCTGGTGGTGCCCGAGGAGCTGGGTGGCGCCGGCGGCGAACTGGCCGACGCCGCAGTGGTTCTCGAGGAGCTCGGTAAGGCGCTCGTCCCCACCCCGCTGCTCGGTACCACGCTTGCCGAGTTCGCGCTGCTCGCAACCGATCACGCCGAGCCACTCGAGGCATTGGCTGAGGGCACGTCCATCGGGGCGGTGGTGTTCGATCCCGAGTACGTCATCAATGGTGACGTCGCCGACGTCGTCATCGCCGCTGATGGTGAGAACCTCACCCGCTGGACCACTTTCACCGCGCTGCCCAAGACGACGATGGATCTCACTCGTCGGCTGTCGGCAGTCACGCCAGGAGAGACCGCCACGCTGGGCGCCGATCCCGGCCTCGCCGACACCGCCGCGCTGTTGATGGCTGCCGAACAGATCGGCGCCGCATCACGTTGTCTTGACCTGACCGTCGCATACACCAAGGACCGCGTACAGTTCGGCCGCCCGATCGGCAGCTTCCAAGCACTCAAGCACCGGATGGCCGACCTCTACGTCAAGGTGGCCTCCGCGCGAGCCGTCGTGCACGACTCGATCGCGGACCCGTCACCCACCTCGGCCTCGCTCGCCCGCTACTTCGCCAGTGAGGCGCTGTCAGCTGTGACCGCCGAGGCCGTCCAGATGCACGGCGGTATCGCGATCACCTGGGAACACGACATCCAGCTTTACTTCAAGCGAGCCCACGGCAGCGCGCAGCTGCTCGGTCCGCCCCGCGAGCACCTTCGGCGGCTCGAAGTCGAGGTGTTCTAGCCTGGCTGGGATGGACGTTTCGCTGCGCGCCGGTATCCCGCCGTTTTATGTCATGGACGTGTGGCTGGCTGCCGCCGAGCGCCAGCGCACGCACGGTGACCTGGTCAATCTGTCAGCCGGCCAGCCCAGCGCCGGAGCACCGGCGCCGGTGCGGGAGGCAGCCGTCGCGGCGCTGAACCGCAATCAGCTGGGCTACACCGTGGCGCTCGGCATCCCCGAACTGCGTGCGGCGATCGCGTCGTCGTACAGCAAGTACGGAATCGACGTCGGGGTCGACGACGTCGTGCTCACCACCGGATCCTCGGGCGGATTCCTGCTGACGTTCCTCGCCTGCTTCGACGTCGGCGATCGCGTGGCGATCGCCAGCCCGGGCTATCCGTGTTACCGCAACATCCTCACGGCGCTCGGGTGTGAGGTCGTGGAGATTCCGTGCGGCTCCGAGACCCGGTTCCAGCCGACCGTGGCCATGCTTGACGAACTCGATCCGCCCGTGCAGGGGGTGATCGTCGCGAGCCCAGCCAATCCCACCGGCACGGTGATCCCGCCCGAGGAGCTGGCAGCGATCGCGTCCTGGTGCGACGCGTCAGGCGTCCGGCTGATCAGTGACGAGGTCTACCACGGCCTTGTTTACGAGGGTGCGCCGGCGACCAGCTGCGCGTGGGAGACCTCACGAAATGCGGTGGTGGTCAACAGCTTTTCAAAGTACTTCGCGATGACCGGCTGGCGGCTGGGCTGGCTGCTGGTCCCGATGGAGCTGCGTCGCGCCGTGGACTGCCTGACCGGAAATTTCACGATCTGCCCGCCCGCGCTGGCCCAGCACGCCGCGGTGGCCGCGTTCACGCCGGAATCGCTCGGCGAGGCCGAGGGTCTGCTAGCCCACTACGCCGACAACCGGCGACTGCTGCTCGACGGGCTGCGCGCGATCGGGATCGACCGCCTGGCACCGACCGACGGCGCGTTCTACGTGTACGCCGATGTCAGCGAGTTCACCAACGATTCGCTGTCATTCTGCTCGAAGCTGTTGGCAGACACGGGCGTTGCGATCGCTCCCGGCATCGACTTCGACACCGTCCGCGGCGGCTCCTATGTCCGGCTGTCATTCGCCGGTCCGACGAGTGACATCGAAGAGGCGCTGCGCCGCATCGGACCCTGGCTGGATTCCTAGTCGGGTAGCGACTCGACAATCTCGGATGCCGCCTTCTTCCACGCTGCGAGGTCGGGCGGCCCGGGGATGTTGCCGGCCACGAGTACGACGTTCGCCAGATACTTGTCGGTGGCTACGCGCATCGCGGGGAATGCCCCTGGGGTCGTGACGGGTTCGACGATCATGCGTTGGCCGATGCCAGGAATCTCTGTGGCGCCAGGCTTGCCGATATCCGAGAGCATCGCCTCGGTGATCACTCCAGTGGTCGGCGATTGAACCTTGATCTGTGCGGTGAACGAAGGCACGCCGCCCGCCGTGGCGTAGTAACTGCAATTGTGGCCGACGGTCCCGTCCGCGCTCTTGACGTCAGTGTCGTGGCCGTCGTCGACTTCGACGCCGGCGAGGGCAGACATCTGCTGACCGGTCAGCAAGCAGTCCGAGGGCAGGACATGGTCGCGCCATTGGTTGTTCGGAGAAGTTGAGGTCGGCGGGCCGGACGGATCATTGCCGGCAACTGGTTTCCCGGGCACGGGCTGCGAGCATGCCGCAGCGCATGCGAGAGCTCCCACGACCGCAGCGGACACAGCACACTTCTGGCCGGCCCGGCGTAACCGATGCACGGTGCCACGGTATCCAACGCGGACTCGTGACGTCCTCACCATCCCGTGATGCGGATGATGTCGACGGCGATGTCGCCTACGGTGCGATCGTCGGTGGGAATGTGGTGAGCCGCAGCGGCTTGTAGCCGTGTACTCATTTCGGTGCTGGACACGAGGTGCCGGTCGTCTTGCCCGCGCCCGAACGCCCGCCGATGAACACCGCTTCGCTGACCATGAGAGTGCAGTCTGCCGTCTGCCGAACCGACTTGTCGGTGGGTGGGCGTAGCATCGATCACGTGTTCGAAAGTTTGTTCGATATCGATCCTGGGGCGTCGGAGGAGCAGCTGCGCGCCCTGGTCGAGACGTACGAACTGCTTAAACCGGCCCTCGCAGCCGCCCAGGCCCGGGCCACCGCGTTGTGGGATGCCAAGCGCCGCGCCCGTGAGGCCGCGCAGGGTGTGCCGACGGCCAAGCGGGGTAAGGGGC
>NZ_JBONDW010000030.1:0-63466 GCF_054919535.1 Mycobacterium venezuelense
CAAGGCAACCCCCAAAGAACCGTCAGGGCTTCGGGGCGATGAGGCCGTCGACGATCTTGTTGAAGTCGGCGGTACCGAAGGACACGTACTCGGCGAGGTTGGCGTAGTCGAGCGACGCCATCACCCGCTGCTCGAGCTGGATGTTCATCAATCGCTTGGTGGCCTCGACCGCCTGCTTCGGCAGGTCCATGAGCTTCTTCGCGCACGCGATCGCCTCGGCCAGCGGATCGGCGACGACATGATTGGCCAGACCGAGCTCCACCGCACGGTCGGCTTTGATACGCACGCCGGTCAGCGCGAACTCCTTGGCCTGCAACAGGCTGATCTGCGAGCCCCACACCAGCGGCCCGCCATCGGCGGCCACCAGACCGATCTGCACGTGCGGATCGGCGAAGTGCGCCGTCTCAGCCATGTAGACGATGTCGGACAGCGCGGCGAGGCTGCAGCCGAGCCCGACCGCGGGACCGTTGACCGCGGCGACAACCGGGATGCGGCAGCGCAGCATGCCGATCACCAGGTCACGCCCATGCTTGATCGTCTTCTGCCGCAGGGCCTCATCGCGTCGCAGCTCATCGAGATAGTTGAAATCGCCACCTGCCGAGAACGCCCGGCCCGCACCCGTGATCACCGCCGCCCGCGCTTCGGCGTCCTCGTTGAGCGCTTCCCACAGTTTCGCGAGCCCGACGTGCAAGTTGTCGTTGACCGCGTTGAGCGCATCGGGCCGGTTGAGCGTGATGATGCGCAGCCCGCCGTCGGCCTGGACGTCGATTTCGTCTGGCATTCCATACATTTCGGCTAAACCCCCAGTCCCAGGATTCGCGAGGCGATGATGTTCTTCTGAATCTGCGACGTGCC
Organism: Mycobacterium venezuelense; assembly: GCF_054919535.1. Taxonomy (NCBI): domain Bacteria; kingdom Bacillati; phylum Actinomycetota; class Actinomycetes; order Mycobacteriales; family Mycobacteriaceae; genus Mycobacterium; species Mycobacterium venezuelense. The sequence continues at coordinate 856 of NZ_JBONDW010000030.1, forward strand.
GCCCATGACACTCTGCGCACGGCTGTAGAGGTACGCACTGAGCAGCTCGGGATCGGTGGTTCCGCTCACCGCGAGTGCGGCATGGCCGACCGCCTGCTCGACCCAGGTCATCAGCAGCTTGTCCAGTGAGCCCTGTGGGCCGTGTTTGATGCCGTCGAGCTGTTCGGAGAGCCTGCGTCGCACGTGCAGCCGCAACATCTCGGCCTGGACCGCGGCCCACGCCAGATCTTCGGGCGCCCTGCCATCAACCCGAGAGGCCATCTCGCGCACCAGTTTTCCGTAGCGTGCCGAGTAGCCGAGGGTCGAGGGTTCGCGCTCATGGCTGACGACGGTCATGGCCAGCCGCCAGCCGTCACCGGGCTCACCGACCATCTGCGACGCCGGCACGACCGCGCCGTCGAAGGCCACCTGGCCGAACTCGGTGGTGACGCCGTTGATCATCTGCAGTGGCCGCTGCTCGATGCTGTTCTGATGCATCGAGACGATGAACGCCGAGATGCCCTTGTGCCGCGGCACATCCTTGTCCGTGCGGGCCAGCACGAGACACCAGTCGGCCACATCGGAGTAACTGGTCCAGATCTTGTGGCCGTTGATGATGTAGTTGTCGCCGTCGCGCGTGGCCGTGGTGGTCAACGAGGCGAGGTCCGAGCCGGCACCGGGCTCCGAGAAGCCCTGGCACCAGCGCTCGGTCCCGTTGATCATGCCGGGCAGGAACCGCTGCTGCAGTTCCGTGCTGCCATGGTGTCCCAACCCGACGACGAGGTAGCCGAGGCTGGGTCGCGGTGGTGCACCGGCACGCGCGAGTTCCTCGTCGACGATCACGTCGTAGACCGGCGGCAGCTCCTGACCGCCGAACTCCTTCGGCCATGACGTACCGAAAAACCCTGCGGCGTAGAGGGCTTGGTGCCACTCCCCCTGCCTGGCCCAGTAGTCGTCGCCGGACGCCTTGAACGACGCCGCGTTGTCGGCGAGCCAGGCCCGCAACCGGTCCCGGAATGCCGCTTCCTCGGGCGAATCACGAAAATCCAAGATCGATCTCCTCCAGTACGACAGGCCACAACTCAGTGGAAGTCAGCACGCGCCGCAGGTACACGTGCGCCAGGCATTCCCAGGTGTTGCCGATTCCGCCGTGCACCTGGATCGCGGTCTCGCACACCGTCCGCGCCGCGCGGGCGCAGTAGATCTTGGCGATCCGCCCCGCGCGCACGGTCTCCTCGGCAGGAAGCTCGTCGACGGCCCACGCGGCATGGCGCAGGACGCTCACCGAACCTTCGATCAGCGCGAGCGACTCGGCCAGCAGATGCGCAATGGCCTGGTAGGACCCGATGGTCGAGCCGTACTGCTCACGCACCTTCGCGTAATCGACCGCGAGAGCATGCGCGCCGCGAGCCGCGCCGACGAGGTCGGCGCTCGTGGTCGCAAGGGCCAGTGCGTGCCAGCGGAGCGCGTCATCGGCCGACAGCTCGGCCAACGCCGCGGGTGCCTCGTCGGCGCCGACGCTGCTGCGCGTCAGGTCGACGCCAGGAGTGGCGGCTTCAGCCGTCCCCACCGGGATCTCGCGGCCCAACCGGCGGCCCAGATCGTCGGCAAGCACCGGGCCGAGGAACGGCACGTCGACCAGTCCACGCGCGAACTCCTCGGCGACGATCGCCACCTCCACCCCGGAGGCTCCGTCGGCCCGCAGCGTGCGCCACTCGGTGGCGGCGACGGTGCTTTCCAACCGGGCGATCCGGCTTTCGTCCGACAATTCCTGGACCGACCCCGGTCCCAGATCGTCGGCCAGTTTCGCTGCGGCCTCTCGCAGCTGCTGCTGCTCAGCCGTCAGACGGACGTCCATGCCGCTCCTTCAGCACTCGTCGCAATACCTTTCCCGAAGGTAACCGCGGTATTTCGGTTACGAACTCCACGCGGCTGGGCCGCTTGTATGACGCCAGGCGGTCACCGACCAGGCCGATCAACTCGTCGGCGGACACCGCCGAACTTGTCGCGACGGCCGCGACGATGGCCTCCCCGTTGACCGGATGAGGCTCGCCGAACACCGCACAGTCGGCGACCGCGGGGTGGCCGTGCAAAACGGCTTCGACCTCGGCGGGGGCCACCTGGAAGCCCCGGACCTTGACCATCTCCTTCGAGCGGTCGGTGATGTGCAGGAAGCCGTCGTCGTCGAGGTGGCCGATGTCGCCGGTGCGATACCAGTTGCCGGCGAACGCATCTGCGGTCGCCGACTCGGGCAGGTAGCCCGCCATGACCGAATCCGAGCGCACCTGGATCTCGCCGTCGTCGGCGATGCGTACGTCCACTCCGCGCACCGGGGTGCCGACCGTCTCGATGCGGGTCTCGGTGAGCGGGTTGCACGCGATGACCGGCAGTTCGGTGGTTCCGTATGCCGTGAGCCACCGCACGCCGGCCCGCTCGGTCACGGCCTCGGCGACGCTGCGCGTCACCGGCGTCGCACACCACATGACGTACCGCAGCGACGACAGGTCGAAGCTCTCCAGCTCGGGATGTGCGGCCAGCGCCAAAGCGATTGGAGCGACGGCCATCTCGATCGTGATGCGGTCGGATTCGATGTGACGCAGCATCTGGTCGACGTCGAAGCGGCGGTGCAGCCGCATCCAGGCACCGGTGTCGAGCACCATGGCGATGTTGAGCAGGCCCAGGATGTGGGACGGCGGCGTCATGATCTGCATGCGGTCGGCCGCGGTGAGGCCGAGCGCATCGCGCCAATGCCGAATCGCTGCCGCGAACCCGCCGTGCGTATGCCGTACCGCCTTCGGCATCCCGGTGGTTCCGGAACTGAACACGAACAATGCGTCGGCGTCGGGGGCCGTCGGTTCGAATTGCCGCGAGCCCGGGGTGATCGGCTCATCGAGATGCAGCATCGGCATCTGTTCGGCCAGCACGTCATGGTCACCGACGGCGTGCGAGGCGCCGGTCAACGCCAGCGCGTGGCTCACCTCCGTGGCCTTCCACGCCGGGCTGATCAGAACCGCGGCGGCACCGAGGTGCCAGATCGCGCGCAGCGCCACCACGAACTCGGGCCGGTTCGACGACATGATCGCGACGCGGTCGCCGGGCTTCACGCCGCGGTGTTCGAGCGTGGTGGCCATGCCACTGGTGAGCGCATCCAATGCGGCGAGGGTGTACTCGCGATCCTCGAAGGCAAGGGCGACTTCGGTATGGACGCGAGGAGCAATTGTGCCTTCAGTCAAGAGCTGCAACCCCTCTCCGAACTGTGCACCGCGCTGCAGCGACCTGGAAACCCGACCGAGAAGATACTATCATTTAAAGAGAATGATATTCTCGCTAGGTCAGAATGATAGTGCGCAGGGGAGTCACATGACCGCAGAACCAACGCCCGCCGGCGAAACGGGTGGGAAGGTCACGATCGTGTTCGACCGCGAGCAGGCGTCGGTGCCGCGGCGGCAGGGCGAAACCCTCCTGGAGAGTGCCCGCCGGGCCGGCATGACCCCGCCGTTCTCGTGCGAGGCCGGTAACTGCGGCACATGCATGGCCAAACTCCTCGAGGGCACCGCGACGATGCGCGTCAACGACGCACTCGACGACGACGAAGTCGCCGATGGATATGTGCTGACCTGCCAGGCCGTGCCGGACTGCGACAGCATCACGGTCTCCTACGACGAGGATTGAACCGGAGCTTGTTCGGCGTACTCGTCGAACACCGGCGCCGGCCGGTAATCCGGCGTATACCCAGCGACGCGAATCGGGTTGCCCACCAACCGAAAATCCCCCGCGGTCACCAAGACCTCCGGTGTGGCCGTCAACGCCTCGGGGAGGCTGCGCACCGCGGCTGCCGGAATTCCGAGCGGCTTGAGTCGTGACTCCCAGCCGGCCGCGGTGTCGGTCGCCAATACCGCGATCACGACGTCGAGCACCTCCTCGCGCCGCGCGGCTCGCTCGGCCATGGTGGCGAAGCCCTCCACGCCGGCCTCCGCGGCGAACGACTTCCAGAATCCGTCGTGGGTGATGAACAGCGCCAAGTAGCCGTCGGCCGTCGGAAAGAGCTGCGCGGGAACGTAATAGGAGTGCGCACCGTATGGGTACCGCCGCGGCTCAGCTCCGTCGTTGAGGTACGCCGAGGCCCGGTAGTTCAATTGCGACAGCATGACATCACGCAGCGAGACGTCGACCTGGCCGCCCTGGCCCGACACGATCATCGCCAACAGGCCCAGCGCGGCAGTCAGGCCGGTCGAGTTGTCGGCCGACGAGTACCCGGGCAGTGTCGGCGGACCGTCCGGATCACCGGTCATCGCCGCCACCCCGGTCGCGGCCTGGATCACGTAGTCGAACGCCGGGTCGTCGCCGCCGTCGAGGCCGAAACCCGTCATCGCCACACACACGATCTTCTCGTTGTGGCGACGCAGTGCGTCATAGGTGAGACCAAGCCTTCGGATCACCGATGGCTTCATGTTCACCAGCAACGCGTGCGAATTCGCGACGAGCTCACCGAGTTTGGCCTGCCCGGCTTCCGACGCCAGATCGAGGCACAGACTGCGCTTGCCCCGGTTGAGGCTCGCGAAGTAGCTGTCACTGACCTGCCGGGATATCTCACCGCCGGGCGGCTCGACCTTGATCACCTCGGCGCCGAGATCGGCCAGCATCATCGTGGCGTACGGACCGGCCAGCATGACGCCGACCTCGATGACGCGAATGCCGGCCAGCGGGGCAGTCATCGCGCCGACACTACGGTTTGTGACGCGAAAAGGCCGAAAACCCGGCAAAAGCCGTAGTCTCGGCGGGTCATCTCGCATACGTACACGCTCACCGCACCTGCTTGGCGAGCTCGGCGATCACCTCGCGCGTCCGGTACTTCGATGCGATCAGCGCGTCGCGGTTGTCCCCGATCGGCAGCAGCCGCACCGACAGGTCCGTCACGCCGGCATCGGCGAACTTCTTGAACCGCGCCAGGATCGCGTCTTCGTCGCCTGCCGCGCACAGGTCGCCGACGTTGCGGGCGTCGCCGCGATCCAGTAGCCGCTGGTAGTTCGGCGACGTCTCCGCCTCGGCGAGAATGCGATTGGCACGCTCCCTGGCCGCGTCGATCTCGGAGTTGGCGCACAGGCACACCGGAATTCCCGCCACGATGCGTGGTGCGGACCGGCCCGCCCCGGCGGCGGCTTTGGTGATCTTGGGCGCGATGTGCTCGCCGATGGCCTTCTCGTCGGCCATCCACAGCACGGTGCCGTCGGCCAGTTCGCCGGCGAGCTGCAGCATCACCGGCCCGAGCGCCGCGACGAGCACCGGCAGCGGTGTCTCCGCCGCGAGCGCGGTGGGGTTGTGCACGGTGAACGTATCGTTCTCGACGTCGACGGGGCCCGGGCCGGCCAATGCGGCGTTGAGCACTTCGAGATAGTCACGCGTGTAGGCGGCCGGCTTCTCGTACGGCAAGCCCAGCATGTCGCGAATGATCCAGTGGTGCGACGGCCCGACCCCGAGGGCCAGCCGTCCCTCCGCCACGGCGTGCGTCGACAATGCCTGACGCGCCAGGGCAATTGGATGCTGCGCCTGCAACGGCACCACCGCGGTGCCAAGCTCGATCGTCGACGTGTGCGCGGCCATCAACGACACCATGGTGAGCGCATCGAAGTCGTCGGGCACCTGCGGCATCCACGCGCTGTCCAGACCCGCGGCCTCGGCCCACTGGATGTCGGCCGCGAGCTTGTTGACCTTGCGGGCCATATCGCCGCGCTCGGCCCCGATCATCACGCCCAATCGCATGTCAGCTCACCTTCTCAGTCAGGGCACGGACCTCGGTCACCAAGGTGTCCAGGCCGGTGCCGGTCGGAAACACCGCGGCGGCTCCGGCGTCGAGCAGCTTCTGCACATCGCCCTGCGGGATGGTGCCGCCCACCACGACGGCGATGTCGCCTGCGTCGGCGGCGCGCAACGCCTCGACGGTGCGAGCGGTCAGCGCCACGTGCGCGCCCGACAGGATCGAAAGGCCGACCAGCGCAACGTCTTCCTGCAGCGCGATCGAGACGATGTCCTCGATGCGCTGACGGATGCCGGTGTAGATGACCTCGAATCCGGCGTCGCGCAACGTCCGGGCGACGATCTTGGCGCCGCGGTCATGCCCGTCGAGACCGGGCTTCGCGACCAATACTCGTGTCGGCATCCCTAGAACACCACCGGTTGCTGGAACTCGCCCCAAACCGCCTTGAGCGCCGACACCATCTCGCCCACCGTGCAATACGCGTTGGCGCAGTCGATCAGTTTGTGCATCAGATTGTCGTCTCCCTCGGCCGCTGCGGAAAGACTTGCCAGCGTCTGTTTCACGAGCGCGGAATCACGTTCGGCCTTGACCTTGGTCAGCCGCTTGAGTTGCAGGTCGCGGCCTTCGGCGTCGAGTTCGTATGTGGCGATCTCGGGCGGTGGCTCATCGGCGACGAATCGGTTGACCCCGACGACCGGCCGCTCCCCCGACTCGATCTCCCGATGGATCTTGAACGCCTCGTCGGCGATCAGACCCTGCAGATAACCGTCCTCGATGCAGCGCACCATGCCGCCGTGCTTTTCGAGATCGTCCATGATCTCGATGATCTTGGCCTCGGTGGCGTCGGTGAGCGCCTCGACGAAGTACGACCCGCCCAGCGGGTCGGCCACCTTGGTCACGCCGGTCTCGTACGCCAGGATCTGCTGCGTGCGCAGCGCGAGCGTCGCGGACTCCTCGCTCGGCAGCGCGAACGGCTCGTCCCAGGCCGCGGTGAACATCGACTGCACGCCGCCGAGCACCGACGCCATCGCCTCGTACGCCACCCTCACGAGGTTGTTCTGCGCCTGCGGTGCATACAGCGACGCACCGCCGGACACGCAGCCGAAGCGGAACATCGACGCCTTGTCGGTTGTCGCGCCGTAGCGCTCGCGCACGATCGTGGCCCACCGCCGCCGGCCGGCACGGTATTTGGCGATCTCCTCAAAGAAGTCGCCATGGGTGTAGAAGAAGAACGAGATCTGCGGCGCGAACTTGTCGATGCTCATCCGTCCGCGCTCGACGACCGTGTCACAGTAGGTGACCCCGTCGGCCAACGTGAAGGCCATTTCCTGCACGGCGTTGGCGCCTGCGTCGCGGAAATGCGCGCCCGCGACCGAGATCGCGTTGAACCGCGGTACCTCGGCCGCACAGAATTCGATCGTGTCGGCGATCAGCCGCAGCGACGGTTCGGGCGGCCAGATCCAGGTTCCGCGCGACGCGTATTCCTTGAGGATGTCGTTCTGGATCGTGCCGGTGAGCTTCTCGCGCGGCACGCCCTTTTTCTCCGCGGCCGCGACGTAGAAGGCGAGCAGGATCGCCGCGGTGCCGTTGATCGTGAAGCTCGTGCTGATCTTGTCGAGCGGGATGCCGTCGAACAGGATCTCGGCGTCGGCCAGCGTGTCGACCGCGACACCGACCCGACCGACCTCTTCCCCGTACTCCCCGTCGTCGGAGTCGTACCCGCATTGGGTGGGCAGATCCAGGGCCACCGACAGTCCCGTTCCGCCCTGATCGAGCAGATAGCGGTACCGGCGATTGGATTCCTCGGCGGTGCCGAAGCCCGAATACTGCCGGAACGTCCAGGTCTTGCCGCGGTAGCCGGATGCGAAGTTGCCACGAGTGAAGGGATAGGTGCCGGGCGCCGGTGGATCGCCCGCCCGGTCACCCGGTCCGTAGACGGGCTCCAGCGGGATGCCCGATGGGGTCTCTACCCGAGGGTGGTCTTGCTCGCTCATCACTCGATAACGTACTTGCCAAAAATGAGAATGCCAATACCGCACGGTGGAAATGTGTGGCGTGTACAGGCCGGACCGGGTCAAGGCGGCCCGCCGCGACCACGCTGACAGGAGTCCGAAAGATCAGGTGGACGCCGATTCCGCGAACGGCGCACCCTATGATTACGACACTTGCTAAAAATGAGAATGCCAATACCCTTTGGGTAGCGTGGCAACGAGGAGGCCCATGTCCAGCCAGCAGGAGTCATTCACCGACCGCACGCTGGTCGTATCGGGCGGAAGCCGCGGCATCGGTCTGGCTATCGCGCTCGGCGCGGCCCGCCGCGGCGCGAACGTCGTGCTGCTGGCCAAGACGGCCGAGCCCCACCCCAAACTTCCCGGCACCGTCCACACCGCGGTTGCCGAGGTCGAGGCCGCCGGCGGCAAGGGCGTCGCCGTAGTGGGCGACGTCCGCAAAGAAGATGACGTCGCACGCGCGGTCGACACCGCGGTCGAGCACTTCGGCGGCGTCGACATCGTGGTCAACAACGCGAGCGCGATCGCGACCGAGCCCACCGAGGCGTTGTCGGCCAAGAAGTTCGACCTCATGATGGACATCAACGTGCGCGGCACGTTCCTGCTGACGAAAGCGGCGCTGCCGCACCTGCGAAAATCCACCAACGCGCATGTCCTGACGCTCGCACCCCCGCTGAACATGAACCCCTACTGGCTCGGCGCCCATCCGTCATACACCCTGTCCAAGTACGGCATGACGCTGTTGTCGCTGGGCTGGGCGGCCGAATACCCGGGCATCGGATTCAGCTGCCTGTGGCCCGAGACGTACATCGCCACCGCGGCAGTGGCCAATCTCGCCGAGGGCGACAAGATGGCGTCGCGGTCGCGCCACCCCGAGATCATGGCCGATGCCGCCGTCGAAATCCTGTCGCGGCCGGCCGCCGAGGTCACGGGCCAGACCTTCATCGACTCCGAGGTACTCACCGCCGCCGGTGCGACCGACCTGTCCCGATACGGTGGCGGGGACAGCCCCATCATCGACATCTTCATCGACGCACCTGGACAGGGCCAATGAGTATTTCGCTGCTGCTCGAGATGGCGACGTCGGGCGGGCCCGACCGCACCGCGGTGGTGTCCGACGACCTGCGGCTGACCACCGATGAGCTCAGCACGCTCGCCGACGGTGGAGCCGGTGCGATCACGGCGTCCGGGGCCGCGCACGTGGCCTACGTAGGCACCGGCGGCGCGCTCCTGCCGCTGCTGCTGTTCGCCTCGGCCCGTGCCGCCGTGCCGTTCACGCCGCTGAACTACCGACTGAGCGCCGACGGGCTCCATGAGCTGATCGAGCGACTGGCCGCGCCACTGGTGGTCGCCGACGCCGAATACGCCGACGTGGTCGCCGGGGCAGGTAAGCAGGTCGTCACCTCCGAGGAGTTCCTTGCCGCGGCCCGCGCTTCGGAGCCGGCCGTGGAATTCGCCGACCCTGACGCCGTGGCGGTAATGCTGTTCACGTCCGGCACCACGTCGCGTCCCAAGGCCGTCGAGCTCACGCACAACAATCTGACCAGCTACATCACCGGCACCGTCGAATTCGGCTCGGCGGCACCGGAAGACGCGGCGCTGATCTGCGTGCCGCCGTACCACATCGCGGGCGTCAGCGCGGCCATGTCGAATCTCTACGCCGGCCGCAAGATGGTGTACCTGCGCAACTTCGACGCAGGCCGGTGGGTCGAGCTCGTCCGCGCCGAGGGCGTCACGTCCGCGACTGTGGTTCCGACCATGCTCGACCGCATCGTCACCGCGCTCGAAGCAGCGGGCACCGAGCTGCCCTCGCTGCGCAGCTTGGCCTACGGCGGCTCGAAGGTGGCGCTGCCCCTGGTCCGCAAGGCGCTGCAGCTGCTGCCGCAGGTCGGCTTCGTCAACGCGTACGGGTTGACCGAAACCAGTTCCACCATTGCGGTTCTCGGTCCAGACGATCACCGCGCGGCACTGGACGCCGACGACGCCGCCGTTGCGCGCCGGCTCGGATCGGTCGGCCAGGTCGTGCCCGGCATCGAGGTACAGATCCGCTCCGACGACGGCGCCGTACTGGGCCCCGGTGAGACCGGTGAGTTGTTCGTACGCGGCGAGCAGGTATCGGGCCGGTACGCCGAGATCGGATCGGTGCTCGACGCCGACGGCTGGTTCCCCACGAAAGACGTTGCGATGCTTGACGAGGACGGCTACCTGTTCATCGGCGGACGCTCCGACGACACGATCATCCGCGGCGGCGAGAACATCGCGCCCGCAGAGATCGAAGATGTGCTCGTCGAACACCCCGATGTGCGTGACGTGGCCGTGGTCGGGCCGGAGGACCCGCAATGGGGCCAGATCATCGTGGCCGTCGTGGTGCCCGCCGACGGCTCCGCACCCGACCCCGACCAGCTGCGGGAGCATGTGCGCAAGCAGCTCCGCGGATCACGCACGCCCGACCGGGTGGTGTTCCGCGACGAACTGCCCACCAACGCCACCGGCAAAGTGCTGCGCCGGCAACTCGTCGACGAGCTTCAGCCCATCGCAAAGGAGTCAGCATCGTGATCAAGAACGGCACCCGCCTGCAGAGCCAGGTGTGCGATACCCAGGTGATCGTCGTGCGCAGCGCCGACAGTCTCGACGACCTGCGTGCCGGCGGCGTCGCGATGGTCCCGCTCGACGCCGAAAAGGACTCGGGCGCAACACTCGATCCCGCGTTCTCGGACGGCAACCTGATGGGCAAGCGCTACGTCGACGACGACGGCGCCGAGGTGCTGGTCACCAAGGCGGGTGCCGGCACGCTGTCGATCGGAACCACCGCACTGAGCCTCAAAGAGGCCAAGCCACTTCCGGCCAGCGACTAGCCCGGCACCATGACCTCGCGGGTGTCGCCGCTGCGGGTCGCGGTGGCCAGCTTCATCGGCACCACCGTCGAGTTCTACGACTTCCTGATCTACGGCACGGCGGCGGCCCTCGTCTTTCCCAAGCTGTTCTTCCCGCAGGCTTCGCCGGCCGCCGGAATCTTGCTGTCGTTCGCCACCTTCGGCGTCGGGTTCATCGCCCGACCGCTGGGCGGCATCGTGTTCGGGCATTTCGGCGACCGCATCGGCCGCAAACGCATGCTGGTGTACTCGCTTGTCGGCATGGGAGTTTCGACCGTGCTGATCGGCGTCCTGCCCACCTACGACCAGATCGGGCTGGCCGCTCCGCTCCTGCTCACGCTACTGCGGCTGTGCCAGGGATTTGCCGTCGGCGGTGAATGGGGCGGTGCCACACTGATGGCGGTCGAGCACGCCTCGACGGGCCGACGCGGCTTCTACGGTGCATTCCCCCAGATGGGCGCGCCCGCCGGCACCGCGTCGGCCACGCTCGCGTTCTTCCTGGTGTCCCAGCTACCCGACGACGAGTTCCTGGCCTGGGGGTGGCGGCTGCCGTTCCTGTTCAGTGCCGTGCTGATCGTCATCGGCCTGGCGATCCGGCTCAAGCTCACCGAAAGCCCGGAATTCGTCGCGGTTGTCGCGGACTCCGCAGTCGCCCGAATGCCGATCGTCGAGGCCTTTCGCCGGCATTGGCGCCAGATCGCCCTGGTGGCCGGCGCCTACCTCTCCCAGGGCGTGTTCGCCTACATCTGCGTGGCCTACCTGGTGTCGTATGCGACGATGGCGGCCGGGATCGACCGGACCGCAGCACTTTTCGGCGTGTTCGTAGCGGCGTTGGTCGCAGTCGTCGCCTACCCGCTGTTCGGTGCGTGGTCGGATTCCGTTGGCCGCAAACGGCTGTTCCTGGTCGGCGTGGTACTCATGGCGTTGTCGGTGTTCCCGGTGTTCGCCTTGATCAACACGGGCAGCCCCGTGCTCTTCGGCGTCGCACTGGTATTGGTGTTCGGCTTGGCCATGGCTCCGGCCGCCGGGGTCACCGGGGCCTTGTTCAGCCTCGTGTTTGACACCGACGTGCGCTACAGCGGGGTGTCGATCGGCTACACGTTGTCACAGGTGGTCGGTTCGGCCTTCGCGCCGACGATCGCCGCGGCGCTGTACGCATCGACCCGCTCCAGTGACGCGATCGCCTGGTATCTCGTTGTGGTGTCGGTTATTTCGGTGGTGAGCGTGAGCATGCTGCCGTCCGACCGCCGCGCCCCGATTGACACTGCGGCCGTGGCGCAAAAGGTCGAGTAACCCGCGCCGTGGCCGCAGAGTCGATCGCCGATCGACGGGTCACGCGTGACGGCTGGTCACTCCCCCGTCGACCACGAGATACGTTCCGGTGACGAACGACGCCTTGGGCGACATCAGGAAGGCCACCGCGGCGGCGACCTCGTCGGGCTGGCCTAGCCGGCCCAGCGGCGCGGCCTGTTCGAACCCCACTCGGACCTCCTCGACATCCAGTGCGATCTGGAGCATCGGCGTCTGGATGAAGCCCGGGCATACCGCGTTGATCCGAATACCCATCGGGCCCAACTGCGCAGCCATCGACCTTGTCATGCCGAGCAGCCCGGCCTTCGAGGCACAGTACGCCGGGATGAACGGGTTTGCCGCCAGACCCTCGATGCTCGAGATGCCCACAACCGCGGGCGCTCCGCCATCACTCGCCGACTGCTGCAGGTGCGGTAGCAGCAACTGCATGAGCAATGCCTGCGCGCGCAGATTCACGTCGAGCACGGCGTCCCAGGACTCCTGCGTGTAGGCGCCGACCGGCTCGGGGATGACGCGCCCCGCGGCATGCACCAAACCGTCGATTCCGTCGAGGGCATCGGCTGCCCGATCAACCGCCGCGGACAGCGCGTCGGTATCGCAGACATCGACCACGGCCCACGGCATGCCCAGTTCCTCGGCCACCGAACGAACGTCAGGTGCGATGTCCCACAACGCAACCCGACGGCCGTCGGCGATCAGCGCCTGCGCACTGGCCCGCCCGATCCCGGACGCCGCCCCCGTCACCACCACACCCGCCATGCAGATCCTCGCTTCACCCGTTGAGTAGGTACGGCTAGATCTTGCCTTCCGCCTTCGGCGGATGGGACCGGTTCAGAGCGCGGATTTGACGCGTTCCACGATGCGAGACGTCGAGACCCCGTAGCGGTCGTAGAGCGTGGGCAGCGCTCCGGCGACGAGGAACTCGTCGGGCAACGCGATCGGGGTCACCTGACGGGATACGCCACTGCGGACCAGTGCCGACGCGACGGATTCGAACAATCCGCCGACTACCGTGTGGTTCTCCAACGTGAACACCAAACGATCCTTGGCGATCTCGGCGAGGATCGTGGCCTCGTCGAGAGGCTTGATCGTCGGCGCGTGGACAACCGCGACGCCGATGTTGTCGGCCTCCAGCTGTGCGGCGGCCTGCAACGCGCGTTCGGTCATCAGGCCCGACGAGATGAAGAGCACCTCGTTGCCGCCGCGCAGCTTGGCGGCCTTGCCGAGCTCGAACGTGTAGTCGTATTCGTCCAGCACGGTCGGCACGGCGCCACGCAACAACCGCAGATAGGTGGGGCCCGGGCTGGCCGCGAGCTGCGGTACCGCTTGTTCGATGTCGACGGAGTCGCACGGGTCGACGATCGTCAGGTTGGGCATACCGCGCAGGATCGCGATGTCCTCGGTCGCCTGGTGACTGGGGCCGTAGCCGGTCGTCAAACCGGGCAGCGCGGCGACGATGTTGACGTTGAGCATGCGTTCGGCGATGTCGAGGCAGATGAAGTCATAGGCCCGCCGGGTGGCGAACACCGAGTACGTCGACGCGAACGGGATGAACCCCTCCTCGGCGAGCCCGGCAGCCGCGCCCATCAGCACCTGTTCGGCCATGCCGACCTGATAGAACCGGTCCGGCATCGCGTCGCGGAAGATGTGCATGTCGGTGTATTTCGCCAGATCGGCGCTCAACCCGACGATGAGTGGATTGTCCTGGGCGGCGGCCAGCAGCGCGTGCCCGAACGGCGCGCGAACAACCCTGTCGCCCTCCGCAATCGACGCGATCATCGCATCGGAGGTGAGCCGCTTCTTCGGTGTGGCGGTGGTCATGGTCGGAGCCCCTCATCGAGCTGTTGGTGAGCAAGCGCCCATTCGTGCGGGGCGACCTGCATGAAGTGCAATTTGTCGCGGCTCTGCAACATCGCGACGCCCTTGCCGAGGATCGTGTCGCAGATCAGCGCCTTCGGCTTGCCGCGCCGTGCGCGTAGGTCCTCGAGGGCCTCGACGATCGCCGGGATGTCGTGGCCGTCGACGCGGCGCACATCCCACCCGTTGATCGTGAACTTGTCATGCACCGGTTCGGTGCCCAGCATCGACTGGGCCGGGCCGTCGGCTTGCTGGTTGTTCATGTCGACGACGGCGACGAGGTTGTCGAGCTGGAAATGAGCAGCGGTCTGGACGGCCTCCCACGTGGAGCCCTCGTCGAGTTCACCGTCGGACAGGATGTTGTAGACGAGGGCGGGATTGTCCTTGCGGCGCAGTCCCAAAGCCTTGCCCACCGCGATGCCGAGTCCGTGGCCGAGCGACCCGCCGGAAATCTCCATACCTGGCGTGTATCCGGCCATCCCGGACATCGGCAGCCGGGAGTCGTCGGTGGCGTAGGTGTCGAGTTCCTCGACCGGGATGAACTTCGCCTCGGCCAGCGCCGCGTACAACGCGATCGCGTAGTGGCCGATCGAGAGCAGGCACCGATCGCGCCCCTCCCAATCCGGCTCTGCCGGGCGCAGATTCAGCTGGTCGGTGTAGAGCACCGCCAACACGTCGGCGATGTCGAGAGCCTGGCCGATGTAGCCCTGGCCCTGTACTTCTGCCTGGGTCAACGCGTAATGGCGGATCCGCAGCGCGGCTTCGCGGATACGGCGCACCCGCTCGGGTGCCACGGTGGGGTGATCAGTGAGTGTGGTCATGTCGGTCACGCAACCTGTACTTGTGGGACGGGGGTTTCGAGAGTTGCCTTCGCCGGCGCGGTCTCCCGGGTGCGCACGGCGAGCGCGGTGGAGATGACGCCCATGGCGACGAACAGCAGTGCCGGGCCGAGCCAGCCCATCGCGCCGTAGACGAGCGTGGCGACGAAGGGCACGAAGCCCACGATCACCGATGCGCCGTTGTAGCCCAAGGAGATTCCCGAGGACCGGACGTTGGCCGGGAACTGCTCGGAGAACCAGCTCGACTCGACCGCGAAGATCGGATCGTGGCTGAGCAGCAATGCGAGCGCCACCGCGACGACGATCATGATGAAGGCGCCGGTGTTGATCAACAGGAACATCGGGATGCCGAAGGCGATGGTGAAGACGGACCCGATGAGGAAGACCGGCTTGCGGCCGATGCGGTCACTGAGTGCGCCGAACAGCGGCAGGCTGGCCACGCCGAGTGCGGAGCCGACCAGCGTCCCGGTGAGGACATCGGTCTTCGACGAGATCGCGGCGAGGCCCACGTAGGACAACACGAAGCTGGTGGCGACGTAGTAGCCGCCCGTCTCGGCGAGCCGCAGGCCGATGATCCGCAGGATCATCGGCCAGCCGGAGCGGATCACCTCGAGCGCGGGCTGGCGGTGAATCTCGTTGGCTTCCTTCATTTCTTTGAACGCCGGTGACTCGCTAACACCGAGCCGGACGTAGATGCCGACGGCCACCATCACCGCCGACGCGAGGAACGGCGCGCGCCAGACCCAGTCGCCGTCGAACAACGCGCTCGACAACAGGAACGCACCGTTCGCCAGCACGAGCCCGAGCGGAATGCCGATCTGTGGGATCGCCCCGAAGAATCCGCGGCGATGCGCTGGGGCGTGTTCGACCGCCATCAGCACTGCGCCACCCCACTCAGCGCCGAATCCGACGCCCTGCACCATCCGCAGCACGATGAGCAGAACCGGTGCGAGAACGCCGATTTGGTCGTAGGTGGGCAGCACACCGATGAGCACCGTGCCGATGCCCATGACGACCAGCGACCAGAACAGCACGGCCTTGCGGCCGAAGCGGTCACCGAAGTGGCCGGCGAGGTAGCCGCCGACCGGCCGCATGACGAATCCGACGGCGAGGGTGGCGAAAGATGCCAGTACACCGACGATCGGCTCGTCGGCATGGAAGAACACGCTGCCGAAGTAGGCGGCCGCGGCTGTGCCGTAGATGAAGAAGTCGTAGCTCTCGACCGCGGAGCCGATCATCGAAGCGATCGACACGCGGCGTGGATTATTCACCGGCGCTGGGGATTCGGCGGTGTCGTTCGGTGGTGCGGTCATCGTATTCCTGGGTCGAAGGGACGTGGCAGGCGGTTAGTCGTAGGTCTCGATGACGCGGCTGTCATCGCGGAGTCCAAGGCCGAGTTCGCCGGCCTTCTGATACCGGGAGCGAGCGATGTCGAGCAGTGGAACCGGAGCGCCGGCGCGGGCGGCCGCATCGGCAACCAGGCCGCTGTCCTTGACGAAGATGTTGATGGTGCTGGTGACCGGCGCGTCGGTGCCCAGGAGCATGCGCGGGCCGCGATCCGAGAGCATCCAAGAACCGGCCGCACCGTGCTGAACCAGGTCGAGTACGGCGGCTTTGTCCAGGCCGAGCGCATCGGCGAGGTGCAGCGCCTCGGCGGCGGCCACGATGTGGACCGAGCACAGGTGCTGATTGACCACCTTGATCGCCTGCCCGCCGCCGAGCTCGGAGCCGATGAACCGGGCGGTGCCCAGCGCGTCGAGCACGTCGCGTACCGCGTCGACGGTGTCTTGCTCGCCTGCGGCGAAGATGACGAGCTCGCCGGTCTGGGCCCGGGCCACTCCGCCGGTCACCGGGGCGTCGACGACACGCGCCCCGGCCGATGCCAACCGTGCCGCGGCAACAGTCAGCGCGTCGGGCCCGATCGTCGACATCACGATCCAGGTCTGGCCGTCCAGCTCCTTGCCTGCCTCGGACACCAACGTGTCCAACTGATCGGGCGTGGCGACCATGACCACGACGATCGGCGTCTTCGGAGCGAGGCCGATGGTGGCGACTGCGTCGATCCCGGCCTCGGCGGCCCGCTGCCGGGCCGGCTCGAACGGGTCGACACCGACGACCTGGTGTCCGGCCTTCGCGAGTACTGCGGCCATGGGTAGGCCGATGGCGCCCAGGCCGACGAACGTGACGGAACTCAACACTACCTCCACATTGGTCGAACCAAATTGGTTGAACCAATACGGTATGGCGTGGGTCACTTCATGTCAACCCGGTTACCAACCGCACGTCCGAACAGCTTTGAAGTGGGGCGTTACCGGAACGGATGGCAGCCGACTGTCCGGTCACTCCGCTACAGTGGAGACGCCGGTCACATTGGTCGGCCAATCCACGGGAGGTGAGATGGACGCCCTGGAACGCGTGGTCGAGCAGATCATGAGTTCTGCGACACGCACCTCAGACGGGTCGATCGCGCGGCTGCCCACCGAACGCCAACTCGCCGAGACGCTTGGCATCAGCCGTGGAGCACTCCGCGAGCAACTCGCCGCCCTGGAGTCTCTCGGTCTGGTGACGCGCACGCAGGGCAGCGGAATTCACCTCGCCCCGACCAGCCCGACGCCGGTGCGGTTGTACTTCGATCTGAGCGTGCGGCTCGGGCTCATCACGACAGATCAGCTCGAACGCGGCCGGGAGATGTTGGAAGAAACCGTCGTTCGTGCGGCCGCGGTCCGCGCAACGCCCGCAGACCTGGCCGAACTGGAAGGCTACGTCGAGCAGATGGTCGACGGGTCGGCGTCAGGTGACCATCAGAAGGCCGATGCCGCCGACTACAACTTTCACCGCTGCCTGTACCGGATCGTCGACAACCCGGTGCTGAACCTGATCGCCGACGGTTTGGTGGACGTGTTGAGGGAACTGCTCACCCAGCGACGGGTTCGCGCCATCAACTCCGAGGAGCCCGACGAACACGGGCACTACCGGACCGATCTCATCCATCAGCAGATCGTCGGCGCGCTGCGGTTGCGTGACCCCGACCTCGCTGCGGCGACGATGGCCGCGCACTTCGACCAGTGGCGCCACATCACCGACGAGCCCGACAACGAAGAAGCCACGCCGGGCGTCCGCGCCGTCGGGTAGCTAGGCGCTTGCGGCTCGTGGAAACGCAGCCAACGCCGCCTCCACGCCCCGCTCCAGGGCGGTCCCGTTGCCCCAGCCCACGTAGTAGTAGAGCTGCAGCACGGCTTCGCGGAGTTCCTCGGCAGTCAGTTCGCCGTTGGCCAGTGCGCCACGGACCTGAACCTCGATGAGATCGGACCGGCCCAGCATCGCCGTCGCGCCCATCACCAACAGTCGCCGGTCGCGGATGGACAGGCCCGGCCGGCTCCAGATCTCGGCGAACAGATGGTCCACGGTCTTCTCCAGGGCTGGGGTGCGCTGCGCCGGGATGGCGTCGGCCACCTCTTGCCCGTAGACCGCACCCATCATGGCAAGTCCGAGTTCGGTTTTGTCGGTTGGTTTTTCAGTTGCGATGCCCAGGGTGCCGGATCCGTGTTCGCGAACCGCGTCGACCACGGGAACGGCGACGGCGCCCTCGGCGGCCAGCTCCTGGGCGGCCGCGAGATCCTTGTCCATCAACCGCAGCATCTGCGGTGCGAAGGCTTTCGCGTCCTCCGTCCGCCCCAACAAGGTGAACATGGTGGCGCCGTCGGGATCGGCTTCTTCGATGACCGTCTTCAACGTCTCGGGGTCCACACCGGCCGACGTCGCCAACTCGGCCGCTTCGTGCATCACGCGCCACGTTCCATAAGTGGCGACGTTGCGGGCGAGCTTGGTGGCCATCCCGGCACCCAGTGGGCCGCAGTGCACAACCGTCTTGGCGAAGTCGTCGAGCACCGGCATCGCACGGCGCACGGTGTGGTCATCACCGCCGACCATCGCAACGAGACCGTTGTGGGCGGCCAGATTGCCTGGTGTCACACCGCAATCCAGCAAGGCCACGCCAGCCTGTGCGCATTGCTCAGCCAACGCACACACCTCTGGAACGGCCACGGTCGACAGCAGCACCGCGATCAGGCCGGAATGCGCGCCGGCGAGCAGGCCGTCCGGCCCGTCCAACACCGCGCGCACCTGCTCGGCATCGACGACGGCGATCAGTACGACGTCACTCTCCCGCGCCACATCGGCAGGCGAGGGTTCCGCCGCCGGGACACCGTCGAGTGCGTCGGCGGCATCGGAACGGATGTCGTAGACGACCGGAGTGCGCCCGCTGCGAGCCAAGCTCACCGCGACACCGCCACCGATCATGCCGAGCCCGATGACACCGGCACGCGGTGCGCGACGCGACTCGGGCTGTTGGACATCCATGTTGATTTCGACGCTCATCTCTCGACCCCTAGCGATAACCTAACTAAGTTCACTTATCGTCAGGCTAGCGCTGTTTCAGCAGCTCGAGAGGGGGCACCGGCCGTGATTCCTAGCACACCTAAGAAGAGTGTGGGTTCCACGCCACGGAGGCGTAGTCGCCGCGGTGAAGGCGAGCAGCTTCGCGCCGAGATCCTCGAGGCCGTCAACCGCCTGCTGGACCGTTGGGGCGGCGACGAGAAGTTGACGATGCGCGCGGTGGCGCACGAGGTGGGTGTCGCCGCACCGAGCATCTATCTGCACTTCTCGGACAAGGCCGAGCTGGTCTGGGCAGCCCTGTCGGACAAATACACGCAGTTGGCGCAACAGATATCTACCGCGAGTCGGGCCGCGGCCGATGCGGGACCAAGAGCGCAACTGCGTGCCGGGGTCCATGCCTACTGCCGCTTCGCGGTCGAGAATCCCGGGCACTACCGGTTGATGTACCAGGTGCGCCAGCCCGTCGTCGATAAAGAACGCCTCGGCAGCCATCCCGCCCGTCAGGTGTCAAACCTGTTGCGGTCCGGCCTCGTAGCATCCGCCCAAGCGGGTCACGCGCTGGCGCAGCCCGTGCACCAGGCCGCACACACACTCTGGACGGGGCTGCACGGGATGGTGTCGGTTCAGCACAGCTTCGCGATGGGCGGTTCAACCGAGGATCTGCTCGAACTCGCGGACGGCTTACTGGATCTCGTGGTGGCCCGCGAGCGCGGAACCGGCGCGGTCTACCCGCCGGTGACCGCGGTCGACCGCGTCATCGCCGCGGTTGTCGACGGCTAACCGCTGAGATCGGCCAATGCCTGCGTGGTTTGCAGGTCCTCGTAAGCCGCCGAATACCGTTGGGCCAACGCGAGAGCGATGTCCGGACGCTGCCACAGCTCCCCCGCGCTCGCGGTCGCGAGCCAGGTGGTCAAACCGTGCGCAACCGAAGCGCGGTAGCGAAGCCAGATCTCGTCCGCAGACGGCAGTTCACCTGGCGAGTCGAGCGCTTCGCCGAGGGTGTCCCGGTACTCTTCGAGCAACTCGCGCTCGGCCGCTCGCCGATCGTCCGTGGTCAACGCTCCCTGCAGGAAATAGCCGAGATCCAGCGAGAAGTTGCCGCTGCGGGCCACCTGCCAATCCAGGAAGCCGACCTCCCCGCTCGGCAACACGTAGGTGTTGCCGATGTGCGGGTCACCGTGCAGCAGCGTCTGCGCGGTGCCCGGCGCGGTGAGGGTGCGGATGAACGGCTTCCAGACGCCCTCGACGAGATGGTCGATGGTCAGAGCGTGGACCGATTCGGGTGCGTCGTCGCCGAGGCGCTCCAAAGCCGCCGGCAGTGGCGCGTATTGCATACCGTCCCATGGCACGAACGGCTCCAGCCACTCCAGGCCGGGACGGTGCACCCGTTCGCCCCAGAACGCACCGTGCATCCGGGCCAGGCCCCGAACGCCGTTGGCCGCCTGCTCGACCGTCAGCGGGCGAGTCGCGTCGCGCGGGTCTGCGTTGCGCGCGGTGAGGTCTTCCATGACGAGCATGAAGTCCTCTTCGGCCTCGTCGATCGGCGCGGCGTAGACCGTCGGGTACTCAAGCGGCAGTGCGACATTCGAGTTGAACAGCCGCGGCTCGTGCAGAAGGCCGCTCGTCATCTTGATGAGCATCTTGTGGTCGGGGTCAACGGCTTTCGCGAACACTGTCCCAGGTCCGGCCGGACCAGGCCGGTACGTCACCGCAAGCCGGGCACGGCGATTGGTCCCGTCGTCGCGCATGTCGACGCTCACACTGTCGACAACCGCGTCGGGATGATGCGCCGATAACGCCGCGGCCATCCAATCCGGGGTGATCTCGTCCCAATCCTTCGGGACGGTAAGACTCGCGGTCACCTCACGAACGCCGGCATCGAGTCCCAGCCGCGCACTGTCGATGTGGGTGACAGGGCTGCGTTGTCCAGGTCGACGTCCCATTCCGGGAAGCGTTTGAGAATCTCTTCCAACGCAATCCGTCCTTCGAGGCGCGCCAGCGCCGAGCCGAGGCAGAAATGGGTGCCCACACTGAACGCCAGGTGCTGGTGCTGTTCGCGGTGGATGTCGAAAACCTCGCCGTCGGGCGGGAATTGGCGGCTGTCGCGGACGGCGGCGCCGATGAGCATCATCATGACGCTGCCCTCGGGTACCGTCTGGCCGTAGTACTCGACATCGCGGGTGACGTAGCGAGCGACGTGCGGGGCGGGTGGCTCGTACCGCAGCAGTTCCTCGATGGCCTGCGGGATGAGCGCCGGGTTCTCGACGAGCTGGCGGCGCTGGTCCGGGTGTTCAGCCAAAACCTTTGCGGCCCAGCCGATCAAACGGGTCGTCGTTTCGTTACCCGCGCCCGCCACGACGTTGATGTAGATGAGCAGTTCCTCACGGGTGAGATGACGCGTCACACCGTGTTCGTCGGTGAACTCGACGTTGAGCAGCTCCGTCATGATGTCGTCGGACGGGTTGTCCTTACGCCAATCGATGTAGGTTTCGAAGATCGAGCCGTCGACGAGGCCGTCCTGGGCGGCCTTCATGGGCTTGCCCGCCTCGGTGCGCAACTGTTCGTTGCCGTGGTCGCGGATCATCTCCTGGTCGTCCTCGGGAATGCCGAGGAGCGCACTGATCACGCGCATCGGCATGACGGCGCCGAAGTCGGTGATGAAGTCGAACTTTCCGGCACCCACGAGCGGATCGAGGGACTGTGCGCAGAACTCGCGGATCTTTGGCTCGAGTGCATTGATCTTCCGTGGCGTGAACATCCGCGAGAGCAGCTTGCGATGGGTGGTGTGGATCGGCGGGTCCTCGAAGATCAGCGCCCCCGACGGGATCGCGATGTTGGCCTTGATCAATTCGATGATCGCGCCGCGCGCCGAGCTGAAGGTCTCGTGGTCGATGAGCGCCTTGTTGACGTCGGCGAAGCGGCTCAGCGCGTAGAAGTCGTGCTGTTCGTTGTAGTACAGCGGCGCTTCTTCACGCAGGCGCGCGAACGTCGGGTACGGGTTGGCGTTGATCTCGACGTCGTAAGGGTCGAAGTACACGTTCTGGGTGGCGCTTGCTGTCACGAAAATCCGCCTCTCTGTGTCCGAGAGCGGAGTTTACACACGGATGGTTATGCGCGTAAGTAACTTGGCCGGATCAGCGCCGACCGCCCTACCGAAGAATCAGGTGGAATCCCGCACGATCAGCGTTGCCACGCCCGCGCTGCTGGGCTCCTGCTCGCTCGGGTAGCCCAGTTCCGACATCATCGCCGCGACCGCGACGTCCACGATCGCCTTGGCATCGAACGAGACCGACGTCAGCGGTGGCGCACTGACGGCACCCAGTTCGATTGCGTTCACGCCGATCACCGCCATGTCCTGGGGACACCGCAACCCGGCGCGACGAAGTCCGTGCAGTACGACGAAGGCGGTGTCGTCGCTCTGCGCGCAGATGGCGCTCACCCCCTCGGCGGCCCAGCGGGCCACGATCTCCGCCGCATTGGAACCGTCGGCGGCGAAGCTGGCCACACTGATCTCCGGCAACTTTCGGCGCTGCGCGGCCGCGCGCAGGCCAACCAACCAGTAGTCGCCGAGTGGCCGCAGCTCCTCGTCGGTGGTGTAGGCGAACGCCAGCCGGGTGTGACCCCGCGACGCCAGGTGTTCGACGCGCATCTCACCGATGCTGCGATCCAGCGCGCCGATCGCGTGCAACTGCGAGCTGCCGAGGTGGATCTGCGGTATGCCGGCCGCGGTCGCCGCCGCCAGCGCATTGCCGCTCAGCGGAAAGGTACTGGTGACAGCCATTGGGTTGAGGTCAGCGATGGCGTCGACGACGTTGCGGTCGTCCTCGGTCTCGAACTGCAGCGACAACACGATCCCGTGGCGAGCGAGCGCGGTGGTGAGGCGGCTGCCGACTTCGATGGGCAGGTTGCCGAGCGAGAGCCGGCCGACGATGTAGAGCACCACACCACTGCCGCCGACCGCGAGGTTGCGGGCCGCGAGGTTGGGCCGATAGCCGAGCTGTGCCGCCGCATTGCGTACGGCGGCCTGTGTCTGCTCCGAGATTCGTTGACCTTCAACATTATTGAGCACATAGCTGACCGTGGCGGTCGAGACGTTGGCAAGTCTGGCGACGTCGGCCTTCGTGGGACGCCCCTTGGTGGTGCTCACGGTGACATCGTGGCACGTTGCTGGTCGGGTGCGGTTCCAGAGTCAGCGGGCATCGGGCGGGCAGCGCTCTCCCGCAGCGTAAAGACGGTGCCAACCGAGACGATGGCAGCGGCGATCAGATACAGCGCGGGCGCCAGATGGTTGCCCGTCGCGGCCGTCAGCCAGGTGACGACATACGGCGTGGTACCGCCGAACGCCGCGACGGCGATGTTGTAGCCGATCGAAAAGCCGCTGTAGCGAACCCGGGTGGCGAACAGTTCGACCCCGGCCGTCACCGCCGTTGCCACGTACACGGATTCGATCGCGGCCAGCAGGCAGTGCCCGACGATCGCCGCCACGACCGAGCCTGAATTCATCAGCAGGAATAACGGATACGCGAAAACCACGAAACCGACCGAACCGGCGATCAGCAGCGGCTTGCGTCCGATTCGGTCCGACAGGGCCGCGAGCGGCAGGATAAGGATGAGCGCGGTCAGGCTGGCCAGCGTGATCGAGACGAACGACTCGGTCTTACTGAACTGCAAGGTCTTGATGAAGTACGTCGGCACGAAAGTGAACACGACGTAGTAGCCGACATTGAAGACGATGAACATGCCGATGACTTGGAGTATCGGCTTCCGTGCGGTCCGGACCGCTTCGCGTAGTGGGGATTTGGCGACCCGGTCCGACTTGTCGAGTTTGGTGAACTCCGGTGTGTCGTCGAGTCGCAGCCGGATGTAGAGGCCGACCAGTCCGAGGGGTGCGGCGATCAGGAACGGAATGCGCCACCCGTAGCTGTCCATCGCCTCGGGTGTCAGTGACGCCGCCAGCAGGGTGACCGTGATGGACCCGAGCAGAAACCCGAGCACACCCGACCATGCGATGAACGTGACCGTGAGCCCGCGCCTGCGCTCCGTAGCGTACTCGGCGAGATAGACTGCGCCACCGCCATATTCACCGCCAGCCGAGAAGCCCTGCAGGCAGCGCAGCAGAAGCAACAGTAAGGGCGCGGCGACACCGATCGTGGCGTAGGTGGGCAGCAGGCCGATGCCGAGTGTCGCCGCCGACATCAGCAGGATGACCACGGCCAGCACCCGCTGGCGGCCCAGTCGGTCGCCGAGCGGGCCGAACACGAATCCGCCGAGCGGACGCATGAAGAAGGCCGCGGCGAAGATCGCGAACGTGTTGAGCAGCGCGGCGGTCTCGTTGCCGGCCGGGAAGAAATTGGCGGCGATATAAGTCGCCAGGAAGCCGTAGATCGCGAAGTCGAACCATTCCACGGCGTTGCCGATGGACGCGCCCGTGATGGCCTTGCGGACCGCGGCCTCGTTCCCGGTGGCTGTCACAGAAAACCCGCCTCTCGTAATGCGAGAAGGGAGTTTACCGGTTCGGTTATGCGCGTAAGCGGCTTCGGCGGGATGGGCTCGTACGCCATTGTCACGCTGGAGCGGCAGTCGGCTTCGACAGCCACTCCAGCGTGACAAACGCGGGCGGACGCGCGCTAGCGCACGCAAACGCGGGCGGACGCGGGTCAGACCGCCGCGAGCGTCTCCGCGGTGAGGAGCGCCTGGGCCACACCCGACACGATCGATGCCAGGCGGATGGCCTCGAAGATCGTCGACCGCGACACCTCGGCATCGCGCAGCACGGTCTCGTGCGCGGCCAGGCAGTGCCCGCACCCGTTGATCGCCGACACCGCGAGCGACCAGAGTTCGAAGTCAGCCTTCTCCACACCCGGGTTGGCGATGATGTTCATCCGCAGACCGGCCCGCAGGTCGTCGTAACGCCCGTCCAACTGCCCCTTGGTGCGGTAGAAGACGTTGTTCATCCCCATGATGGAGGCTGCCCCAAGTGCGGCGTGGTAGGCCTCTTCGCTGAGCACGTCGAGTGCGTCCTCGGAGATCTCGCGCAGCAGGTGCTGAGACTTGGTCGCAGCGGCGGTCGCCACGAGCGCACCCCACAGCTGTTGTTCGGTGAGCTCCGTGGACTTGACGATGCTTCCGAAGTTGAGCTTGAGATCCTTGGCGTATTCCGGAAGGGCTGCCTTGATGTTCTCGATGCTCATCGTCAGACCGCCTCTGCGAGCAGCTCGCCGGCCTTGATCGTCGGATCGCCCTTCTTCCAGTTGCAGGCGCACAGCTCGTCGGACTGCAGGGCGTCGAGCACGCGCAGTACCTCGTCGACATTGCGGCCCACCGAACCCGCCGTTACCGACACGAACTGGACCTCGTTGTTGGGGTCGACGATGAAGGTCGCCCGGTCGGCGACGCCATCGGCGTTGAGCACGCCGGTCGCGAGTGCGAGCTCACGCTTGAGGTCCGAGGCCATCGGGAACGGCAGCTTCTTGAGGTCCTCGTGCTGGGCACGCCATTGGAAGTGCACGAATTCGTTGTCCACCGATACGCCGATAACCTTGGCGTCGCGGTCTTCGAAGTCCTCGTTCAGCTTGCCGAATGCCGCGATCTCCGTGGGGCATACGAACGTGAAGTCCTTGGGCCAGAAGAAGATGATCCGCCACTTGCCGTCATGGTCCTTGTCGGTCACCCGGGTGAAATAGTCGTCGGGCTGCTTGGCGTCGACCTCCGACAGATCTCCACCGATAACGGCGGTCAGGTCATATTCCGGAAATTGAGCACCAATCGACAAAATAGCCATCGCCACATATCCCATCGTCTTGATTTTCTGGAATCATTCCAGAATTTACGATCTTGATTCTGGCTTCCGAAGAAGGGTTGTGGCAACCGAATAGAGCCGTGATTGTCGGCACAAACGCGTCAGCGTGCGCTCGGCGTCACGGTGGGTCCGGAATGGGACGCGCGGATGCGACGCAGCAGCGCCGCGTACCCGGCCGCGTCGAAGGCGTTCATATCGGTGTCACTGTCACGTCTGTGGAATGCCGGACACCGGCGGGAGCGGGTAGAACTGGCATGGGTGAGCGCAGGGAAGGCGGATCAGTTGGGGCGGCTTTGCTGGTGGGTCAGCCTGGCGTGTTGTGCGGTCCTGTTGGCTGGGTGCGGCAGTGGCACGGTGGTTCAGGGTAAGGCGACCTCGATGTTGTTCGATCCCGACCGCGTCGGCGGATTGCCGGTCAACGAGGGCCACAGCGGGGTCCGTCCGGATGCGCCCGCGCCGGCCCGCAGCGCGGAGAACACCGACGGGGGCCAGATCGACAACCTGGCGCTGCTGGCGATCGACGACATCGAGGACTTCTGGTCGCAGAACTACGCAGGCGGGTCGCTGTTCGGCGAATTCACTCCGGTGAAGCGCTTGGTGTCGTTCAACTCCGATCAAGAACCCGGCCTCCAGATTTGCGGGCAGAACACGCTCGGGCTCACCAACGCGTTCTACTGCACCAACGCTGACGTGATGGCGTGGGACCGGGGCGTCGCGATCCCGGTCGCGGCACAGTACTTCGGCCAGATGGGCGTCGTCGGAGTGATGGCGCACGAGTACGGCCACGCTGTGCAGCACCAGGCCAGGCTGGTCGACCGGTCGACGCCCGTGCTGGTGTCCGAACAACAGGCCGACTGCTTCGCGGGGGTGTATCTGCGTTGGGTGGCCGCGGGGAACTCACCGCGCTTCGAGCTGAGCACCGGCGACGGACTCAACCACGTGCTCGCCGGCCTGATCTACATCCGCGATCCGTTGATGACGCAACTCAACGCGGTCATGACCGGCAACGAGCACGGATCGGCACTCGATCGCGTCAGCGCGTTCCAGATCGGCTTCAGCGGCAACGTCGACCAATGCGCGGCAATCGACATGACCGAGATCAAGAAGCGTCGCGGGGACCTCCCCAAGTTCCTCGACTCCGAGTTCCTCGGCCAGTCCCAGTCCGGCAACACCGCGATCACCACTGATCTGCTGACCGATCTGATGGAGGTGCTCGGGCAGATCTACGCACCGGCCGATCCGCCGAAGCTGAGCACTGAGGCCGCCGAGTGCCCCGACGCCAGGCCGTCACCGCCGGCGTCGTACTGCCCGTCGAGCAACACCATCACGGTGGACCTGCCGGGCCTGAAAGCGCTGGGCGAGGCCAAGAACGAAAACGACGAACAGGAACTGTTGCAGGGCGACAACACCGCGATATCGGTGCTGACGTCGCGATACGCGCTGGCCGTTCAGCATCAGAAGGGGCTCGCGATCGATACGCCCGTCTCGGCCATGCGTACCGGGTGCCTGACGGGCGTGGCGCAGGCCAGGATGGCCGAGCCCGACCAGTCGATCCGACTGTCGGCCGGCGACACCGACGAGGCGATCAGCGGACTGCTCACGAATGGGCTGGCCGCCAGCGATGTCAACGGCACGCTCCTCGGCGCGGGGTTCAGCCGGATCCTCGCGTACCGATCGGGTCTGCAGGGTGACGACGCGCAGTGCTATCAGCGATTCCCGTGAGCGTGGCGGAGGAGAAACAATGAGCGGTCCAGAGCAGCCCTGGTGGGTCCGGCCGGGCGGCGCGCCGCCGCCGCCGGGAGCACCTTCTGGTCGGCCGCCGACGTGGCAACCGCCGCGGCCGCCACGCAACCAACACCGTCCACCGCCCCCCGCTCCCCTGCCGCCGGTGCCTCTGCCACCACCGCAGCGCTCGGTCGCCACACCGCCGAGTAGGCGCTCACGTCAGTGGCTCATCGCCGGGGCCGCGGTCGGGGCGGTCGCGCTCGTCGCCGTCGGGCTCGCGGTGTGGAAGTTGGGAGAGTCGAGCGGTACGCGCCTCGATGTCCGCCATGCAGAAGCCGGCGTCGCCGAGATTCTGTCGAACCCGATCTACGGATACGGGGCCAACGACGTGGCCGCGGTCGCATGCAACAACGGCCGCAATCCGGAAGTGAAGGTTGGCGGCACCTTCACCTGTGCGGTGGACATCAATGCCACCGTGCGTCAGGTGACCGTCGAATTCACCGATGACAGCGGCACCTACGCTGTCGACGGGCCTCGATAACGCCCCGTTTCGTAATCAAGATCACATTTCCGCCCGGGTAGTGACAACTGTCATGCCGCTCCGGTTCCTTGGTTACTTAGCACCACTACTAGTGTCTGTGCTATGGGTCGGGATGCCTTGGCTAGCACTGCCGTTGAGTCCAGCATTGAGGACTATGTCAATGCCGACGGCACCATCGTGGTGCCCGACGGTGTCACGCTGACGTCGTTCCTCGACCGCAACCGCGCGAGGTTCGGCGATGCGCCGTCCTACCGTTTCGTCGACTACTCGACCGATCCCGACGGACGCGTGATCGAACTGAGCTGGAACGGGCTCTGGTCGCAGGTGTGCTCCGTGGGTGCCCGCCTGCAGCAGGTCACCTCCCCCGGCGACCGCGTCGCGATTCTCGCGCCACAAGGCGTCGATTACGTGTCGGCGTTCTTCGCGGCCGTCCACGCCGGGAACATCGCGGTCCCGTTGTTCGCGCCGAGCCTCGCCGGCCATGCCGAACGGCTGGCCGCCGTACTCGCCGACGCCAAGCCCACGGTGGTGTTGACGACGACCGCGGCATCCGAGTCGGTGCGCAGTTTCCTGCGCACCCTGCCCGCCGCGCAGCGCCCGCGCATGATCGCCGTTGACGCGGTCCCGGATTCTCTCGCGCCGATGTTCACCGAGGTGGCCCGCGACACCGACGACATCGCCTACCTGCAGTACACGTCCGGTTCGACACGGACCCCCGCCGGCGTCGAGATCACCCATCGCAACGTGTGCACCAACGTGATTCAGATGATCCTTGCCGGCGACCTGGAGATGGGTATCCGCGGTGTGAGCTGGCTGCCGCTCTATCACGACATGGGCCTGATCATGATCATGTTCCCGGCGCTGTGCGGCAACCACATCACCCTGATGGACCCCATGGCGTTCGTGCGCCGCCCCTACCGCTGGATCAAACGCCTCGCCGAGGAGGCCGCGACCGGGCCGACCCTGGCCGCCGCGCCCAACTTCGCATTCGAACTGTGCGCGCAACGCGGCCTGCCCCCGAAGGGCGAATCGATCGACCTGAGCAATGTTGTCACGCTGCTCAACGGGTCCGAACCGGTGACGATGTCGTCGATCGAGGAGTTCACGACGGCGTTCGCCCCGTATGGACTTCCTGCGACGACCGTCAAACCGTCCTACGGCATGGCCGAGGCCACGCTGTCGGTCGCGAGCATCGCCCCGCACGAGACGGCGAGCGTCATTTACCTGGATCGCGAGCAGCTCAATGCCGGGCAAGCGGTGATCGTCGACGCGAGCACCGAGGGCGCGGTCGCGCACGTGTCATGCGGCCGGGCGATCCCCAACCAATGGGTGGTGATCGCAGGTCCCGATGGCGACGAGATGGCCGACGGCAAGGTCGGCGAGATCTGGCTGCATGGCAACAACGTCGGCCGCGGCTACTTCGGCCGTCCCGACGAGTCGCAGCGCGTGTTCGGCAACAAGCTGCAAACCCGCCTCGAGGCGGGCAGCCACGCCGAGGGCGTGGGCGACGACGGATTGTGGTTGGCCACCGGCGATCTCGGTGTCTACGTCGACGGCGATCTGTACGTGACCGGCCGGATCAAAGACATGATCATCATCGACGGCCGCAATCACTACCCCACCGATATCGAGACCACGGTCAGCCTGTCCTCACGCGCGGTCCGCTCCGGATACGTCGCGGCATTCTCGGTGCCCGGTGAACGCGGTGAGGAACTCGTGGTCGTCGCCGAACGCGCGGCCGGTGCGGGCCGCGCCGAACCCGGCCCGATCGTCGACGCCATCAGGTCCGCGGTGTCACGTCAACACCAGGTCCGGGTCGCCGACGTGCGGATGGTCGCGGCCGGGGTCATCCCCCGCACCACGAGCGGGAAACTGGCGCGCAACGCGTGCCGGAACGAGTATCTGGCCGGCGAGTTCGATCGGTAGGTCCCGGGCTGGGCTCAGCCTGCCGCCCATTGCTTGGCCGCGTCGAGTTCGTCGAGGCCGAAGCAGGCGAGCTCACCTGGGATCATCCAGGCGAATGCGTGCAAGGCGTGGGCAACCCAGTCCTTGTCCGATACGACGGCGATCCGCTTGAACGCGGAGTGGTGACGGAACAGCGCACCGAACCCGAGCTTCAGATCTTCGGCGAGCCCGCCAGCGCCGAAGCCTTCGTAATCGTGGGCGATGACCTCGACGATCCGGATTTCGCCGGTCTTGAACAGTTCATCCATCGTCGGCTCGAACTCACGTAGATCGTCTCCACGCACACGACCCGATACCCGGATGCCGACCACCCCGTCTGGCATGTCGGGCAATACATCGATCATGGACGCACCTCCTGGCACAGAATATTGCCGATATTGCGGCCCGACCGGGAAAACACCGGGTTGCCGGGACCGATCCCATGTCCGTGCCGCACACTCCTTGACGTGACGATGCAGCAACGGCGCCTCGACAATTGGGAACACCGGGCCGAGTGGCCGCTTGCGGCGGTCGCCGCGGTGTTCCTGGCGGCGTACACGATCGAGGTTCTCGTCCAGCCGCACGGGCTGGCCGCTCGTGCCATCGACATGGCGACCCTCGCGACGTGGGCGGTGTTCACCGCCGACTACGTCGCCCGGCTCTATCTCGCGCCCGACCGCAAGCAGTGGTTCGTGACGCACCTGTTCGACCTCATGATCGTCCTGTTGCCGTTGCTGCGGCCGCTGCGTCTGTTACGCCTCATCGTGCTCATCAGCGTCCTGCAGAAAGCCGTCGGCAACGCGATTCGCGGCAAGGTTGTCCTGTACACGATCTCGGGCGCGGTCCTACTTGTGTACGTCGCATCGCTGGCCGTCCTGCAAGCGGAGCGCGGCGCACCCGACGCCCACATCACCGACTTCGGTGACGCGGTGTGGTGGGCGATCACGACGATCACGACCGTCGGCTACGGCGACATGTACCCGGTCACGACGACGGGTCGAGTCATCGCGGCGCTCTTGATGATCGGCGGGATCAGCCTGGTCGGCTCGATCACCGCGACGATCGCGTCGTGGATCGTGCAGAGTGTCACGGTCGACGAGACCGCATCCGCGGCCGCCACAGCCGCACATATCAATCAACTCCGCGAAGAGATCGCGTCACTGCGCGAGGAGTTGCGCGGCGCGCCGGTCATCGACGGTTCAGGAAACCAGTACCGATCTTGAAACCTGGTATCGCATGCGATATCGCGTTTGCGAGGCACATGTGAGTTGAGTGCGGGCGGTGGGATTCGAACCCACACGCTCTCTCGAGCACCGGCACCTAAAGCCGGCATGTCTGCCGTTCCATCACGCCCGCATAGGCGCATCAAGCCTAGCGGCCCGCCGCGCCGTCCGATCTGTCGGTCAGGCCCAAAGTCTGAGCGCACGAGAGCTCCCCAAGCACCTCGCCGTACCATGGACGAATGTCCACTACACGCCGTAGGAGACCAGCGCTCATTCTGCTGGTGATCCTTGGCGCCGCCGGCTGCCTGGGGTTGGCGTGGTGGCAGTGGACCCGTTATGAGTCGGCGTCGGGCACATTCCAGAATCTGGGTTATGCCCTGCAGTGGCCGATGTTCGCGGGGTTCTGCTTCTATGCCTATTACAAGTTCGTCCGGTATGAAGAGGCTCCGCCTGAGCGGCCCAAGGACGAGGTCACCGAGATTCCCGCGGGCCTGCTGCCCGAACGGCCCAAGCCTGCGACCCGCGACGAGAGCGACCGGACTCTCTCCGAGTACAACGCATACCTTGCCGAGCTGGCGAAGTCGGATGCCATGCCCGAGAAGAAAGACAGGGACCGATAGATGACGTCACCCGAATCCCCCGCCGAAGCCGAAGGCGAGGTCTCGACCCCCAAGGAGACCATCCGCAAGGCACTCCTGGGCTACCGCGTGTTCGCCTGGGCGACCGGCCTGTGGCTCATCGCGCTCTGTTACGAGATGGTCCTCAAGTACATCGTGCAGGTCGACAATCCGCCGGGCTGGATCGGCGTGGTGCACGGCTGGGTGTACTTCATCTACCTGATGTTCACGGCCAACCTCGCGGTCAAGATCCGTTGGCCCATCGGTAAGACGATCGGCGTCCTGCTGTCCGGCACGATCCCGTTCCTCGGCATCATCGTCGAGCACTTCAACACCCGAGACATCAAGCAGCGCTTCGGTCTCTGAAATCCGCGTGAGTAACGTGGTGGCGGCCTGAGAGCGATTTTTCCGCCGCAGCGTTACTGGCGCGACGGCGCCCCTACCCGGAAGCCAACTCCCGCAGCGCAGGCACCAGCAAGGCCAGCGCGCGCCCGCGGTGCGAGGCCGCGTCCTTCTCTGCAGGCGTCAGTTCGGCCGCGGTACGCGTCGACCCTTCCGGCAGGAACACCGGGTCGTAACCGAAGCCGCCGTCGCCGCGAGGCTCGCGAGTGACAGTGCCGGGCCACTCTCCTCGCACCACTGTCGATCCGGCCGCAGATACCAGCGCGCACGCCGAGACGAAGGCCGCGCCGCGCCGCTCGTCGGGGACGTCGGCCAACTGCCCCAGCAGCAGTTGGGTATTCGCGGCGTCGTTACCGTGCACGCCGGACCAGCGCGCCGACAGCACACCGGGCATACCGTTCAGTGCGTCGACGGAAATGCCGGAATCATCTGCGACACAGGCCAATCCGGTCGCGGCATACCCATCGCGAGCCTTGGCCACCGCGTTCTCCTCGAAGGTGGCGCCGGTTTCGGGCGCCTCGTCGAACGGCGCCACGTCGGCCAACGACAACAGCTCAAGCCCCGACACCCCGGCAGCGTCGAGCACGCGACGTAGCTCGGCCAGCTTCTTGGGATTGCGGCTGGCAACCAGTAGCTGAGTCACCGAAAATCAGCTTCCGAACGCCTTCTTCGGCGCCGGGCCTTCCGGCAGCACACCGGGATACGGCTGCTCGAGCGCCTCGCGCTGAAGCACGAACAGTTGCTCGCAGGCGCCGAGTGCGGCATCCAGGAGCTTGTCGAGCGTCGAGCGCGGGAACGTCGCGCCCTCGCCCGTGCCCTGGATTTCCACGAGCGTGCCGGTGTCGGTGGCGACGACGTTCATGTCGACCTCGGCACGGGAGTCCTCGGTGTAGGGCAGATCGACGCGCACGCGCCCGTCGACCACGCCGACGGATACCGCCGCGATGGCACACGACAGCGGCCGCGGGTCCGACAACCGGCCGGCCGCCGACAAGTAGGTCACCGCATCGGCGAGCGCGACGTAGGCGCCGGTGATCGCTGCGGTGCGGGTACCGCCGTCGGCCTGCAACACATCACAGTCGACGGCAATGGTGTTCTCCCCCAACGCCCCGAGATCGATGCATGCGCGCAGGGACCGCCCGATCAGCCGGCTGATCTCCTGGGTGCGCCCGCCAACGCGACCTTTGACCGATTCACGGTCCGAGCGGTCGTGCGTTGCCGCGGGCAACATCGCGTACTCGGCGGTGAGCCAGCCCTGCCCCGAACCCTTGCGCCAGCGCGGCACCCCTTCGGTGACCGATGCCGTGCACATCACCCTGGTCTGGCCGAACTCGACCAATACCGACCCGGCCGGATGTGTGGTGAAGCCGCGGGTGATGACCACCGGTCGCAGCTCGTCATCGAGCCGCCCATCTTCTCGTCTGGACACGCGCCAACCCTATCGGGTCGGACCGACGTACCCCTCAGACACCGCCCCGGGTGACGTCGAAGACTTCGCCGCATACCACCGCGTGCACCGGTCCGTCGAACTCCGCCTTGGCTTCGCTGATCACGTCCTCGCGTGAGGTCCACGGCGGTATGTGAGTGAGCAGCAACTCACCGACCCCTGCCGCGGCGGCCGCGCGGCCGGCCTCGGTACCCGACAAATGAAGCTTGGGGGGCCGCGACGGATCATGCGTCCAGGACGCCTCGCACAGGAACAGGTCGGCGCCGCGCGCGAGGTCCACGAGTGCATCGCAGTACCCGGTGTCGCCGCTGTAGACGAGCGTGGCCCCGGACGGATCGGTGAAGCGCATGCCGTAGGACTCGGTGGGGTGACACACCAGCCGCGGCGTCACGCTGAGCGTTCCGAGCTCGACGGCCTTGCCGTCCTCCCAGTGGCGCACCTCGAAGATGTCGGAGAAATCATCGATTTCGTTGCCCTCGGGCGACGACGCGGCGCCCAGCCGCGACCAGGTGTGTGCGGGGCCGTACATCAGCCCGCGCTCGGTCGCCGGCATCGGGTGATACCGCCGCCACACGAACAACCCGGGCAGATCCAGGCAGTGGTCGGCATGCAGATGGGACAGCAAGACGTTGACCGAATTGGGATCGGCATAGCGCTGCAGCGCACCGAGCACGCCGCCGCCGAAGTCGATAACCATCGGGATCGTGTCCGGTGCGGTGACAAGGTAGCCAGAAGCTGGCGAATCTGGGCCGACAACGCTGCCGGAGCATCCCAGTACGGTCAATCGCACAGTGTCTAGCTTGCCATGCCTGCTATGCACCTGGCCAAGACATGCCCGGTTTGGCGACAGAGATCATTTTCCGGCGCCGGCGTGACGCCGCACCGGCCGCACTCCGTCCAGGCTCGGTCCCAGGAACCGGGCGGCCAGAGCGGTGAAGGCCTCGGGATCGCCC
This sequence comes from Mycobacterium venezuelense, assembly GCF_054919535.1. Lineage (NCBI taxonomy): Bacteria > Bacillati > Actinomycetota > Actinomycetes > Mycobacteriales > Mycobacteriaceae > Mycobacterium > Mycobacterium venezuelense. The sequence goes on from NZ_JBONDW010000030.1 coordinate 35,525, forward strand.
GTCGCCTCGAACACGCGCCGCGCCGGCGGGGACTCATGCGGCCTGAGCAAATCCAGCTCGGTGAGCACCCGCAGCAGATCCTTCGCGGTCTCCTCGGCCGAAGACACCAGTGTGACGTTGTCGCCCATCGCCAACTGGATGAGGCCCGACAGCATCGGATAATGCGTGCAGCCCAGCACCAGGGTGTCGACCTCGGCGCGCTGCAACGGCTCCAGGTAGCCCTCCGCGAGTCCGAGGACCTGGCGCCCGCTGGTGACTCCGCGCTCGACGAAATCGACGAACCGAGGGCAGGCCACCCCGATCACCTCGGTGTCTCGCGCCGCGGCGAACGCGTCCTGGTAGGCGCCCGACGCGATGGTCGCCGCCGTGCCGATCACGCCGATGCGCCCGTTGCGCGTCGCCGCCACGGCGCGGCGCACCGCGGGCAGGATCACCTCGATGACGGGTACCGGCGAATAGCGCTCACGTGCATCGCGCAGGCACGCCGACGACGCCGTGTTGCACGCGATCACCAAGGCCTTGACGCCGCGGGACACCAGATCGTCACCGATCGCCAGCGAATGGGCGCGGATCTCGGGAATGGTCAATGGGCCGTAGGGCCCGTTGCCGGTGTCACCGACGTACACGATGTCCTCATCGGGCAGTTGGTCGATGATGGCGCGGGCCACGGTGAGCCCGCCGACTCCGGAATCGAAGATGCCGATCGGCGCGAGTTGGTCGGTCATGAGTTCAGATACGGCTGGCTCCGTTTGCGTGCTTCGCGCGCCTTGCGTTCCGGCCCCGCCAGGAAGTACGCCGCGACGACGCCCGCGATGGCCCCGCACAGATGGCCCTGCCAGGACACGCCGCCGCACGTGTTGAGCACCGGGACCGCGCCCCACAGAATGCCGCCGTAGACGAACAGCACCACGATGCCGACGACGATCTGCCAGACATGCCGGGTGAACCATCCGAACACCAGCAGGAATGTCAGCCAGCCGAAGATCAGGCCCGAGGCACCGATGTGGTTGGTCGGCAGCGGGCAGCCACCGACATCGCCGATCAGCCAGGTGCCGACGCCGCCGAGGATCCAGATGATCGCCGTCGCCCAGACGAACCGCGACATCCCGGCCAGGGTGACCAGAAATCCGAGCACGAGCGCGGGCACGGTGTTGGCGACGAGGTGCTGCCAGTTGGCGTGCAACAGCGGCGCGAACAGGATGCCCCACAAACCGTCGGTTTCCAGCGGGCGAATCCCGTTGCGGTCCAGGCGTCCACCGGAGAGCTGGTCGGCGAGTTCGATGACGTACAGCAGGGCGACAAACGTCAGGATGGTGGCTCCGCCCACCTTCCACGCCGGCGGCTTCTTGTCCTTCGGCGTGGGGCCGGCCGGGAATCCGGCGGAGCCACTCAAGCCCATAGCTGCCCTTCCAACGCGTCCTCGGCGTCATCCAGGCTACCGGCGTACGCGCCGGTCGACAGATACTTCCAACCGGCGTCGGCCACCACGAACGCGATGTCGGCCCGCTCGCCGGCTTTGACCGCTTTGGCGGCCATCCCCAGTGCGGCGTGCAGCACTGCCCCGGTGGAGATCCCGGCGAAGATCCCTTCGCGGGTCACCAGTTCCCGCGTGCGCCGCACCGCGTCGAACGATCCCACCGAGAACCGGGTGGTGAGCACGTCGGCGTCGTACAGCTCGGGGATGAACCCCTCGTCGATGTTGCGCAGCGCGTAGACACCTTCGCCGTAGCGGGGTTCGGCGGCGACGATCTGCACGCCTGGCACATGCTCGCGCAGGTAGCGGCCGGTGCCCATCAGCGTTCCGGTCGTGCCGAGGCCCGCGACGAAGTGCGTGATCTCGGGCAGATCCGCGAGAAGTTCCGGGCCGGTGCCGTAATAGTGCGCATCGCTGTTGGCGGGATTGCCGTACTGGTAGAGCATCACCCACGAAGGGTTCTCTGCGGCAAGCTCTTTCGCGGTCGCCACCGCGGTGTTGGATCCGCCCTCGGCCGGGCTGAAGATGATCCGGGCGCCGTAGAGCTCGAGGAGCTGGCGCCGCTCGATCGAGGTGTTCTCGGGCATCACGCAGATCATGTTGTAGCCCTTGAGCAGGGCCGCCATCGCCAGCGAGATGCCGGTGTTGCCGCTCGTGGGTTCCAGGATGGTGGCGCCGGGCGCGAGCAGGCCGTCGCGTTCGGCCTGCTCGATCATCCGCAGCGCGGGGCGGTCCTTGATCGACCCGGTGGGGTTGCGGTCCTCGAGCTTGGCCCACAGCCGGACGTGCGGTGTGCCGTCATCGCCGTCGTCCCACCGCGGCGACAGGTTCTGCAGCCCCACCAGCGGCGTGTCGCCGAGGGCTTGCAGCAGCGAGTCGTAACGCGCCATCAGCTATCCACCGGCGACGGCGGGCAGGATCGTCACCGAGTCGCCGTCGGAGATCGCGGTGTCGAGGCCGCCGGAGAACCGCACGTCCTCGTCGTTGACGTAGATGTTGACGAAGCGGTGAAGCTTGCCGTTATCGACAAGGCGGTCGGAGATGCCGGAGTAGTTGTTCTCCAGATCGGTGATCACGGCCTGCAGGGTGTCGCCGGAGGCGCTCACGCGCTTCTGTCCGCCGGTGTGCGGGCGGAGGATCGTGGGGATCGAGACGGTAACTGTCACGGGTTGCTCCTTATTGGTACTGCTCAACGATATCGACGGGTTCTTCGGTGACGACGCCGTCGACGATGCGGTAGCTGCGCAGCTCGTGCTCGTCGGGGTCACGCGTGGAGATCAGAACGTAGTGGGCGTCGGGCTCTTGGGCCAGCGAGATGTCGGTGCGGCTCGGGTACGCATCGGTCGCGGTGTGCGAGTGATAGATGACGACGGGAACCTCGTCGGCATCGTCCATCGACCGCCACACCTTGAGCTGTTCACCGGAATCGAAGCGGTAGAACGTCGGCGATCGTTCGGCGTTGGCCATCGCGATGAACCGCTCGGGCCGGTCGGAGCCCTCAGCGCCTGCGATGACCCCGCACGCTTCATCAGGGTGATCGGCCCGGGCGTGCGCCACCATGGCCTCGACGAGGTCGCGGCGTATCACCAGCACCTGATTGCACCTTTCATTCGAACGCTCCGGGCAACATGTCACGGTAGGTCGGTATTCCAGCGACCGACTCAGCGGCCAGCAGTCCGACCACAACCGCGCGGGCCAGACAGTCCGCGGCGGCCGCACCGACCTGGGTGACCAGTACGGTCTCGGGCGACATCGCGACCGGCGTTCTCGGATCCGGCGGCACCGCGATCGCGCCGGTGGCCAGCGCGAACACCGTATCGCCATCGAGTGGGGTGTGACACGGCCGGAGGGTCCGCGCGAGCCCGTCGTGCGCGGCAACGGCGATGCGCCGGCACGCGGCCGGGCTCAACGCGGCGTCCGTCGCGACCACCGCGATGGTGGTGTTGAGCGGACTCAGCTCGGAGCGCAGATCGGCGTATCCGGCCAGTTGATCGGCCGGCGGCGCGATGAGGCCGAACTCCTCGACATACTCGCTCATCCACGGCAGGCCGGTCGCCGGGTCGACGGCGTCGCCTGCCGCGTTCACCACGACCACCGCGCCGACGGTCACGCCGGATTCCAGCGTCATCGACGCCGTGCCGACCCCGCCCTTGAGGACACCGACCCGTGCGCCGACGCCCGCGCCTACCGTGCCCAATGCGAACTGGCTGCCCGCCGCCTCAGCGGCCGCACGGCCGAACTCGGCAGTGGGTCGGCAGCCCCAGCCGCCCACCGGAAGATCGAAGATCACCGCCGACGGGACGATCGGCACGACGCCGCCGTCCATCGCGACACCGCGGCCCTGCTCTTCCAGCCAGGTCATGACACCGTCGGCGGCCGCGAGCCCGTACGCGCTGCCGCCGGTGAGGACCACCGCGTCCACGTGGCGGACGGTGTTGATCGGGTCGAGCAAGTCGGTTTCCCGGGTTCCGGGTGCGCCACCGCGGCCGTCGACCGCGCCGACGGTGCCCGGCGGGGCCAGCACCACCGTGGTGCCCGATGCCCATCCCGAGCCCAGTGCCGCGTCTGGATCGAGCCGGTGATGGTGGCCGACGAGAATGCCGCCGACGTCGGTGATCGAACCCATCAGCACAGTCCGTTCTTCGCGCAAGCGCTCATCACTTCCCCATCAGGCCAAGCACCAGGTACTCCTGCAAGACCGTGAGCCACTGGTAAACGTCGAGATGTCCGGCCATCGGATGCTCCGGCGACAACCGGTCCGGCCCGTCCGGCCCGATCTCGAGCATGGTGCCGAGCGCGAGGCGAACGTCGTTTACCGCGCCGGCCCAGGCCTGCGCGTCGTCCTCACTCAGCTCGAATTTCCCGCCGCCGTCCGGCACGGTGTCGAGCAGCCGTTGCGCCGCTTCGCGTTTGGCGTCGATGATCGCCGGCTCGTGCAGACCGCGCAGTGCGCTGTTGAGGCTCTCAGCGGTGCCGGATCCGGCCGGGTGCTCGGTCTGCGGCCGATAGAAGTCAGGCAGCAGACGCTTCATCGTGGCGTCCTGCGGCGGCTGTGGATTACCGGTCTTCATCCCGGTGATCGCTTCGAGTTCGTCTGTGGGGCCTGACGATTCACGCTCTTCGAGCATTCCCAGCAATGACCCGACCAGGCTCGACAGCAGCGCGGCCTCATGAGCTGCGAGCGCCGACCGGAACCGCGGGCCGTTAGCGGTCTCGACCCGCTTCCATTTCCGCACCGTCGATCAGCGGTCCTGCTGCATGGTCGCCCACAGGCCTGCCGCATGAAGTTTGGACACGTCGGTCTCCATCGACTCCCGGCTGCCCGCGGACACCACGGCCTTACCCTCGTTGTGCACCTGCAGCATGAGCTTGGTGGCATGCGGCTCGCTGTAGCCGAACAGCTTCTGGAAGACGTAGGTGACGTAGTTCATGAGATTGACCGGATCATCCCAGACGATGGTCACCCACGGGTTTTCGGTGGACTCAACGGTGGCGACATCGGATTCCTCACGGGTTCCCGGTCGGGCCTTCGCCGGTGTAACCATGCGCCCACAATACCGGCGCGATGCGGTGATCTTAAAACAGCCGTCGTTGCTCTACGGTTGCACATGTGACGGTCGCGCTGCTCACCGACAAATACGAGCTGACCATGCTTGCCGCCGCGCTCCGCGACGGCACCGCGCACCGGCAGACGACGTTCGAGGTATTCGCCCGGCGGTTGCCCGAGGGCCGCCGCTACGGCGTGGTCGCGGGCACCGACCGCTTCGTGGAAGCGTTGTCAGAGTTCAGATTCGATCAGCAGGCTCTTGAGACCCTCGCCGACTTCCTCGACGCCAAGAGCCTGGACTACCTGTCCGGCTACCGGTTCTCCGGCGACGTCGAAGGCTACGCCGAGGGCGAGCTGTACTTTCCGGGCTCCCCCGTGCTGACCGTGCACGGCACATTCGCCGAGTGCGTGGTGCTGGAGACCCTGGTGCTGTCAATCTTCAACCACGACACGGCGATCGCCTCGGCGGCTGCCCGCATGACCAGTGCCGCGCAGGGCCGCCCGATGATCGAGATGGGGTCGCGGCGCACGCACGAGCAGGCCGCCGTCGCCGCCGCGCGGGCTGCCTATCTGGCCGGTTTCGCCGGGTCGTCGAACCTCGAGGCACAGCGCCGCTACGGCGTCCCGGCGCTGGGTACCGCCGCGCACGCATACACCCTGCTGCACACCACCGCGGCAGGCCCCGACGAACAGGCCGCGTTCCGCGGTCAGGTCGCCGCACTCGGCGTCGACACGACACTGCTCGTCGACACATACGACATCACCAAGGGCGTGGAGAACGCGATCGCCGCGGCAGGCCCAGATCTCGGGGCGGTGCGTATCGACTCCGGCGATCTCGGTGTGCTGGCCCGCCAGGTGCGCCAGCAGCTCGACGAGCTCGGGGCAACCAAGACGCGCATCGTGGTGTCCGGCGACCTCGACGAGTTCGCGATCGCCGCGCTGCGCGCCGAACCCGTCGACAGCTACGGCGTAGGCACGTCGGTGGTGACCGGTTCGGGCGCGCCGACCGCGAGCATGGTCTACAAACTCGTCGAGGTCGACGGCATGCCCGTCGCCAAACGCAGCAGCCACAAGGAATCCCACGGCGGTCGCAAGCAGGCGCTGCGGCTGGCCAAAGCCTCGGGCACCATCGTCGAAGAGGTCGTCTATCCCCATGGGCAACCGCCGCAGCCGCCGGCCGGGCTCACCGCGCGGCACCTCAGCGTGCCCCTCGTGGTGGGCGGGCGGCCCGCCGACGACGCCGACCCGGCCGACAAACTGGCCGCCGCCCGCGACCGTGTGGCGGCCGGCCTGCACAGCCTGCCGTGGGACGGCCTCAAGCTCTCCCGCGGAGAGGCCGCCGTTTCGACGCGGATGGTCCCGGGCGTCGTGGAATACCGCGGCGAAGACCGTTAGGAGCTGACCACGCCGGACTCAGCCACCACCAATCTCGTCACCAAACTGCTCGCCGTCGCCGTCGAGGGCCTCGGCGGTACGAGCCGCACCGGCCAGATCCAGATGGCAGAGGCCGTCGCACACGCCTTCGAGTCCGGTGAGCACCTCGCCGTGCAGGCAGGCACGGGGACCGGCAAGTCGCTGGCGTACCTGGTACCGGCGATCGCGCGGTCCCTGCAGACCGAGCAGCCGGTCGTGGTGTCGACGGCGACGATCGCACTGCAACGACAGCTCGTCGACCGTGACCTGCCCCGCCTCGCGGACTCGCTCACCGATGTGCTGCCGCGCCGCCCTCGGTTCGCGTTGCTCAAGGGCCGCGGAAACTATTTGTGCCTCAACAAGGTTCACAACGGGGCCGCCTCCGAGCCAGACGATCGCCCCCAGGACGAGCTGTTCTCGCCGATGGCGGTCAGCGCTTTGGGCCGCGACGTCCAGCGGCTCATCGAATGGTCGTCGGACACTGAGACCGGCGACCGCGACGAGTTGGTTCCCGGTGTCCCCGACCGGTCGTGGGGTCAGGTCAGCGTGTCGGCGCGCGAATGTATCGGGGTGTCGCGCTGCCCCTTCGGCACCGACTGCTTTGCCGAACGCGCCCGCGAGAAGGCCGGCACGGCCGACGTCGTGGTGACCAATCACGCCCTGCTGGCCATCGACGCACTCTCCGACTTCGCGGTCCTGCCGGAGTACGAACTGCTCGTGGTCGACGAGGCGCACGAGCTGGCAGACCGGGTCACCGGCGTGGCCACCGGAGAGCTGTCCCCGACGTCGATGGGTGTGGCGCACCGGCGCATGGCCCGGCTCGTCGATGCCGAACTGGCCCAACGTTTCGAAGCCGCGACCGCGACGCTGTCCTCGATGCTCTTCGACGTTCCCGCCGGCCGCATCGACGTTCTCGACGAGGAATTGGCGACGTATCTGACAGCACTGCGCGATGCCGCGAACGCCGCCAGGACAGCGATCGACACGTCGCCGAGCGACCCGAAGGCGGCATCGGCGCGCACCGAGGCGGTGACCGCCCTCAACGACGTCAGCGACACCGCCACCCGTGTCCTCACATCGTTCGTCCCGGCCATACCGGACCGCACGGACGTGGTGTGGGTGGACCACGAAGAGTCGCGCGGCACAACGAGATCCATTCTCCGCGTGGCGCCGATGTCGGTTTCGGGGCTGCTGCGCACGAGGTTGTTCGCCCACACCACCGCCGTGCTGACGTCCGCCACTTTGACCCTGGGTGGCAACTTCGACGCGATGGCCCGCAACTGGGGTCTGGCCGGCTTCGATGAGAACGCCGACCCGGGTTGGCGCGGCCTCGACGTCGGGTCGCCGTTCGAACATGCGAAGTCGGCAATCCTCTACGTCGCCAGCCATTTACCTGCGCCGGGCCGCGACGGCACCGGCGCCGACACGCTCGACGAGATCGCGGGACTGATCACCGCGGCAGGCGGCCGCACGCTGGGCCTGTTCTCATCGATGCGGGCGGCCAAGGCCGCTGCCGAGGTGATGCGTGAGCGCCTTGTCACGCCGGTGCTGTGCCAGGGCGAAGACACCACTTCGGCGTTGGTACAACGCTTCTCAGCCGATCCGGAGACATCGTTGTTCGGCACCCTTTCGCTGTGGCAGGGGGTCGACGTGCCAGGGCCGTCGCTGTCGCTGGTCATCATCGACCGGATTCCCTTCCCCCGTCCCGACGATCCGCTGCTGACGGCACGTCAGCGGGCCATCAGCGCACGCGGCGGCAACGGGTTCATGGCCATTGCCGCCAATCACGCCGCACTGCTACTGGCGCAGGGGGCCGGCCGGTTGCTGCGACACACCGACGACCGCGGCGTGGTGGCCGTGCTGGATTCGCGACTGGCGACCGCCCGTTACGGCGGTTATCTGCGCGCGTCGTTGCCGCCGTTCTGGGCCACGACCGATCCCGACCGGGTGCGGCAAGCGCTCCTGCGGTTGCGCGGCACGAACTGATAACACGGCCTGCCGTCTCGGTATTCACTATTCTGGCTCCAACGTTCGCGAGCCATCCTGGCCGCTTGAGTGCACCGGAAGGGCGGCACACATGAGCCGACGGCACCTGTTCGGCGCTGTGATAGCAACGTGTGTGGTGCTGCCGCTCGCGGCCTGCTCGACGCTGGTGGAGGGCACTCCCGTCTCGGTGTTCGACGACCCGTTCTCGGTTGCCGGGATGCCCGCGACCGACGGCCCGAGCGGTTTGCGCCCCGACGCCTCTGAACCGTCTCGGGAGGCCACCGGTACCGACGGCGGCAAGATCGACAATCTGGCCGTCAGCGCGGTCAGCGACGTCGAGGAGTTCTGGTCGACCGCGTACAGCGAGACGTTCGACGGTGAATTCGAACCGGTCGAAGAGCTGATCTCGTGGGACGCCGAGAGCTTCGACGGGGAGTTCTGCGGGCTGGAGACCTACGGCCTGGTCAACGCCGCGTTCTGCAAACCAGATCGGACCATCGGCTGGGATCGCGGTGTGCTGTTGCCTGCGCTGCGCCAGCTCAACGGCGACATGGGTGTCGTGATGGTGTTGGCCCACGAGTACGGGCACGCGATCCAGCAGCAGGCCAAGCTGGTTCGGCGCAACACCCCCACGCTCGTGGCCGAACAGCAGGCCGACTGCCTGGCCGGCACGTACATGCGCTGGGTGGCCGAGGGCAATTCGCCGCGCTTCACACTGAGCACCGGCGACGGCCTCAACAATCTGCTGGCTTCGGTCATCGGGTTCCGCGACCCGCTGCTCAGCGAGGCCGACGTCGAGGTGGGTGTCGATGAACACGGTTCGGCGTTCGAACGCATCTCAGCGTTCCAGTTCGGGTTCACCGACGGGGCGTCGGCGTGCGCGACGATCGACGTCAAGGAGATCAATCAGCGACGCGGCGACCTGCCGGTGCTGCTGCCCGAGGACCAGACCGGCGAGTTGCCCATCACCGAGCAATCCGTGCGGTCGATGATCGACGCGCTCAACGTCCTGTTCAAACCGCCCACCCGACCGGAGCTGAGCTTCGACGCGCGCGCCGCAGAGCAGTGCCCGAGCGCGAGGCCCAGTCCGCCGGTGTCGTACTGCCCCGACAACAACACGATCGTCGTCGACCTCGACGAGCTCGAGGTGCTGGGCCTGCGCCCCGAAGAACAGGAGGCGGGCGGTCTCGCAGCCGGGGACAACACCGCGTATTCCGTTCTGATATCGCGGTACATGCTGGCGTTGCAGCACGAACGCGGCCTGGTGCTGGACAACGCGGAAGCCGCGCTGCGCACCGCGTGCCTGGCCGGAGTGGCGACGGCGAAGATCACCCAGCCCGTCACCACACCCGACGGCAACACGATCGTGCTGACGGCAGGCGACCTCGACGAGGCGGTCTCGGGCATCCTCACCAACGGCATGGTGGCCAGCGACGTCAACGGTGAATCGGTGCCGTCGGGATTCTCCAGAATCGACGCGTTCCGGGTCGGCATCCTTGGCGACGAGGAGCGCTGTCTCAAGCGCTTCGCCTGAGTTGCGGCGGTATCAGACGATCTTCGTCACGCCGTACCACGCCAAAACCGCCTCGGACTCGTCGGTCGACCTGGTGAGTATGGCGTAGGAGCGGATGAACGACTGGCCGACGCAGCCGTCGATCTTCACCCGGAAGTTGCTGATCATGACCCACGGCTCGGTTCCCTTGAATTGCTTTTCGGCCACCGGGATGACGTTGATGATGCCGGGCTTGAGACCGATCGTGATGCCGCCGCCGATGTTGCCGCCGATGCCCGGCAGGATGCCCTCGGGCAGCGGTGAAATGACGTCGGTGCCGATGACACCGATGGACGGATTGATGCCTGCGGTGCCGGTCAGCGAGACGCCGTTGGACGTGCTCATGTCGATACCGCAGCCGATCTGATAGCCGGCCTCCAGCGCGCCGCCCGGCTCCTCACCATTGTCGGGTCCCGACATCCGACCCGCGTATGTGCCGCCGACGACGTACTCGCGCGACGAAACCGCAGTGGTCAACGGGGCGACGACGGCCTGGGTCTCGTCCCTTGCCGATACCGTGAGCTCCCAGCCGTCCGGAGTCTTGGTGGTCGCAGGCGGGGTCGATTCCACGAGCCCCTCGATGATCGCCGGTTCGGCCTGCGGGGGTGCGACGTCGGTTTCGGGGTCGGCCACCGCCTGTGGTGCGCCCATCGCGCAGGTGGCGACGAAGACGGTGAACAGTGCCAACGGACGAATCAACACAGGCGGCCTCTCGTTACAGTTCCCCACGGGAACGTATCGCCTATGTGATTACCCGACCGTCGATTTCCGCCGACAATCAGGTCGGCATTCGCAGCACGAAGCCTGCTTCCAACGCCACCCAGGCCGCACCGTCGGGGCCGATGGCCAGGCCGTGCGGTTCACTGCCGCCGGGCAGGTCGATCGTGATGACCTCGCCGTCACCGCTGATCCTGGCGAGCTGGTCGGCGCCCCACAAACTCACCCATACCCCGTCCGCCGGGTCGGCGACGACAGCGTGTGGCTTGCCGGGCAGGTCGAGTTCTTGGATGGCGTCGTCCATCGGGATCCGGCCGACCTTGTCGGCTTGTATCTCGGTGAACCACACCGCATCATCGTGCGTTGCCGCTATCCCCACCGGACCTGCTGCGGCAGTGGGCAATTCACGCACCGTGAGGTTGCCGTCGGTGTCGAGCCTGCCGATCGCGTTGCCCTGGTTGATCGTGAACCACAGCGCGCCGTCGGGGCCGGTGGTGATCATCGAGGGCATTCCGCCGACCACACTCTGGCTCGTGATCTCGCCGGCCGTACTGATCCGGCCGATCTCCCCCGACGTCATCGCGGTGAACCACAACGCCCCGTCGGTGCCCGCGGTGATACCGAACGGTGCGCTGTCCTCCGCCAACTCGAACGCACTCAGCTCACCTGCGGTGGTGATGCGGCCGATCCGGTCGTCACCGGCACGGGTGAACCACAGCGCGCCGTCCGGTCCCGCGGTGATGATCGACGGCCGCGAATCGGCGGCCACCGGATACGTCGTGACGTCGCCGTCGGCTGAGACGCGTGCGATGGCGCCTGCGTGCACGAGCGTCACCCACATGGCGCCGTCGGGGCCTGCCGCGAGCGCATATGGCCCGCCGTCGATCCGGACCTTGAGCGACTTGCTCAAGCGAGTGTGACCAGACCGAGCTCGTTGTCCGCGGCCAGCAGCGGGTGATGCGGCAAGACCCGCACGGTGTAGCCGACGGGCCCGGCCACGGGCAGCGGCGTGGTGGTCGAGAACACCTCGGTGCCCCCTTCGCCCGAGCCGGTATGCGTCATGGGTACGGTCACGGGCTCCAGAATGGCGTCGCTGGCGTCCACCCGGCCGATCACCGCCTGAACCACCACCTCGTCCGGTTTCAACCCACCAAGCTGCACGGTCGCGCACAGGGTCAGCTTCGATCCGAGGAGCGGGGTGTCGGGCAGCCCGTAGCTGTCCACGTCGGTCACCTCGACCTTCGGCCACGCCTCCTGGGCGCGGCGCCGGTAATCCGCGAGCTCACGAGCGGCACCGAAGGGCTCTCCATCGGACGACTCGACCGTCTTGCGCAACGACTGTGCGGCAGGCAGGTAGTACTTCTCGGTGTAATCGCGCACCATGCGCGAGGCCAGTACCTTCGGACCGAGCACCTGCAGCGTATGGCGCACCATCTCGACCCAGCGGGTCGGTACGCCGTGCTCGTCACGCTCGTAGAACTTCGGCGTCACCGCGTTTTCGAGCAGGTCGTAGAGCGCTGCGGCCTCCAGATCGTCGCGGCGGGTCTCATCGGCCAGCCCGTCGGCGGTGGGGATCTCCCAGCCGTTCTCGCCGTCGTACCACTCGTCCCACCAGCCGTCGCGGATCGACAGGTTCAGACCGCCGTTGAGCGCACTCTTCATGCCCGAGGTCCCGCACGCCTCCAGCGGCCGCAGCGGGTTGTTCAACCAGACGTCGCAACCCCAGTACAGCAGCCGGGCCATGGACATGTCGTAGTCCGGCAGGAACGCGATGCGGTGACGGACCTCGGGGCGGTCGGCGAAGCGCACCACCTGTTGGATCAACGCCTTGCCGCCGTCGTCGGCCGGATGCGACTTGCCCGCGACGATCAACTGCACCGGGCGCTTCTCGTCGAGCAGCAGCTTCTCCAGCCGCTCCGGGTCACGCAGCATGAGCGTGAGCCGCTTGTAGGTCGGCACCCGGCGCGCGAACCCGATGGTGAGCACCGAGGGATCGAAAGCAGTTGCAATCCAACCCAATTCAGCGTCGGAAGCACCACGTTCCAGCCACGACCGGCGCAGGCGGTCCCGCACATCTGCGATCAGCGTCTCACGCAGCTGAGAGCGGATCCACCACAGGTGGCCGGGTTCGACCTCCTGCAGCCGTTCCCAGACCGCAGGTTCGGCGGCTTCCGAACCGATCAACTCGCGACCCAGTTCGAGCCACTGCGGTGCGGCCCACGTCGGAGCGTGCACACCGTTGGTGATCGAGCCGATCGGCACCTCGTTCGCGTCGAATCCGGGCCACAGCTCGTTGAACATCGACCGGCTGACCCGGCCGTGCAGCAGCGACACCCCATTGGCCCGCTGCGCCAGCCGCAGACCCATGTGGGCCATGTTGAACTTCGACGGATCGTCCTCGGCGCCGAACGCGACCACGCGCTCCAACGGCACGCCCGGCAGCAGCCGCGAGTCCGCGGGCCCACGCGTTTCATGCTCGTCGCGCAAGCGCTCATCGGCCGGACCCCCGAAGTAACGCTTCACCATCTCGACCGGGAACCGGTCGATGCCGGCGGGTACCGGCGTGTGCGTGGTGAACACCGTCGACGACCGCACCACCGTCAACGCCGTGTCGAAGTCCAGTCCGGCCGAGACCAATTCCCGGATGCGCTCCACACCGAGGAAGCCGGCATGGCCCTCGTTCATGTGGAACACCTCGGGCGCCGGGACGTCCTCGGCCTCGATGAAGGCGCGGATGGCGCGCACCCCGCCGATGCCTGCCAGGATCTCCTGCTTGATGCGGTGCTCCTGGTCACCGCCGTAGAGCCGGTCGGTGACACTGCGCAGATCGTGCTCATTCTCCGGAATGTCGGAATCGAGCAGCAGCAACGGAATCCGGCCGACCTGGGCGATCCAGACGCGCGCCCGCAGGTCTGTCGAGTCGGGCAGCGCCAATTCCACCAGCACCGGATCGCCGGCCTTGTCGGTCAGCAGTCGCAGCGGCAAACCCTGCGGATCGAGCGACGGATAGTTCTCGTGCTGCCAGCCGTCGGCCGTCAGCGACTGCCGGAAGTAACCGGAGCGGTAGTACAGACCGACCGCGATCAGCGGCAATCCCAGATCCGACGCCGACTTGAGGTGGTCACCCGCGAGGATGCCAAGCCCGCCCGAGTAGTTCGGCAGCACCTTGGCCACCCCGAACTCCATCGAGAAGTACGCGATGCCCTTTGGCATCTCGATTCCGCTTTCTGCTTGCTGCTGGTACCACAGCGGCCGGGTCAGATAGTTGTCCAGATCGGCGGCGAGCTCGCCGAGGCGCCCGACGAACGACTCGTCACCGGCGAGTTCGTCGAGCCGTTTGGGGCTGACGGCACCCAGCAGCGCGACCGGATCTCCATCGGTCTGGCGCCACAGATCGGGATCGATCACCGCGAACAGGTCCTGCGTGGGTTTGTGCCAGGACCAGCGCAGGTTGATCGACAGTCGTTCGAGCGCGGCCAATCGCTCCGGGAGGTGAGCGCGGACGGTGAACCTGCGAAGGGCTTTCACGCGAAACAACCTTACTGACAAATTCTGTACTCGCAGCAGACGGCGATGTTGCTGTGACCCGGCACGCACGCGCTTCACCCGCGCGTGATTGGCCAGCCCACTACGGTGGGTATGAGACGCGACACGGGCAGTGAAAACGACAGTGAAACGGGACAGCGGCCAGTGCAGCGACGGCGCCGCGATGACATGAGGAGTGGATGGGTGGCCGGTCGTATCGGAATCGACGACGTCGCGCCTGTGGTTTCCGGCGGACGCTTCCCTGCCAAAGCCGTCGTCGGCGAGGTGGTGCCGGTGCGGGCCACGGTGTGGCGCGAAGGCCACGACGCCGTCGCCGCCACGCTCGTGGTGCGCTACCTGGGCGCCGACTATCCGCGCCTGGCGACCGGACCGGGTACGGCGAGCCCCGCGGTGCCCATCGAATCGGTCGTGCGGCCCGGCCAGCGCATAAAACCGCAGGCGCTGCGGATGTCGAAGGGCCGCACGCCCGATGTGTTCCACGGCCAGTTCACGCCCGACAGCGTCGGCTTGTGGACGTACCGAGTCGACGGCTGGGGCGATCCGCTGGCCACCTGGCGACATGCGGTCGAGACGAAACTCGAAGCCGGTCAGAGTGAGGGCGAGCTGTCCAACGACCTGCTCGTCGGGGCGCGCCTGCTGGAACGCGCCGCCGCCGGGATGCCGCGCAAACTGCGCGATCCACTGATCGAGGCAGCGGCCGCACTACGCACACCTGGCGATCCGTTCACGCGCGCCGGGGCGGCGCTGTCGGAGGAAGTGTCCGAGTTGCTCACGCAGTATCCACTGCGCGAATTGGTTACGCGCGGTGATCAATACGGCGTGTGGGTGGACCGGCCGCTGGCCCGGTTCAGCTCGTGGTACGAGTTGTTCCCGCGGTCCACGGGCGGATGGGACGACGATGGTCACCCCGTGCACGGAACCTTCACCACCGCGGCCGCCGCGCTGCCCCGCATCGCGCGCATGGGATTCAACATCGTGTATCTGCCGCCCATCCATCCGATCGGCAAGATACATCGCAAGGGCCGCAACAACTCGGTGACCGCTGCCCCCGGCGACGTCGGTTCGCCATGGGCGATCGGTAGCGACGAAGGCGGGCACGACGCGGTGCACCCCGCGTTGGGCACCATCGACGATTTCGACGGGTTCGTCGCCGCGGCCCGCGACGCGGGGCTCGAAGTGGCACTGGATCTCGCACTGCAGTGCGCACCGGATCACCCGTGGGCCAAAGAGCACCGCGAGTGGTTCACGGTGCTGCCCGACGGCACGATCGCCTATGCCGAGAACCCGCCCAAGAAGTACCAGGACATCTACCCGCTGAATTTCGACAACGATCCGGCAGGCCTTTATCACGAGGTGCTCCGCGTGGTGCGATTCTGGATCTCGCACGGCGTGAAGGTGTTTCGGGTCGACAACCCACACACAAAACCGCCGAACTTCTGGGCGTGGCTGATCTCGGAGGTCAAGAACGAAGACCCGCACGTGTTGTTCCTGTCGGAGGCGTTCACCCGGCCTGCCCGGCTCTACGGACTGGCCAAGCTCGGATTCACGCAGTCCTACACGTATTTCACGTGGCGCACCGCGAAGTGGGAGCTCACCGAGTTCGGTGAGGACATCGCGAAGTACGCCGACTGCGCGCGGCCGAGCCTGTGGGTCAACACCCCGGACATCCTGCACGAGAGTCTGCAGCACGGGGGGCCCGGCATGTTCGCGATCAGGGCGGTCCTGGCAGCGACGATGAGCTCGTCGTGGGGGGTGTACTCGGGCTACGAGCTGTTCGAGCACCGTGCGGTGCGCGAAGGCAGCGAGGAGTACCTCGACTCCGAGAAGTACGAGCTTCGACCGCGCGATTTCGAGGGCGCCCTGGCCGCAGGCGAATCACTGGAGCCATTCCTGGCTCGGCTCAACGAGATTCGACGCCTGCATCCCGCGCTCCGCCAACTGCGGACCATCAAGTTCCATCACCTCGACAACGACGCCCTGCTGGCCTACAGCAAGTTCGATCCGATCACCGGCGACACGGTCCTGGTGGTGGTCACGCTCAACGCATTCGCCCCGGAAGAGGCGACATTGTGGTTGGACATGGCCGCGCTGGGTATGGAGTCATATGACCGGTTCTGGGTGCGCGATGAGATCACCGGTGAGGAATACCAGTGGGGCCAGTCGAACTACATCCGCATCGACCCGGCCAGAGCGGTTGCGCACGTGTTGAACATGCCGCTCGTACCGTACGAGAAACGACTCGGCTTGCTACGCAGGGAATGAGGGCGAGATGACGAGAACCAATCAGCTCACCAACGCGCGTCTGCGGCCCGATCCGTCGGACATCCACCGGTTGGTGGCCGGCGAGCACCACGATCCGCACTCGGTGTTGGGCGCGCACGAATACGGCGACCACACTGTCATCCGCGCCTACCGGCCACATGCCGCCAAGGTCGAGGCGGTGATCGGCGGGGATCGCTACCCGCTGCAGCACCTCGAATCCGGGCTTTTCGCGGTGGCCGTACCGTTCACCGATCTCGTCGACTACCGGCTCGAAGTCGGCTACCCGGGCGAAGCGGACACGATCCACACGCATACGACGGCCGACGCCTACCGGTTCCTGCCGACGCTCGGCGAACTGGATCTGCACCTGTTCGCCGAGGGGCGCCACGAACGGCTCTGGGAGATCCTCGGCGCGCACCCGCGCACGTTCACGACCCCCGACGGTGTGGTCGACGGTGTGTCGTTCGCGGTGTGGGCCCCTAACGCCAAGGGCGTCAGCCTGATCGGGGATTTCAATCACTGGGACGGCAACGAGGCACAGATGCGCGTGCTGGGTTCGTCGGGCGTGTGGGAGCTATTCTGGCCGGGCTTTCCCGTCGGCGGCCTGTACAAGTTCCGGGTACACGGCGCCGACGGCGCGGTCAGCGACCGCGCCGACCCGATGGCGTTTGCCACGGAGGTGCCCCCGCAGACCGCGTCGCGGGTCACCGCCAGTTCCTATGACTGGAGCGACGACGACTGGATGACCCGCCGGGCCGGCCTCAACCCGGTGTTCGAGCCGATGAGCACCTACGAGGTGCACCTCATGTCGTGGCGGCCGGGGCTGAGCTACCGGCAGCTGGCCACCGAACTCACCGAATATGTTGTGGAGCAGGGTTTCACCCACGTCGAGCTGCTACCTGTCGCCGAGCACCCGTTCGGCGGGTCGTGGGGATACCAGGTCACGTCGTATTACGCGCCGACCTCCCGGTTGGGCAGCCCCGACGATTTCCGGTACCTGGTCGATCAACTGCACCAGGCCGGCATCGGGGTGATCGTCGACTGGGTGCCCGCCCACTTCCCCAAGGATTCCTGGGCATTGGGCCGGTTCGACGGAACGGCGCTATACGAGCACTCCGATCCGCGCCGCGGCGAGCAACTCGACTGGGGCACCTACGTTTTCGACTTCGGCCGCCCCGAGGTGCGCAATTTCCTGGTCGCCAACGCGCTCTACTGGCTGCAGGAATACCACGTCGACGGGCTGCGCGTGGACGCCGTCGCCTCCATGCTCTATCTCGACTACTCGCGCCCGGAGGGCGGCTGGACGCCCAACGTCCACGGCGGCCGCGAGAACCTCGAAGCGGTGCAGTTCCTGCAGGAGATGAACGCGACGGTGCACAAGGTCGCACCGGGCATCGTCACGGTGGCCGAGGAATCCACCTCGTGGCCGGGCGTGACCCGGCCGACGAACCTTGGCGGCCTTGGTTTCTCGATGAAGTGGAACATGGGCTGGATGAACGACACGCTCGACTACATCAGCCGCGACCCGGTGTATCGCAACTATCACCACCACGAGATGACGTTCTCGATGCTCTACGCGTTCAGCGAGAACTACGTGTTGCCGATCAGCCACGACGAGGTCGTACACGGCAAGGGCACGCTGTGGGGACGCATGCCCGGCGGAGATCATGAGAAGGCGGCAGGCCTGCGCAGCCTGCTCGCCTATCAATGGGCACATCCGGGCAAGCAGCTGCTGTTCATGGGCCAGGAGTTCGGGCAGCGCGCCGAATGGTCCGAGGAACGTGGCCTCGACTGGTTCCAGCTCGGCGAGCAGGGCTTTTCCGGCGGCGTGCAGCGGCTGGTGCGCGATCTTAACGACATCTACCGCAGCCACCCGGCGTTGTGGAGCCGGGATACCAGCCCGGAGGGTTACTCCTGGATCGACGCCAACGACTCGGCCAACAACGTGCTGAGCTTTCTCCGGTACGGCAGTGACGGCTCGATGCTGGCGTGCGTCGTCAACTTCGCGGGTAGCGAGCACAGCCAGTACCGGCTCGGACTCCCCCATGCCGGGACCTGGCGCGAGGTGCTCAACACCGATGCCGCGCTCTACAACGGATCGGGTATCGGCAACTTCGGCGCGGTCGAGGCCACGGACGAACCGTGGCATGGCCGGCCGGCATCGGCGGTGATGGTGCTGCCGCCGCTCGCGATGCTGTGGTTCGAGCCCGCCTAGTTTCCTCGGCGGAGAATCAGTACAGCGCGTTGGCGAGATTGCGCCGGCCCGCGACCACGTCCGGATCGGTCGGGTCGAACAGCTCGAACAACTCGATGAGCCGGGTCCGCACCGCGGTCCGCTCGTCGCCTGCTGTGCGCTTGACCAACGCGATGAGTCGATCGAAGGCGGCAGTCACCTGCTGCTGCAGGATCTCGACGTCGGCGGCCGCGAACGCAGCCTCGATGTCGTCCGGGGCGGCGTCGGCGACCGCGACAGCGTCGGGCGATTGTGCGCTGGCGCGCTGCAGGAAGGCGATCTGGCGCACCGCGCCCTGCGCCTCGGCGTGAGTGGGTTGCGCGTCCAGGATCGCCTGGTAGGCGGTGAGTGCGGCCGCGAAATTGCCCTCGTCCAGGAACGCCCTTGCCTGCGCGACCGCGGGGTCGACTTCCTCGGTTTCGGCCTCACCGGTTCCGGTCAGCTTGCCCGCGGTGGCCTCGAGCAGCGAGTCCACCCAGCGCCGCAACTGCTCGGCAGGCTGGGCGCCCTGGAAGCTCGCGATCGGCTGGCCCGCTGCGAGCGCGACCACGGTCGGGACCCCTTGGATGCCGAACATCTGGGCGACCCGAGGAGTGGTGTCGACGTTGACGACTGCGAGCGACCACTTGCCGCCGTCGGCCGCGGCGAAGCCGGCCAGCGTATCGCCGAGCTCGATGCTCGCGTCGCTACGCGGTGACCACAGCAGCACCACTACCGGCACCTGGCTGGACCGAACCAGCACCTCGGCTTCGAAGGTCGCTTCGGTGACCTCGACCCCGCCCGGCCCGGCCGGTGCCGGGCCATCGCCGGCAGCGGCGGGGCGCTGCTTGAGTGCCGAGAGATCAACCGCGCCGGCCAGCGCCGGCCCGATGGAAGGTCGTGGACGCGTCACGCAGTCAAGTCTGTCACGTCGTTTCTGGTGCGGCCCGTCCCGGTTGCGCGGTCAGCGAGGCAGCACCTGCCGAACCCGCCGACGAGCCCATTCGGGCCGTGCGATCGGCCCATATGATGAAGATCACACTGCCCAATGGCACGATGCTCGCCAGCAACGCCAGAATCCAGGTGCCGACGCCCCATTTGTGGGCGATTCCGACGAGCAGCGCGGCCACCACGAACGCGATGAAGACGCCGCCGTGGATCGGCCCGAACACCTTGACGCCGACTTCGGTACGCGGTGTGCCCAAGTACTTGAAATACATGCCGACCAGCAGGCCGGCCCAGCTGACGGCCTCGGCCAGGCCGATGAGCCGGAACCAGCCGGGGATCGAGCGCAGGTCAAAAGAGCTTGTCATGGGCGCCATTGTGCCCGAACCACCGGCCAGCTACTACAGGCCGTCGTAAACGACGGGGCTTAGCTGTCAGCGACGCAGGATGAGCGCGTCGCCCTGGCCACCGGCACCGCAGAGCGCCGCGACCGCGTAGCCCGAGCCCCGGCGGGCGAGCTCGAGCGCGGCGTGCAGCGTGATGCGCGCGCCCGACATCCCGATCGGGTGACCGATCGCGATCGCACCGCCGTTGACGTTGACCTTCGCCGGGTCGACGCCCAGCTCCTGCGTGGAGGCGAGCGACACCGCAGCGAACGCCTCGTTGATCTCGATGACGTCGAGCTGATCGGTCGTGATGCCCTCACGCGCGATCGCCTTCTTGATCGCGTTGGCGGGCTGTGACTGCAGCGTGGAGTCCGGCCCCGCCACCACGCCGTGAGCGCCGATCTCGCACAACCAGCTCAGGCCGAGCTCCTCGGCCTTGGCCTTGTTCATCACCACGACGGCAGCGGCGCCGTCGGAGATCTGCGACGCCGAGCCCGCCGTGATGGTGCCGTCCTTGCGGAACGCGGGCTTGAGCCCGGACAGCGACTCGGCGGTGGTGTTGGCGCGAATGCCCTCGTCCTCGGCGAACTCGATGGGATCGCCCTTGCGCTGAGGAATCGAAACCGGCACCACTTCGTCGGCGTAGACGCCGTCCTTCCACGCCGCGGCGGCCTTCTGGTGCGACTGAGCAGCAAACTCGTCCTGCTGCGCGCGGGTGAACTTGTCGATGTCGTTGCGCTGCTCGGTGAGCGCGCCCATCGGCTGGTCGGTGAACACGTCGTGCAGCCCGTCGTACGCCATGTGATCGAGCACTGTGACATCGCCGTACTTGTAGCCCTCGCGGCTCTTGGGCAGCAGGTGCGGAGCCTGGGTCATCGACTCCTGGCCGCCGGCCACGACGACGTCGAATTCGCCGGCCCGGATCAGCTGATCGGCCAGCGCAATGGCGTCGATGCCGGACAGGCACATCTTGTTGATGGTCAGCGACGGGACGTCCCAACCGATGCCCGCCGCCACCGCGGCCTGCCGGGCCGGCATCTGACCGGCGCCTGCCGTCAGCACCTGGCCCATGATCACGTACTCGACCAGAGACGCCGGCACGTTCGCCTTCTCCAGCGCGCCCTTGATGGCGATCGCGCCCAGATCACTGCCCGAGAAATCCTTGAGCGAACCCATCAACTTGCCGACCGGGGTGCGAGCTCCGGCAACAATTACCGAGGTCGTCATTTCCATCCTCCAACAGTTCTGTAACGGCGAGTGTGGCCGATCACACAGGCATAAAAAGTGCCGTATCAGGTTACCTTTACGTTATGACCACCGAGCATGTTGACGCCCGTCCAGCGCTCGCCAGTGCGCTGGTGACCGCGATCGATCATGTCGGCATCGCCGTGCCCGATCTCGACGTCGCCATCAAGTGGTACCACGACCACCTCGGCATGATCGTGCTGCACGAGGAGGTCAACGAGGAGCAGGGCGTGCGTGAGGCCATGCTTTCCGTGCGGGGCGCCCCGAAGGGCAGCGCACAGATTCAACTGATGTCGCCGCTGGACGAGACCTCGACCATCGCCAAGTTCATGGACAAGCGTGGCCCTGGCCTGCAGCAGCTGGCCTACCGCACCAGCGACATCGACACGCTCTCCGAGCGACTGCGCGCCGACGGTGTGCGGCTGCTGTACGACGCACCCCGCAAGGGCACCGCGAACTCGCGGATCAACTTCATCCACCCCAAGGATGCCGGCGGCGTGCTGGTCGAGCTCGTCGAGCCGGCTACCGATTCAGACCACTAGGACCACCGACGCGTCGGGCCGCGGTTGGCCCGATTCGTCCAGCACGACGTGTGCCAGTGCCTGCGGTCGTCGACATCGCCGAGTTCCACCGGCAACACCACCACATGCGCCACGCCCGAACGGATTTCGTGATCGCATCCCGGGCAGCGATAGTTCTTGACGGCTCGCGCCGCGCTGACCGCCCGCACCTCGTACTCGTAGCCATCCGGTCCGGTCTCGACGCGGCGCGGCGGCGGTAACGGCGGCAGCCGCCGGGGTTCCCTGCGCCGACGCGGCATCAGAACAGCCGGTACTCGGCGCTGTCCATGCCCCGCATCTGGTCGTAATCGAGCGTCACGCAACGGATTCCGCGATCAGTGGCCAGTGTGCGGGCCTGCGGCTTGATCTGCTGGGCCGCGAAGACGCCTGCCACCGGGGCCAACACGGTGTCACGGTTGAGCAGCTCCAAGTAACGGGTCAGCTGTTCGACACCGTCGATTTCTCCACGGCGCTTGATCTCGACGGCCACCGAGCGGCCCAGCTCGTCACGGCACAGCAGATCGACCGGCCCGATCGCGGTCGGATACTCGCGGCGTACCAACGTGTAACCGGCCCCGAGCAATTCGACGTGCTCGGCCAACAGTGCCTGCAGGTGCGCTTCGACACCGTCCTTCACCAGCCCGGGGTCGACACCGAGCTCGTGGCTGGAGTCGTGCTCGACGTCTTCGACGGTGATCCGCAGCTGCTCACCCGTCTTGTTCTCCACCACCCAAACGAGAACCGAACCTCCAGCCGGATCTTCCACGTCCTGCTCTTTGACCCAACACGGCGGGCTCATCCAGTTCAGCGGCTTGTAGGCACGGTCGTCGGCATGCACGCTCACCGATCCGTCGGCCTTGAACAACAGCAGCCGACGGGCCGACGGAAGATGGGCGGTCAACCGCCCGACGTAATCGACGGTGCACTGAGCTATGACGAGGCGCACCCGATCCACCTTAAGGGCAGCTACGACGAACTAGGCTGACGCCACAATGAACGCCGATAATTCGGTCGCGCGGCGGCTGGGCCGGGTGCTGGAAACCGTCACCCGGCAGAGCAGCAAGCTTTCGTCCACCACCCCGGAATACGGCTCGTGGGTGCTGGGGCGGGTGTCCGAGAGCCAGCCCAGGCGGCGGATCCGCATTCAGCTGATCCTGACGACGTTCGTGATCGTCGCCAATCTGCTCGGCATAGGTGTGTCGCTGCTCGTGGTCACACTGACTTTCCCGACACCGAAGGTATTCGCCCCGGACGTCCTCTGGATCACGTTCGGCGTCGCGCCCGCCTACATCGCGCTCGCGTTGATCGTAGGCGTGTTCTGGGCCACCAGCAGGGTGATCAACAGCGTGCGCTGGGCGATCGAGGAGCGCATCCCGACCCGGGAGGATCAGCGCAACACGTTCTTCGCCCCGGTGCGGCTGACGCGCGTGTTGCTGGTTCTCTGGGCGGTCGGCACGGCCCTGCTCACCACGCTCTACGGTCTGGTCGACACCAACTACATCCCGAAGTTCCTGCTGGGCATCAGCTTTCCCGGGATCGTCGTGGCGACCAGTTGCTTCCTGTTCACCGAGTTCGCCCTGCGCCCGGTGGCCGCACAAGCGTTGGAAGCCGGGCCGCCCCCGGTGCGCCTCGCGCCGGGGATCATGGGCCGCACCATGATGGTGTGGGCGCTCGGTTCGGGGGTCCCGGTGCTCGGCATCCTGTTGGCCGCCATATTCGCGTTGACGCTGGAGAATCTCACCCCGACTCAGTTCGCGTTCGCGGTGATCACGCTGGCGGTGTTCGCGTTGGTGTTCGGGTTCATTCTGATGTGGATCCTGGCCTGGCTGACCGCGACCCCGATACGGGTCGTGCGCGCGGCGCTCAACCGGGTCGAACAAGGCGATCTGAACACCAACCTTGTCGTGTTCGACGGGACCGAACTCGGTCAGCTCCAGCGCGGATTCAACTCCATGGTGCACGGGCTACGCGAACGTGAACGGGTGCGCGATCTGTTCGGCCGCCATGTCGGCCGTGAGGTCGCCGCGCTCGCCGAGAAGGAAAGGCCCGTGCTCGGCGGCGAAGAGCGCCATGCCGCAGTCATTTTCGTCGACGTCATCGGCTCTACCCAGCTGGTGACGAGCCGTCCCGCGGTCGAGGTGGTCGACCTGCTCAACCGCTTCTTCGCCGTGATCGTCGACGAGGTGGACCGTCACCGCGGGCTGGTCAACAAGTTCGAGGGCGACGCGGTGCTGGCGGTGTTCGGCGCGCCGGTGTCGCTGGAGAACGCCGAGGACGAGGCGCTTGCGGCGGCCAGGGCGATCGCCGCACGGCTGCGCACCGAGGTGCCTGAGCTCGACGCGGGCATCGGGGTGGCGGCCGGCAAGGTGGTGGCGGGCAACGTCGGTGCCAAACAGCGCTTCGAGTACACCGTGATCGGTGAGCCGGTCAACGAGGCGGCCCGCTTGTGCGAGTACTCCAAATCGGTGCCTGGCCATCTGGTCGCGTCGTCGGACACCATCGCCAATGCCACCGAATCCGAACGTGCCCGTTGGGCTCTGGGCGACACGGTGACGCTACGTGGGCTCGATGAGCCCACCCGCCTCGCGGTACCGGTCTAGTCGTTGAGCAGCTGCGGAGACGGCGTCGTCGACCGTCCGGAACACGACGGCGTCGTAGTCGCCGCGGCGCTCGGCCGGCACCACACGTCCGTCGGGGTCGACGAGGTAGCTCTCCTTACCGTCGACGGCGAGGCCGGCCCGCATCCCGGTGAGCATGTCGCGGGCCGTGTCGTTGATGTCGTCAACCCGGGTCGCGTCCAGAATTGCCACGTCGAAGCCGACACTCTCGCGTGCGGCGGTACGTAACACCTGCTCGGCACCCGCGAACAACAAGTCCCCCTGGATCTCATATACCCGCACGCGCGGACCGGCGTCGTAAACGGCTCGCAGTGTCGCCGAGGTCTCGCGGCCGACCGTGAGGAAGTGCAGGCCCAGCCGGGTCGACAGGCTGCGGCATACCTGTACGCCGCGGACGCTGTTGCCCTTGGCGTCCAAACGCGGTGAGTAGACGCCGATTCCGAGTTGGCCCGGCAGCACCGCGACGACGCCGCCACCAACACCGCTCTTGGCGGGCATGCCGACGGCGCTGACCCAGTCGCCTGCCGCGTCGTACATGCCACACGTGACCATCACACTGAGGGCGCGCCGGACCACGTGCCCGTCGGTGACGCGGCGCCCGGTCAGCGGGTTGAGCCCGCCGCGGGCCAGCGTGGCGGCCATCCGGGCCAGGTCTGTACTGGTGACTTTGATCGAGCACTGCCGGAAATACACGTCGAGCACCTCGTCGGGATCGCCCTCAAGGGCGCCGAAACTCGTGAGCATGTACGCGATCGCCCGGTTGCGATTGCCGGTTGCCTTCTCCGAGGCGTACACGTCGAGGTCGACGTCGAGCCGCCGCCCGGCACATGCCGAGTAGAACTCGTGGATTCGCTTGAACCGTTCGTCGGGCGTGCCACCGGGAACCAGCGACACCGCGGCGATGGCGCCTGCGTTGATCATCGGGTTCTTGGGCGTCTTGGTGGCTTTGTCGACGCTGATTTCGTTGAACGCCTCACCTGACGGCTCCACGCCGATCCTGGCGTCGACCGCCCGCTCACCCATCTGGTCGAGCGCGAGCGCGTAGGTGAACGGCTTGGAGATCGACTGGATGGTGAATTCGACTGCGGTGTCCCCGGATTCGTAGACGAAGCCGTCTGACGACGACAACGTCACACCGAAGCCATCCGGATCCACGGTGGCGAGTTCGGGGATATAGTCCGCGAGCACACCGTCGCGCAGGCTCTCGTGCTGGGCACGGATCTGGTCCAGGTACCGCTGCACCAGATCGGCCACGGTGTGGAGTGTAGCCCGAGCCTGGCCGTGCGATGACGATGTCGCTTTTCCGCCAGTGATGTCGGTACATCCGTGTAAACGTGGACGTATGCACGAGGATTTCGACCGCTGTTACCGCGCCGTCCAGTCCAAGGACGCGCGGTTCGACGGCTGGTTTGTGACCGCCGTGCTGACCACCGGCATCTACTGCAGGCCCAGTTGCCCGGTACGGCCGCCGTTCGCCAAGAACATGCGGTTCTATCCGACGGCCGCGGCCGCGCAGGCGGCGGGTTTCCGGGCCTGCAAGCGGTGCCGACCCGACGCATCCCCCGGCTCGCCGGAGTGGAACATGCGTGGCGATGTCGTCGCCAGATGCATGCGGCTGATCGCCGACGGCACGGTCGACCGCGAAGGCGTCACCGGCCTGGCCACCCGTGTCGGTTACACCACTCGGCAGCTGCAGCGGATCTTGCAAACCGAGTTGGGCGCGAATCCGCTTGCGCTTGCGCGGGCACAGCGTAGCCAGACCGCACGGGTGTTGATAGAAACCACCGAATTGCCGTTCAGTGACGTGGCTTTCGCCGCGGGCTTCGCGTCGATCCGCCAGTTCAACGACACCATCCGAGCGGTATGCGACCTGACGCCGTCAGAGCTGCGGCTTCGTGCGCGGACGAGGATCGCCCGGGACGACACCGCGTCCCCAGGCATGCTGTCGCTGCGGCTGCCGGTCCGTAGTCCGTTCGCCTACGAAGGGCTGTTCGGTCACCTCGCTGCGAGCGCCGTGCCCGGCGTAGAGGAGGTCCGCGACGGTGCCTACCGCCGTACGTTGCGCCTACCGCACGGCAACGGCATCGTCGGTCTGGAGCCGCAGCCCGACCATGTGCGCTGCCAACTCGTGCTCGACGACTTTCGTGACCTGTCCGCTGCGATCGCCCGCTGCCGGCGGCTGCTGGACTTGGATGCCGATCCGGAAGCGGTGGTCGACGCGTTGGGCGCCGATTCCGATCTCAGCGCGGTTGTCGCCAAAGCACCCGGGCAACGTATCCCCAGGACCGTAGACGAAGCTGAGCTCGCGCTGCGGGTCGTCATCGGTCAGCAGGTATCGATCAAGGCTGCCCGAACCCATGCCGGGCGACTCGTCACCGCATACGGTTCCGCGGTCCGGGACGAACATGGCGGGCTGACGCACGTGTTTCCCAGCATCGCCGATCTGGCCGAAATCGATCCGAGCCACCTCGCGATGCCGGAATCTCGGAAGCGAACCGTCCACGCCATGGTGAGCGCCCTCGCCGACGAAGCTCTGATCCTCGATCCCGGATGCGATTGGCAGCGTGCACGCGAGCAGCTTCTCGCGATACCGGGTGTGGGTCCGTGGACCGCCGAAGTCATCGCGCTGCGGGGCTTGGGGGACCCCGATGCGTTCCCGGCGACCGATCTGGGGATACGGCTGGCCGCGGAGCAGCTTGGCCTGCCCATCGAATCCGGGGCCCTGATCGCGCACAGCACCCGCTGGCGACCGTGGCGCGCGTACGCCACACAACACCTGTGGACGACGCTGGACCACGCGGTCAACCAGTGGCCACCGAACGCGAACCAGTAGCAGAAGGAGAATGATGACGACACTGCATTACCGCACGGTGGACAGCCCAGTCGGACCGTTGACCTTGGCCGGCCGGGACGGACGGTTGATGCATCTACGAATGGTCGATCAGACGTACGAGCCGAGCCGTGACGGCTGGGCGCCCGACGAGACAGCTTTTCCGGAGGCGGTCGAGCAATTAGCCGCGTACTTCGCTGGCGAACGTACCGAATTCGAGCTTGACCTCGAAATGGTCGGAACACCATTTCAGCGCCGTGTATGGAACGCATTGCAGACGATTCCGTACGGTCAGACGTGTTCCTATGGCGAAATTGCCCGCGAAATCGGATCGCCGGGTGCGTTTCGGGCTGTCGGTTTGGCCAACGGTCATAATCCGATCGGCATAATCGTGCCCTGCCATCGCGTCATCGGATCGAATGGGAGCCTTACGGGATACGGCGGCGGGCTCGCACGTAAGCGGGCCCTCCTCGAATTGGAGAAAAGCCGCACCATGCCGGCGCTATTCGACTGAATTACCAAGGCCCGAATCGGCGTGGGGCGACGTTGCGTTCAGGAACAGAGCCCGGCCGGTACGAAAAGGGCGTTGATGCAACAAAATGCACACAAAATGCCTGAGCCCCCCAATCGAAATTGGGGGGCTCAGGAC
>NZ_JBONDW010000031.1:0-61802 GCF_054919535.1 Mycobacterium venezuelense
CACCATGGCGGGGAAGTTGAACGGGCTGATCACACCGACCGGGCCCAGCGGCTGCAGTACCGAATGCACGTCGACGTTGGTCGAGGCGTTCTCGGTGAACCCGCCCTTGAGCAGACTCGGGATGCCGCACGCGAACTCGACGACCTCCAGGCCCCGGCTCACCTCGCCGAGCGCATCCGACAGCACCTTGCCGTGCTCGGCGGTGATCAGCGCGGCCAGCTCGTCCTTACGCGCGTTGAGCAATTCCCGAAACGCGAACAACACCGACGTCCGCTTGGCCAGCGACGTGTCTCGCCACCCCGGAAAAGCCGCCACCGCCGCATCGATCACCGCACGCGCATCCTCCACACTGGCCAACGCGACCTCACCGGTCACCGCACCCGTCGCCGGATTCGTCACCGGAGCGCTAGCGCCGGACGTGCCAGGAAAAGGCGTGTTGTTCAACCAATGTGGGATGGGTTGGATCCGGTCTGCGTGCGTGGTCTCCGTCATAGGTCCATGCTCGGCGGGCATTGATGCATTGGTCAACGGCCAATGTTGCACATTGTGGTGCAAATTTGCACGTGTAGGTTTGGCCTGATGCAAAGCGCGGACAATCTTCGTTTCTTCCTCGAAGTGGCACGCACGGGACGCCTCAACGAGGCCGCCCGCAATCTCGCGGTCGACCACACAACTGTCGGGCGGCGGATTACCGCGTTGGAGAAGGCGTTTGGGGTGCGATTGTTCGACCGCTCACCGGGCGGTTGGCATCTGACCGAGGCCGGTGCGGATCTGCTGCCGCGTGCCGAGTCGGTCGAGTCGGCGGTGATCGCGGCCTATGACGCGCGCACCTCGGCGGCCGGGCCGTTGACCGGGACCGTGCGTATGGTGGCGCCGGACGGGTTCGGGGCATTCGTCGTGGCTCCACGACTTGTCGAACTGCGGCGCACCCATCCCCATCTGGACGTCGAACTCGTCACCGCGACCGAGCACGGTTCGCTGTCGGCCCGCCAGTTCGACATCGCGGTGACGCTGGAGGAGCCGCTGCCCCGTGCCGTACAGGTACACCGCCTGGCCGCCTACGACCTGTGCCTGTATGCCGCACCGGACTATCTCGCGTCCGCGCCGCCGATATCCCAGCTGGCCGATCTGACCGATCACACGTTGATCTGGTACATCGATGCGCTGCTCGACGTAGCGCCGCTGCGAATATTGGACTCGTTACCGCACAAGCAGCGCGTGGCGGTTCAGACCAACAACATCACCGGCCACTGGACGGCGGCTCGCAGCGGTTTGGGCATCGCCCCGCTGCCGCAGTACATCGGCGAACCGGATATCTCGCTGAAAATCGTTCTCCCCGATTCATTCTCGGTGCGCCGTACCTACTGGCTGGTCATCCCACGCGAACTGCAGCAGGTCGGTCGGGTACGAGCCGTCGCACAGTTCCTGCGATCGACTGTGGCGACGAACCCGTACCTCACCTACCTGGGCTAGCCGCTCACAGGTCGGGATGCTGCTTATTCCACGGGGTTGCGGCCTGGAACGCGCCGACCACATCGACAAGTCGCCGCTCGTCGAACGCGCTGCCGACCATCTGCAGGCCGACCGGGAACGGATTGCCGGCCTCGGTCGTGGTGAAACCACCTGGAAACGTGATCGTCGGCAACTGCGACAGCGTGAACGGAACCGTGAACCGGTGTACTCCGGCCGTGGTCTCTTCGTCCATCCGGATCATTTTCTCCACCGGCGGCGCGATGAATGACATCGCCGGGATGAGAACGGTGTCCACGCGCGAGAGGGCGGCCTCCATCTGGCCTTTGAAGATCAACCGTCGTTGCAGCAGTTGATCGTATTCGATGCCCGACATCGCGATTCCGCGATCGATGAGCTCGCTGAGAGCCGGACCGTAACTGTCCTTCTGCTCGGGGTACAGCCCCTGGTGGGCACGCGCGGTCTGCACGGCACACACCCCGAACCAGTCGGTGATGGCCTCGGTGGGATCGGGCAGCGTGACGGGGATGAGCTCGGCACCGAGGTCCCGCAACACCTGCTCGGCTTCCTGATGTGCCTTCTCGACGTCGATGCTGACGTCGCGATAGCTCCACTCCGGGTCGATGCCGATCCGCACGCCGCTCAGGGAGGCCGGTGTGGTGGTGCTGAACCCGGGGACTGGGCGCAACGACGCCGTCGGATCCCGGGGATCGGCACCGGCAATCGCACCGAGGATGAGTCCCGCGTCACGGGCGGATCGGCAGATCGGGCCGACGTGATCCAGCGTCGCGGCGAGTTCGACGACGCCCGCGCGGCTCACCCGACCCCACGTGGGCTTCAAGCCCGTGGCTCCGTTGGAGGCCGACGGCATCCGGATCGATCCGCCCGTGTCGGATCCCAATGCCCCGTAACACAATCCGGCCACCGGGGCCACGCCGCTGCCGCTCGACGACACTCCGACCCAGCGGTTGGGATCCCACGGATTCAGCGGGGCACGGAACGGCGGCGTGTGTTCGGTATAGACGCCTTCGGTGGTGTGCACCTTGCCGACGATCACCGCACCCGCCTCGTCGAGACGCTCGACGACCGTTGCCGTGCTTGTCGCGACCTGGCCCGAACGCACGGCCATACCGGCTTCGGTGCGCCACCCCTGCTTGTCGTAGATGTCCTTGATGGCCAGGGGAATACCGTCGAGTGGGCCGCGCACCGTGCCGGCCTTGCGGCGTTCGTCCGATTCGGCAGCCTTGGCCAGGGCCTCGTCCGGCGCGACGAACGCGTACGCGCCCAACCGCTCGTCGACCGCGGCGATCCGGTCGAGGGTCGACTCGGTCAGTTGCCGTGCGGTGACCTCTCCGCGGGCCAACAGCTCCACCAGTTCACAGATCTCGCGGTAGTGCAGTGCGTCGTCGGTCGTTTCAGTCATCTCGTCAATCTCTCTGTACCGTAACTATTTCGGGTTCACTCGACCGCTTCGGCCACCTCGGTCCTGCGGCCGTCCACCACGTCGTCGTCGGCAACCCGCGTTGGTGAACCATACTGTGAGCCCTTGGTCAGGACCGCCAGGGGGATGTAGACGATCGGCCCCACCAGCATGGCCGCGAACGACGCGAAGTGCATCGGGTACGCGCCGGCAACCCCGAGCGCTCCCACCGCGAGCCCGGTCGCCAGCGCCGCCATCCCACACAGGTTCCAGTCTTTGACCCGACCTTCGCGGTATTCGATCTGGCTGCTGGGAGCCAGCTTGAACAGCTTGCGGCAGACGAAGTAGTCACTGAGCAAGATGAAGATCCAGGTGTTGGTCATAATTCCGGTCACCGCAAGGAACTTGTCGGTGTACTGCAGCACGTTGATCGGGTAGAGCACCACCCCGAGCACGACGAGCAGCACCATCCACCACTGCCTGCCGATTTTTCTGGGAGACAACACATCCCAGGCATTCGACAGCGCAAGCGAACCCGAGTACAAGTTCATCACGTTGATCCGGACCTGCGTGAGGATCGCGAATATGACTCCGAGGACGCCCATTACGACCGCGAAGATCAGCCCTGGGTCCGTTGCGGCCAGCTCCTGCTCGGCGCGAGTGCCGTCGAAGTGCGAGATCATCGTGAAACCGAGGAACACACCCAGCACCATCACGACCGAGATCATCAGCAGTTCGACGAGCATCACGCCGGCGGTCCCCGCATAGGACACAGACCTCTTGACGAACCGTCCGTAGTCGGTTGCGATGAGCGCCTGGAACACCACCTGGCCGTTGGCAAGGCTGAGCGCCTGCCACATCGCTGTAGCGGTCACGCCGTCCTGCACGGCCCACTCTCCCGGCCCCACCAACACGTAACCGTTGGCCAGCATCACCATGCCGATCACGAACAGGATGAGGAATATCGGCATACCGAAGCGCTGCAAGATGTTCATCGAGTGCATGCCGCGCCACGAGTAGTACAGCGCGATGAGCGCGACGACAGCGAACACTACGGTTGCGCCGGCCGAATCGATTGATATACCGGCGATCTCACTGAGACCGTGCGAGACGATGCTGCCCTCGAAGATGAAGTAGAAGACATAATTGACCGCATAGACGAACGACGCGATCGCAGAGCCGCGTGCACCGAAGCCCAGCCCCCGCGACAGCAGCGGCAGTGACAAGCCTTCCTGACTGGCGATCCGCATCACCAGAGCACCCACGATCGTTGCGCCGATGACCATGTAGGCGATCGGGATGAGCAGCGCGGGCCAGCCGACCAGAAAGCCCATCTGGCCGCCGAGCGCGAACCAGAACATCGCCGTCACGTTTCCGGTCAGCACGAGGAGAATGGCGGGCCGACGCCACCGCTGACTATCGGGCACCCGCGTGGTGGCGTAGCTCTCGATCTGATCATCCAGGCTCGTTGCCGGGCCCTGGAAGTAACTGCTGAGGCTCAACGCGTGAGTCCTTTCCCGCCTCCGGTGCGCGCGCCGATACCAGCGCACACGGGAGGAGATCGATCCGTTTCAAGACCGCAGGTGCACTGTCGGCGTTGCCTGGACGGGTGGCCGCGCATCCTTGCGATGTGAATTACATCCCAGCCTGGGACGAGAGCTAAGTCAACGAACAGTGCTGCACTCCGAAGTGCATAAATGCACGAGCGAGCACGCAATTTCTCTCGGGCGGGACAGGAAGCGCAGCCTGAGGACGCTTACAAAGTGTAAATATTCCGCCCAACCCGTTTACGTATTGCAGACATCGGGCGGCTTCTTTCGAATCGAGGCTTAGTCCATCGTCGCCCACCGTCCCTACCACCGAGGAGTACACCCCGTGAACGTGTCGAGCGCCAAAGCCGTCACTCACCGTTCCCCGGCAAATCCCGCCGATCTGCCGCCGTCCGTACCCGATCGGCTCATCGAGGCCGAGCAGATCGACGCGCTCGTCGGGGACGCCATCGCAGTCGGTCTCGAGCAAGCCCATGACGACGGCCGCCTACGGTTCGCGCTTGCGGCGTTGGAGGCGGTCCCATTGCGCCGGATGCTCCCCGCGCTACAGAGTATGGACCTGGAAGTGCTTCAGGAGCAGGCGGGTTCGTGGACGCGCGCCGACGGCCGAGTGTGCCACGTGTATCACCTCGTTCTCCAGGCCGGTAACGACGCGGCAGATGAACTGGCGCGCCACGACAGCGCAACCGAGACCCGTATCTGCGAAACGTTTCAGGCGATTTGGGCTGGACGTGCGGAATCTGACAGATTCAACGCGCTGATCATGCGGGCTGCGCTGGACTGGCGACAGGTGTGTGTTCTGCGAAGCTACAGTCGGTACCTGCGCCAACTGCCGTTGCCATACGGCCAGAGTCGAATTCAGCGGATCCTACTGGACAACCCCACGGCGACGCGGGCGCTCATGGCGCTGTTCGAAGCACGATTCGGCCGAGTCGAACAGCCCGCCGACAGCCCACACCGGGTCGCACGTATCGCCGAGGCCGAGCACGTCGTTTCCACCGAAATCGACCAGGTATTGCATATCGATGCCGACCGGACTCTACGGGCCTATCGCAGCCTGATCAATGCGACCATGCGGACCAACGCATTCGCTCCGGATGCGTTGAGCATCAACGCGCCATACCTGGTGCACAAGATGCGGGCCCACGACATCGACGAGCTTCCCCAGCCCCGTCCTCTCTCCGAGATATTCGTGTACTCACCCGAATTCGAGGGCGTACACATGCGCTTCGGCCTCGTGGCACGGGGCGGCCTGCGCTGGTCGGACCGGCACGACGACTACCGCACCGAGGTCCTCGGGCTGGTCAAGGCCCAGGCCGTCAAGAATGCGATGATCGTGCCCGCCGGAGCCAAAGGCGTCTTCGTGGTGAAGGCCCGCGCATCGCTCGACGGCGACGCCATGCGCACGCAGGGGCTTCGTTGCTATCAACAGTTCGTCGCCGCGCTTCTCGATGTCGTCGACAACACCACCGAGACTGACGGCCGTGCTCCGTACGGCGGTCTGGTGAGCCATGACGGACCCGACCCGTATCTGGTGGTGGCCGCCGACAAAGGCACTGCGACGTTCTCCGACTCCGCCAACGCAGTGGCCCTCAAGCGCGGATACTGGCTCGGCGATGCGTTCGCCTCAGGTGGGTCGGCCGGCTACGACCACAAGGCCATGGCCATCACCGCGCGCGGCGCCTGGGTCAGCGGCGACAGCCATCTCGCCGACCTCGACATCGATTCGCGGACTGACACATTCACCGCGGTCGGCATCGGTGACATGAGCGGCGACGTCTTCGGCAACGGCATGCTGCTGCGCCGGGGCCTGACCCTCGTGGCCGCATTCGATCACCGCCACATCTTCATCGACCCACGCCCTGACATCGAACGCGCCTTCGCTGAACGACGCAGGCTGTTCGGGCTCGCCCGATCATCCTGGGACAGTTACGATCGCGCGTTGGTCAGCGAAGGCGGTGGTGTGTGGCCGCGCACCGCGAAGACCATCCGGACAACTCCCCAGATGCGCGACGCCCTTGGCATCGCCGGGCCCGATACGGCCATGACGCCCAATGAACTGATCGCCCATATCCTGCGCGCTCCGGTGGATCTGCTGTTCAACGGCGGCATCGGGACCTACATCAAGGCGGCCGACGAACAACATGCCGACGTTGCCGACAAGGTCAACGACCCGGTTCGCGTCGATGCCGCCGATGTGCGGGCTCGCGTGATCGTCGAAGGCGGCAATCTCGGCGTCTCGCAGCGCGGACGTGTCGAGTTCGCGCGGCGTGGCGGACTGAT
Source organism: Mycobacterium venezuelense (assembly GCF_054919535.1). Taxonomy (NCBI): domain Bacteria; kingdom Bacillati; phylum Actinomycetota; class Actinomycetes; order Mycobacteriales; family Mycobacteriaceae; genus Mycobacterium; species Mycobacterium venezuelense. The sequence continues at coordinate 6,724 of NZ_JBONDW010000031.1, forward strand.
CAACACCGACGCCATCGACAACGCGGCCGGTGTCGACTGCTCCGACCACGAAGTCAACATCAAGATCCTCCTCGACGGGGCGGCTCGGTCCGGCGCTGTCGCGAACAACTCGCGAAACCGACTGCTCGCCGAGATGACCGACGAGGTCACCCAACTGGTCCTCGCCAACAACCAGGCCCACAATCGGTTGCTCAGCGACGCGCGGTTCAACGCCGCGCAGATGGTCGACGTGCACGGGCGAATGACCGCCGACCTCCAGAACCGCCGCGGCCTGCACCGCGAACGCGAAAACCTACCAAGTATCAAGGGATTCGCCGAACTGGTCAAAGCCGGGCAGGGCCTCACGACGCCGCAGCTCGCGACCTTGATGGCCCACGTCAAGCTCGACCTCAAAGCCGATCTTCTCAGCGCCGACATGTTCGACGATCCGTATTTCGAGGCGACGCTGACCCAGTACTTCCCCGCAACGCTGCGACACCGCCTCGGCGAACCGCTACCCGACCATCCGCTACGGCGCGAGATCATCACCACCTCGATCGTCAACCGTGTGCTGGCCACTTCAGGGCTGACCTACGCCTTCCGCCTCGCCGACGAAACGGCCGCGACGACAAGCGATATCGTGCGTGCACACGCGATCGTGTCCGACGTCTTCGACTTGGACACTTTGTGGGCCGACATCCACGCCGCCGAGCTATCCCCCGCGCTGACCAACACCCTGATCATCGAAGGGCGGCGGCTCCTCGACCGGGCGTCACGCTGGTTCCTGCTCAACCGCCCGCAGCCACTCGACGTCGGTGCCGAGATCGACCGGTTCGGCCGAGCCGTTGCTGCCCTGCGGGGCCGGCTCGGCTCGATGCTGCGCGGCAACGAACTGGCCGCGGTCACACATGCCCGCGAGGAACTGACCGAATGTGGCGTACCCGCCACGATCGCCACGCACATCAGCGAATCGCTCTACGCCTTCAGCCTTCTCGACATCATCGAGATCGCCGATGCCGACGGTGCGGATCCCCTTCACCTGGCCGGAATCTACTTCGAACTGTCGGACCACCTCGGTGTCGACAGCCTGCTGCTGGCCGTCTCCTCGCTCCCCCGAGGCGGTCGCTGGCACGCGCTGGCCAGACTCGCACTACGCGAGGATCTCTACCGCTCGCTACGTGATCTCACGCTCGACGTCAGCAGGCGCGTCGCCGAACCGGCTGACATCACGGAGACCATCGAGGAGTTCGAGGCGTACAACCGGCCGCGGCTCGACCGGGCCCGGAGAACCCTGCGAGAGTTCCACGAGACCGACGAGCCCGACCTGGCAGTGCTGTCTGTCGCGTCAGCACAGCTGCGCAGGCTCACCGGCGCGCGGGTTTAGCGTAGCGGCCTACCGGTCAGCCGCAGACTTCCCGCGGCTGACCGGACCGCGTCGGTGATGGCCGTGACCGTCGGGCTGTCTAGCTTCCAGCATTGCCAGAAAAGCGGCACATCGAGGTGGTGTGTGGTGATCGGCACGAAGGACGCGTCGACGAGTTCTTCCGGGTACATCCCCCACCCCAACCCGGACTTCACCGCCGCGCCGAACCCTTCCGCGGTCGGGATGAAATGCGTCGGCCGTGCGACGTCTTTACGAAACGCCTTACGGACCAGTTGATCCTGTAGCGCGTCATCGCGATTCCATGCCAGCGACGGCGCGTTGGCCGCAGCCTCTCGCGTGAAGCCATCGGAAAAATGTCGTTGCACATACTCGGCACTGGCGACGGGCACGTAGCGCATCGCTCCCAGCGGATAAACCCGACAGCCTGACACCGCAGACCGCTCAGTCGTCACCGCGCCCATCACCACGCCCTCACGCAGGAACCGCGCCGAGAGATCCTGGTCCTCGATCCGAATGTCGAACAACACCTGCGGCAGCTGCCCGAACACACCGGTGAACCAGGTCGCCATCGAATCGGCATTGACTGCCAGCGCGATCCGGGTGCGCTGCGCGGAACCGCCACCCATCTCCGTCAGCGTCTCCGACTCCAACAACGCCGTCTGAGCCGCCAACCGCAACAACGGAACCCCGGCCGACGTTGCCGTGCAAGGCTTCTCCCGCACGACGAGCACCTGGCCGACTCGCTGCTCCAACGCCTTGATCCGTTGGCTCACAGCCGATGGCGTGACATGCAACCGTTGAGCCGCGGCATCGAAGCTGCCGAGCTCGATCACCGCGGCGAACGCGGCGAGCTGTTGACCGTCGATCTGCACATTAACGATGCTAATGCGATGGCCACCTGATCAGCTCCCTTCATGCGCGAGCAGACGCGCGGGTACCCGAGAACCGCCTTCGCTCCACTCGGTGCGTTCCCCGAAGCTGGTGTGCCCCTTGCGGTCATCAACGGCAGGCCCGTCGACGGGAACAACCGGTTGGTGAGGTCGTCGGCGGCATGGCTGCGCGCCAGCACTGGAAGTAGTCGGCTGCTGCCAAGGTCGGCGGTGACCGTCGCCTTCGAGGTCTCCAGTCGCTCGCCGATGCGCGTGGCGTACGAGATGAGGAACGATTGGCGAAACGATCGCGTCCCGTTCTCTCCGCGACTGCTGACATGACGGCCGGCAGCGAGCATCGCCCGGTTGGCTTGCACCAACGGCGATGTCGCCAGGAGTTCGACGAGTTCGAGATCGGTGTAGGCGCCGACGACCGTGATGAAGCCGAGGTTTTCCGCCCATACTCCGCGGCAGCGGTTCGCGGAGGCCACTACCAGCACCAGCACCGCCTTGGCCCCGGCGTACGGGCTGTCGATCCTTGTGCTTGGCGGCGCGCTTCTCGCGGTTGCGTCGGTTCATGGCCGGATTCTGGCCGAAGGGTCTGAGAAGATCTTCGGTCCAGCCCGCTCGGTCAATCCCATGCCTCGTGTATCCGAGATTCGTCGGCTACGAAAGCCGTGTCACCTGATCCCCAGAATCAGAGCGAGGGCATGTTCGATTTGGCGCATCGTGTCCGGTGTCAATGCGCCTAGCCGTTCCAACAGACGGGAGCGGGCCACAGCGCGAACACCGCGGCAGACTGCAACGCTCTCGGTATCAACCCCTTCGGCGGGCACGACCGCTGGCCTCAACGGGGACCCCGAGCGAAAACTCGACACTGGTACGACTACGAGGAGCTCATCCTCAAGGCCGGTGAGTATCTCATCAGCCGAAACCACGACGGCCGGGCGATGTTTGGCAGGTTCACCGCTGCGACCGGCGCCGAGCGCGACGAGCCAGAGCTCGCCGCGGCGGGGCTCAGGCAACACCGTCGCCGGTGGCATCGTCCCAATCGCGGTCCTCTTCACTCGCCGCGCGGACCTTCGCGTCAGCCCGTGCGGCCTCCCGTTCAGCGTGGAAGAACGCCTCGCGCTCAGCACTGGAAGCCAGCTCGGCGAGTAGCGCGGCGATGGAGATCCCCCGGTCACGGGCTTGTGCAGCGAGCCGGTCACGGGTCTGGGTTGGAACCCTGATGGTCGTCGTCTGAGTAGACATACATGTAGCCTACTCCGTATACACGTGCAGCGCGTCTTTCAGCTACCAGCTCGTCAGCCGTCGCTTGACATCGGAGCTATTGCTCGACGCTCAAACTGACCGGTACTTGTTCATGTACTCCGTCATGGTGGCGAGTTGATAACGCGAAACCTCCTCGGCGTTCTCGTCTTCGGCGAAGACCGACGACACCATGACGGTGTCGGGGCGGTCATAGAAGCCGACCTCGGCGAGGCCGGAGAAGAACTCGTCCCAGTTGATGTCGCCGTCACCGATCTTGAGGTGTTGGTGTACCCGCACCGGGTTGCCGGGCGGATTGGTGATGTAGCGCAGGCCGTGTGAAGCATGGTGATCCATGGTGTCGGCGACGTGGACCAGCCGCAGCTTGTCTCCGGCCGCCCGCATGATGTCGAGCATGTTGCCCCCCATGTGGTAGGTGTGGCACGCCACGTACACCATGCCGATGTTGGACGAGTTGACGCCGCGGATGATCCGCAGCGCCTCCATGCCGTCTTCGACGAAGTCGTCGGGGTGCGGATCGATCCGCACGTCGATCCCTTCACGCTCGAAGATCGGCACGAGTTCTTCCATGGAGCGGAAGAACGCCCGCTCGGACTCCTCGGCTTTCTCCGGGCGCCCGGAGAACTCGGTGTTGATCACGTTTACACCGAGATCGACCGTGATCTGGATGACCCGCTTCCAGTAGCGCAGCGCGGCTTCACGGGCGTCCTCGTCGGGCCCTGACCACCGCAACACCGGAAGCACCGACGCGATGCCGACGCCCGCGTCGGCACACGCCTTACGGAACGCCGCAACTAACGCATCGTCGGCGCGAGGGTGGTTGAAGAACGGGATGAAGTCCCGGTGCGGGGTCAATTGCAGGTATTCATAGCCGAGTTCGGCCACGAGCCGGGGAAACTCCAACAACCTGTGCGAGTGGTGAAACGGCGTCGGATCAAGCGCGATCTTCATGTCAGGCTCCTGGGATGGATTCGCGGGCAACCATGTTGACGGCAACGGCCTCGCCGGAGTTCAGCGATTGCACGCCGGCCTCGCAGACCGCCGCGGCGGCATAGCCGTCCCACGCCGTGGGTCCGTCGACGTTGGACCCGGCGCGGACGGCGTCGACCCATCGCTGGATCTCGGTGTCGTAGGCGCGCCCGAACCGCTCACGGAAACCGGGTGTGATCCGACCGCCCCACGTGCCGGGCGCATGTTTGCGTACGAGTCCGACATCCAAACCGATCATGGCCGAGCCTGTTTCGCCGACGACCTCGGTGCGGACCTCGTAGCCAACGCCGGTGTGGACGAACAACTCGACGTCGACATGGCGATCGCTCACGGTACGCAGGATCGCGATCTGCGGATCGGCGAGACCTTCTGGGCCAGATGGATTCGGGGCCGGCTTGATGATCTGGATCGAGGCGATCTCCTCGTCGAACACGAACCGCGCGACGTCGACCTCGTGGACAAGGGAATCCCGGACCACCATCGCGCTGCCGAAACCGTGCGGTACGGCGGGATTGCGGTGAACGCAGTGCAGCACCAGCGGACGCCCCAATCCGCCGCTGTCCAGCAGAGCTTTCAGCTCCTGGTACTCGTGGTCGAATCGGCGCATGAAGCCCACCTGTATCAGTCGCCTGCCCAGCTCGGCTTCCCGGCGCACCACCTCCAGTGCGGTCTCCTCATCGGTGGTCAGCGGCTTCTCGCACATCACCGGTTTGCCGTGTTCGAGGCAGGCCAGCAGCTGCTTCTCATGCGTCGAACCCGGCGTGGCCAGTACGACGGCGTCCACATCGGCGTCGGCGATCGCGTCCAACGGATCGGCGACCGCCCGGCACCCGGGTATGCCCGCCGCGATCTCCTCGGCTTTCTCCGCGACGTAGTCGTTGACCACCGCCACACGAGCGCCCACGATCCGGCTCGTGATCCGAGCGACGTGGTCGCCCCCCATCAGGCCGACGCCGAGAACGGCAACACGTAGATCCGACATGACTTTTCAGATTCCTTTCGATGTGACGGCGACCGGCTCGGTGCCGTGTGATTCGAAGCGTTCCTCAAGTTCTTCGAGGGTGGTTCCCTTGGTTTCCGGCACGTAGCGGCGGACGAACAGCCATGAGGCGATGTTGACGGCGACGAACAGGCCGAAGGCGCCGGTCGAGCCCAGTGCGGAGTTCAACAGCGGGAACAAGAACGAGATGACGGCGTTGGTGCACCACAGCACGAAAACCGCTACACCCATGGCGAACCCGCGGATGCTGAGTGGGAAGATCTCGGCAAGGAGCAGCCACACACACGTCCCGATGAACATCTGGACGAAGGCGACGAACGCCACCATGCACGCCAGGATCACGTAACTGCGAGTCGTCGACTCCGGAAGCAGAAACACAAGCGACAGGACGGCCTGCGACGCAGCCACTCCCGCGAAGCCGATGAGCAGCATGGTGCGACGGCCCACGAAGCCGAGCAGAATGATACCGATGATCGTAGTCACCACCGACGTGACCCCGACGGCGATCGTGGCGACCAGCGCGGCGCTGACACCCAGACCGCTCTTCTCGAGAATCGTTGGGGCGTAGTAGTTCACGGTGTTGATGCCGGTGGCTTGCTGCACGACCGCCAGACCGCATCCGACGAGCACCACCCGACGGATCCATGGCACGTCCCGGATCACCGACATCGATGGGGCGGTGCTCTTGAGCATGTGCGCGGTGTGCTCGACGATCAAGTCGTATTCGGCGTCGGCCTCCGCGGGAGGACGGCTGAGCCCGAGTACCGAACGGGCCTCCGACATGCGGCCCTTGAGGCCGTACCAACGTGGCGAGTCGGGCAACACCAACATGCCCAGGAGCAACGCGACGGCAGGTATGGCGGCCACCGCGAGCATCGTGCGCCATACGTGCGGGTCGTGGATGAGCCGGTCGAGCAGCGCATTGGTGGCGAAGGCCAGCATCTGGCCCGTCACGATCATCAGCTCGTTGATCGTCACCATGCGACCTCGCCGGTCCGCGGGTGCCATCTCGGCCAGATACAGCGGGCAGGTGACGGCCGCCGCGCCGACTCCGAGACCGAGGACGATGCGGGCCGCGACCATGATCTGCACATTCGGCGCCAGCGCACATCCGAGCGCGCCGATCAGGAACAGCGCACCGCAGACCAACAGCGTCCGCTTGCGACCGATCCGGTCGGCGACCCGCCCGCCGAACAGTGCGCCGAACGCCGCTCCGGGAAACAGCAGGCAGCTGACCACCGTCGCCTCGCCGAAGGCGCTGAGGCCCAGGTCGTCCTTCATGTAGAGCAGGGCGCCGGAGATGACGCCGGTGTCGTAGCCGAACAACAGCCCGCCCAACGTGGCGATCACCGTGAGTTTGGTGAGGAACTTGCCACCGGTTCTGTCGCCTTCGGATGTGCGAGACATATCGGACCTCATTTCGAGCCTCGTACTAACGCGCGTTAGTAACGCGCGTGAGGTCTACTATGGGTGCGTGACCGAAATGTGTCAACCGTCACTTCCGCGGAACACCCCGTGACGCCCGCACCGCGGGCGGGGAGCCGCAAGCCGACGATGGCCGATGTCGCGACCCGAGCCGGCGTATCGCGCACGCTGGTGTCATTCATCCTGGACGGCAAGCCGGGCGCCAGCGAGGAAACCCGACAACGCGTTTTGGCCATCGCCGACGAGATCGGCTACCGGCCTGACGCCGCGGCACGACTGCTCGCGCAGGGCCGCAGCCGCACGATCGGGGTCCTCAACGATGTGCACCAGCTCTTTCAGGCCGAACTGGTGACCAACATCTACCCGGCAGCCGAGCGACGCGGCTACGACATGCTGCTGACAGCCAATCTCCGCGGCTATCCAGAGGCAGCATTCGTCGAGTCGCTGCTGAGCCACCGCTGCGGCAGCCTCATCCTGCTGGGCCCCCGATCCACTCAGGACTACTTGCAACAACTCGCCGAGCGAGTTCCGACCGTCGTGGTCGGTCGCCGCCTCGCGAACATGTCCCATGCGACCGGCATGCTCGCGACCGTCCGGACCAACGACACGAAGGGCATCCGGCTGGCCGTCGATTACCTCGCCGAGCTCGGACACCGCGCCATCCACCACGTCGACGGCGGTGACGACCCCGGCTCCGCTGACCGCCGTCGCGCGTACCGTGCCGCGATGCGCCATCACGGGTTGGACGACCACATCGCCGTCATCCCCGGCGCCCACAACGAAGAGGCCGGGGCGGCCGCCGCACAGGCCGTGCTCGCCGCGGGCGATCTCCCCACCGCGGTACTTGCCGGCAACGACCGCTGTGCGATCGGACTGCTCGACGGCTTCACCCGCGCCGGTGTCGATGTACCCGGTGAACTGTCACTGATGGGCTATGACGACAGCCACCTGTCCGACAACCCCCGCATCGATCTGACCACCATCCATCAGGACGCTCCCGAGCTTGCGCAGCACGCAGTCGAGCTGGCCGTCGAGCTGCTCGAGGGCAGGCGCACCGAGCCCACCGACGTGGTGCTGGAACCCAAACTGGTCGTGCGATCGACGACGGCGCCGCCCGGATAGCCCACTACCGGAGGTTCGCGCGGGATACGTTCAGACCGTGAACTTCGACGAGTACCGGGCGTACGACGCCACCGGATTGGCGGAACTGGTTGCCAACAGGCAGGTTTCGCCAAAAGAACTGCTCACGGTGGCACGCGAGCGCGCGTCGGCGGTCAATCCGCGGATCAACGCCATCGTCCGCGAAGTACCGGCCGAACCAGCCGATGACGCGAGTGGCCCATTTGCCGGCGTCCCGTTCCTCATCAAGGATCTCGCGCAGGACTATGCCGGACTGCCCACATCAGCCGGTTCGCGCGCGCAGATGTCACTGCCCGCCGCCGAGCATTCCACCATCGTCCAGCGCTGGCTCGACGCGGGGCTGGTCATCTTCGGCAAGACCAACACTCCCGAGTTCGGCGCGAAGGGCATCACCGAGTCGGTCGCGTGGGGTCCGGCCCGCAATCCATGGGATCCGACGCGCACGCCGGGCGGCTCTTCGGGTGGATCGGCTGCCGCGGTCGCAGCGGGTATCGTTCCCTGCGCGGGCGCGAACGACGGTGGCGGATCGATACGCATTCCGGCGGCATGCTGCGGGTTGGTCGGTTTGAAACCGGGTCGCGGGCTGACCCCGTTCGGGCCGGGGACAGCCGAGTCGATGCATGGTGCGGCCGTGCAGGGTGTCGTGTCGCGGACTGTGCGGGACACCGCGGCCATGCTCGACGTCATCAGCGGCAGTGAACCGTGGGGTCCGTATGTGCCTGCCGCACCCGAGTCGTCGTACTTGTCGTGTGTACGAACACATCCCGGCAAGCTCCGGGTCGGCGTTCGGGTGCCCTCGGCGATCACCCCGGCGCCGCATCGCGAGGCGGTCGCGGCCGTCGAAGGAACCGTCCGAACGCTGACCGAGCTCGGCCACCACGTCGAGGAACTGCCCGAGGCGCCGTTCGACGATGCCGCGCTCGCCCGCGACTTCCTGCTGACCTGGTTCGTCTACGCCGCATGGGAACTCGCCGAGGCGAAGCGACTGACCGGTGCCGGTGACGAGTCGTTCGAACGGGACACGCTCATCATGGCCGCCCTCGGCCGGTCGACGAGCAGTGTCGACTACGTGGATGCCGTCCAGCGCCGCCAGGACCACACGCGGCGGCTGAGCACCTTCTTCGAGTCCTACGACCTGCTGCTGACACCCACGCTGGCGACGCCGCCGCCGAAGGTCGGCGAGTTCGACCTTCCCGCCGTCCTTCAACATGCCGCCGACGCATTGCTCAAGACACGGATGGCCCGGTTGCTGCGCTACACCAAGATCATCGATGACATGGTGGACAAGAATCTAGGCTGGGTGCCCTACACACAATTGGCGAATCTCACTGGCCGCCCCGCTATTTCACTGCCATTGCATTGGACGACGGACGGCCTGCCGCTCGGCGTCCAGTTCGTCGCCCCGCTCGCGGGCGAGTCACGGTTACTCCAACTGGCAGCCCAACTTGAGCTGGCACTGCCATGGGCAGATCGCGTCGCGCCGATCTGAACCCATCGGTGCCGCGCGGCTCTCAGACCGGGATCGGGGCAAGCATCGCGACGCCGACAGCCAGGTAACCGGCGGCCAACGGCACGCGAATGTCGCGGCCGCGCACGCTGAATCGCTCCCACCACAGCAGCCCGGTGATGAGCGCGGAAGCGGTGAGAGCCGGGCTCAACGCCATCAACGTCATGGGCACGGCGCACAGCCGCATGCAGCGGTAACAAGCGTCGGCACCCCACCGCAGCCCGCCGCCGACTGGGCGACCCGGCCGCATGGGCCGGGTTCGCCGACAGGCGGTCAACCGGAGTGCACGTCCCCGACTCAGCTGCGTCGCCACACAGACACCCGTCAGCACGACGACGGCGCCGACCGGGGTCATAGTCACCGTCACCACCTCGCCGGCCAGGTGCATACCGACGGCGACGACGCACCAGATCCCGATGAACGCGGCCCACGCCGCCGAGATGGCCAGCGCCGCTTCGGTCCACAACGTGGTGCGGGCAACCGTATGCAACAGCGGAAAAGCGAACGGACTCATCATGATCAGCGTCGTACCGACTATCATGAGCACATGGCTGAAGTGGTCGGCATGCGTGTGGCCGGCGGCGCCGTGCGATCCACCCGTCTCGGCCTGCACCGCGGCTACCAGTAGCACGCCGGTCAGGACTCCGGCGGCACAACACCACAGGGGCAGCGTGTCCGCGTCGAGCCGCGGACGTGCCGGAATGGCAACCTGTTGATCAGTCATGAGCAACACTGAGCGCGACCGTGCCGACGTTGATCGGTGGAGCCGCGACCGCAGCCGGCGGCGCATCGGCCTCGGTGCCCGCAATCGGAAGAAGCGACACCCGCAACTGGGTGAGCTCGCCTGCGACAGCGTCGCCGCCTACCACATCGGTTACGTCGAACGAATAGCTCAGTGGCTTAGCGTCTTTCGATCCAGTGGTGTGCTCGATCCCGAAGAAGGACACCAGCCCGACCCGATGACTCTTGAGCGTCGCGGCGTCGGCGTCATCGGGCACGTTGACATAGACCCCGTAGATCACGTCGGGGTTGTGCACGCCGGTGATGTCGGCCAGACGAAGATAGAACCGCGGTTCGCCACCTTCGACCGCGCCACGTGGGACGGGCGGCAACGCACCGACGGCAAGCTCGGCTGATGCGCCGTCGCGGCCGAGTTCGAGCGGCTCGGTCTGCTGTGCGATGGTCTTGACCTTCGACTCCGGTGGCATCGGCACGCGCTCCTTGGGTTGGCCCGCGATCGCTGCGATCGGCGCCTCAGCCGGCAGCTTGTCGTAGGTGTAGTTCAGCTTCTCGGTGTTGACGACGTCGCTGACCGCCATCTGGACGAGCGCGCCGGACTTGTCCCGCAACCGAAACGTCTTGGTGAGCCATTGTCCGGCGGTCGGGTTGTTGCCGGTCTTGATTCGCCAACTTTCCCAGAGCCGATCGATATTGGCGTGGTGCAGCCAGAAGATCGGATCGAGTGCCGCGGTGTCCGGGTTGTTCATCAGGCCACCGATCCAGCCGTGGATGATGTCGTGCGGTTGCTGTTCGAGATCGCCCTTGACGCCGTCGAAGCCGTGGTGAAAGCCCGTCATCGGGCCGCCGAATCCCCCCGGGGTGCCGTTGGGAGGAGTGATGAACTGCGTATCGTCCATCGCGTCGACGGAGGATGCGAATTCCTCGGGCATCGGCACGCCCGCGTTGACCGCTGGCCGGCGCCGCTGCACGCGGAGCGGGTTCGGTGATCCGTCGGTCAGCGTCGGCTCGGTGAATGCCGGCGGGATCTCGAGTGCCTTGTCCGAGCGCTCGTAGTTCCAGTACGGCAGTGCCCAGTCTGCCGGGCCGTTCTGCGCGACGATCTCAGCTCGCACGATCTCCTCGAAGTGATGGAGGTACATGCGATGCCATGGTGCGAAATACCAACTGGCGTGCTGGCATTCGTTCCACGGCGCACCGGGTGGAGGCGGCGTGTTCGCGAGCCCGTGCACCGCGGACTGGTAGCGCCAACTGGTGGGGTCGGACATCGGTTTGTCTTGCATGGCGCGGATGGCCCGGGCGTACCACAGCAAGGTATCCGGCCATATTGTGTTGGCGCTCAGTGCCCATGCGTCTTGTCGGGTGAAGGTCATCATGTGCTCCATCTCGTGAAGTGGGTGAATTCAGACCGGGGCATTCGCGGGCATATCGGCGAGCCGCCGGGTGTCCTCGTCGACCAGGGACATCAGGATGGGATCCGCCGCGTCGAGCGGTTCCCGCCGCATCTGCGCGATGTGGGCCACCGACTTCTCCGTGCGTGCCCGGTGCAGCGCCCACCGCTCCGCCTGATCGGCAGGCAGGTGCAGGATCTCCGGCAGGCCGAATGCGACGGCCCCCGGCCCCGGGAGTTTGACGAGAGTTTCGTTCAGCCCGGCCAGTTGGAACATCTCTTCCAGCGCCCAAGAGGCCACCTTCCTGCGTTCACCGGCATCGGCGGTGAGCAGATAATGCTCGATGAAGCCCAGCATCAACCCGTATCGCAGGTCGGCCAGCTCGCTCCAGGCACGGGTGCGGAAATCGGAGAAGGTCGAGGCGACAGGATCGATCGGTAGGGGCCGGGTTGCGACGAAATCGTCTGGCGGGAACCTCTTCACGCCGTTCTGACCGACGAACATGTTGTGGTACCGATCGAAGTGGGACTCGATCCCACCGTCCGAGGGTCCCTCCCCCTGCACCGCGATGTCGAGGATCGCACTGCGCGCACCCGCGCGGTCGGCGATCCGGTGGATCGGCACTCCGTTGTTCTGCCAGTCTGTTCCGTCGCCCTGCCAGGTCAGGGTGTCGCGATCGATGACGTCGTCGGTGAGATGCCACGCCGCACGATCGGGGTTCTGCTCGTAGGCCGCCAGCGCGTACAGACGCAACGTATCGTCCCAGTCCTGGCTGATAGATCCGCCGTCGATCACCTCCTGCTCGGTCGAGAACACCACGCCCAGTAGCCCGTACAACGCCCCCACTCGATTGACCGCCATCCCGGCCGCATCGGCGGCAAGAGCCACGATGTCGCCGATGTCTGCGTCCCTGGGAGCCTCCGCAGTCACGTACTTGGCCAACGAACGCTGGGTGAGCGGTTCGAGGTGCAGCTTGAAAGGATAGAGATCCTTGCGTGGCGGGAAATCCTCGCGCTCCAGACTGGGCGCCAGGCCGACGGCCAAAAGCAGGTTCTGCACCGTCATTAGGTGGCCCATCTCGTCGGTCGCCGTATCGATGAGCAAGGCCTTCCACATCTTCAGCGCCGCCTTCTGCGCAGCGTCGCTAACCTCGCCGCGCGCCTTCAGCGAGAAGGCCGCGTACAGGTATTGCACCAGCAACGCATGTTCGATCTCGGCGGCGGTTTCGAGCAGGATGCGCATCTTGTCCCGTGCGGTCGGCCAGCCGCCCAGATCCGGGATCATCACCTCCTCGTCGTGGGCGATCGCGCCGGCGCGCCCGGGCCGCGCGACGGCGTAGGTCACCCATTCAAAGACCGGAGTTACCATGGCTTTCCCTCACTCCTCGATGCGCAGCAGCGTGCTGTCGGTCCGGTCGTCGATGGTGGCGCGCACCATGTAATAGCCCGGCTCGAGCGGATCGCCTGCCTCGCTGTCGACCGCCCACACGATCGTCCGCTGTCCACTGGCGGGCTGAGATTCGCGGACCAACTGCCGGACGTAGACGCCGAATCGGTCCCATACGTCGACCGACATTTCGGCGGCGTCGGCCGGAATATTCAGGGTGAGCCGCACGGGACGTGCGGTCGTACGCGGTCCCGGTTCGGTGAACAGCGACGGCGCGGGTGGCAGCGCACCGACCGGGGGTGCCCCGGATTCGGTGCTGTACTTGTAGATCGTGTTTCCCGACGCGTAGCCGACGGTGGGCGAATCACCCACGAACCGAAAGCGGTTGAGAAACTCGCCGGTCTGTGGTTCGCCCCAGTCGACGCTGGTCCAGGTCTGCCCACCGTCGGTCGTCTCACTGCTTAGTCCGTTCGGATTCAGGAAAGCCGTTGTGCCCCAACCACCGACCCAGCCGCGGTTCTCGTCGACGAAACCGATTCCTTCCAGGTTGGCGTTCTTGTTCGCGTCGTTGATCGGCAGTCGCGTCCACGTGCCACCACCGTCGGTGGTCTTGAGGATCGCGCCCTCGCAGAAGTTCTCCAACGATACGAAGCCCACCTGCTGATCGAGGAAGAAGATCTTCCAGCCCCATTCCCCGAGCGGGAATTGTGCTTCCATCCCGGCGAGCCGATTGGTCCAGCTTTCACCGCCGTCGGTGGTGTGCAGCACCACCGGCTTGATCTTCGAACGGGCGAGGTTTCGCCGGCACCGGCGATCAGCCGGCGTGACGGGGTGTTCCAGCCCGCCGACCACCCACCCGGTGTCGGGATCGGTGAAGTAGATGTCGATGAGAATCGAGGCGTGGTCGGTCATGTCCCGTGACTGCCACGTCAGACCGCCGTCGACGGTCTTCATGACCCGCGGGGTGTCCGTGGGTTCGTTGGTTCCCGATGCGTAGACCACGGCCTCATTGACGACCGAGATTCCGCACACCTTCGCGGGCGCATCGGCAGGCAGCCTGTCCACTGCGGCCCAGGTGGCGCCGCCGTCGCTGGTTTCGAACAGCTGGGCCTCGCCCGCGGTCGTACCGACCCACCCGCGGTTCTCGGTGGCGAACCCGACACTGCGCAGCCACAGGCTCGACAGCGCGACGGGTACCTGGAACTGGATCTCCCAATGCTTGCCACCGTCAGCAGTGCGCAGGATTTGGCCTGCGCTGTTGACCGCCCAACCGAGTTCGGTTGAGAGGAAACAGATGTCGTCGTAACGTTGCGCCGGCGGAGCCGTCGTCGGCCGCCACGCGAGCCCCCCGGCCATCGGCTCGTCACCCTCCGGACAACCGTCGTCGATCCAACCTTCGATGAATCCGATGTCGCTGTCGGACACGGGATCCAGTCCGACCGGCATGCGCGGGAATCGTGCCCCCGGCGGAGGATCGTCGAGATCCTCGCCGAATGGGAACTCACCTCGCAGCGACCGCACGAGATTCGAGGCTGCACCGTCTCCGACGACGAGGAGACTGTGAACACCGAACACTTTGAACGCCACGAAGTCGTCGCGGGTGAGTCCACGCCAGAACGGGCCGTGTCCGGCAAACCCCGCGTCGGGACCACCGATCGACTCGTCGAGGATGTCGATCACGCGCTGGAAACGGTTCACTGTGGACCTCCTTCATCCCGGCCAAGCGTCACGCCCGCGTTAGCCCGGACACACGCGTAGGCGACTACTCGAATTCCGCTCGACCACCACGTTCGGCCGTCGGACCGACCAGCGGGCGGGGCTCGTCTGATGCGAAAGTCGAGTAGTCAGCTACTCGTTCACTGTCGAGGTAGCGCGATTAACGTCTGCCGCATCAGCCCGCACAGGCAGGAGTGGACATGATCAACTTCATTCCCAACGATCCGCTCGTCGTCGACGTCATCCCCATGCGCCGGGTGACCGCCCGCCCGGATCGCGGCGCGGGCACCGCCGGGATCACGCTGGCAAGCAACGCCGCCGAGGGCATGTTCAAACCGGGCAATCCGGATTTCGTCGCATGGCAGGCCCGTCAGGCGGCGATCCTCGCGGTCGAAGCCTGGGAAGAAGTGCTCGGCCAGCCGTTGACATCCTGGGCGCAGGAAGCGGTGAACCCCGCCGCACTGATGCTCGTCCCCGATGCCGGCGAGGAGGTGAACGCCTATTACGACCGGGAAAGCCTTTCGTTCTTCCACGCGAGCAACGGCAACGGCATGACGTTCACCGGCGCCAGCACCGATGTGGTGGCACACGAGGTCGGGCATGGTGTTCTCGACGCGCTGCGCCCCGATCTGTGGTTCGTCAATCTTCTGGAGGTGGGCAGTTTTCACGAAGCGTTCGGTGACATCACGGCGATCCTCACCGCGTTGCGCGACGAACCGACCCGCAAGGCACTTCTCGATGTCTCGCCGGATCTGAGTGAACCCAACTTCGTCGAGGCCATCACCGAAGACCTCGCCGACACCGCCCGGCATCTGTTCGGCGCAGACTTCTCGGCAGCCAAGCCGCGACGTGCCCTCAACACCTTCAAATGGCAACTGCCGCAGACGATGCCGCAGTCAGGCGGACCCGATGTCATGATCGCCGAAGTTCACAGCCTCGGCCGCATCATCTCCGGCTGTTTCTACGACGTCCTGCGCGGAATCTTCGCCGCGGGCAACCAACAGACCGCGGCCGGATTGTGGAAGGCGACCAAGACGACGGCGGCCCTCGCCTACGAAGCCGCCCGCACTGCGCCTGCGGTTCCACGGTTCTTCCGCGCGTTCGGGCGGGCGATGGTGCTAGCCGACAGCACACTCAACGGCGGCGCACACAGCCAGATCATCGGAAAGGCGTTCTTCGATCACGGCATCGCACTGGGCGCGCAGGCGTTCCTTGCGCCTGAACTGCCGTTGGCCGGCGGCTCACCCAGCCTGAGCGCCGATGGTGTGTCGCTGGAACGAGCGACCATCAGCGATCTGCGTCGCCGCGTCGGCGCAGGCGCCAGGGCAGCGGCCACCGTGAGCCTGGTTGAGATGGGTGGGGCGACCATGGCGAACGTGACCATCCACGACGAGGTGGCGTTGGACAAAGTCGACAAGCGGTTGCGCGGCGTCGTCGCCGGCGTCGAATCGGTCGCCTTGGTCGGCGACTCGGGTGGGGCTGCGGCACTGATGACCGCGCCGCGTGCCGGTGCGGCCTCATCTGAGGTGCTGGACTTCGTCGACAGCCTGGTCAAACACGATCAAGTCGATTTCGGTTCCGCGCCCGCGGCCAAGAAACGCGCCGTCAAGGCACCGGACAAGCACTCCCGCGTGACGACGCATGCGGTCAGGAAACGCGGACGCAAACAGGAGCTACAGCGGGTCCGCTTCGCGTGCGGGGCCGGCGTGTCAGAACGCTGACATCCGCTTCCGGCGCACCTTGCGCTCACCGGATTCGTCTGTCGTCTCCTCATGGGTGGCGCCCGGCGGCAGCTCCTCGGACTCCGAGTTGGCAAGCTGACCGTGCCTGCGCAGGGATTCTTCGAATAGTTCTTCTTCGCTGCGCTCAGGGTCGTCGCGTTTGGTGGTCAAGTGGCTCACCTCCCGCCACCACGCTACCGCTCTACCCGGCGGTGCGCTGCTGCGTCAGCAGAACCTGACGGGCACGGTTCACCAGTAGTGCATCCCACTCGCTGAGTTCCGATATCTGCAGTTCAGCGGCATCGGTCACCGCTGCGAACCGTGTCCACAGCTGATGGGCGCTCATGCCGAACTCCGGAAACGCGTCGTCGTCGGTGTGTCCGCCGAACGGTGCCCAAGTCAGGACGAAATTGAGTACGTGGCGATCGAACTCGTCCACTTTTGCGGCTGCCTCTCTCGGTGCGTAACGCTCACGACGGAATTCCGTTACCCGCCATTCACTTTGTGTTCCAACGTCTTTAGCCAGCAAAAATGGCTCTGTTAGCCAGTTTACGGTGAACCGGCGCCACGGGCCTCTTGAGCGACGATCAGCGGTCGGAGTTCCGTGCGGCGACGCGTTCGGACACCGTCAGGTCCGACGGCGAATCCGACGCCGCCAACCCCGCGATGACACCCTCCCGGTTCCGCGCGGGTTGGTTCTGCGACATCTTCGCCTTGGCCTCGACCCGGTCAACCGGGAGTTCGACCCCCACGATGGCGTTGAGCTGGCCGCGCGTGAACGTCTCAGGTGCGTCGGTGACCCGCCATGGCTGCGGCCGGTCCTGTTCGTGCCGGTCGGTCAACTTGGTGACCATGGCCAGGACCCACTCGGGATCGTCGTGCAATTCAAGCCGGCCATACACGTTGAGCACCTCGTAGTTCCACGTCGGCACCACTTTGCCGGTCTCGGCCTTCGTCGCATAGAAGCCCGGCGACACGTATGCCTGCGGCCCGGCGAACACGGCCACGGACTCCGCACCCGCAGCCTGCGAATGAGGGTTGGCCCGCGCGACGTGTCCGATCAACGAATGCCGCTCGCTGTCATACAGCAGCGGGAGCGGCGTCACGACGAGACCGCTCGACGCATAACTGACCAGATGCGCGAAACCCGCCTGCTGCAGCGCGGCGCCGGTCTCCTCAGCGGTCAACGCGAACTTCGGGGGCAGGTACATGGCGGCACTCCAATCCTGTCCGCAGCCTACGCGCGCATCCCCACTCTTATTGCGGTGAAGCCCGCCGAGACTGTTGCCGCGAAATCCTCCAGTGCCTTGCGCGTGTTCGCCGCGACCAGATCGAGGTCGATCTCGGCGCCTTCGGCCAGATGATCGTCGAACGGAATCACGTGCAATGCCCGCACCCGCGGCAGGAAATGGCTCGCCAACCGGTCGATGTCAAAGCCGGTCGCGCCGGGGCGCGATGCGCTCATCACGACCGAGGCGCCCGGTACGAGATGTGAGTATCCCTGCCGGTCCAGCCAGTCCAGCGTCGCCAACGCGCTTCTTACCGAATCGACTGCGGGTGACGCCACGACCACCACGGCGTCGGCCTCGTCGAGCACACCGGTCATGGCCGAATGAACAAGGCCGGTGCCGCAGTCGGTCAGGATGATGTCGTAGAAACGCTGCAGCACGCTGAGCACACCGCGATAATCCGACTCGGAGAACGCCTCAGAAGTTGCCGGATCACGCTCGGACGCCAGGATTTCGAGGCGGCTCGAGTTCTGCGACGTGTGACGCCGCATGTCCGAGTAGTAGACGATATTGGGGTCGACCAGAACGTCGCGCACAGTCGACCGGCTGTCGTTCGGTCCCCGCTGTGCAAGGGTGCCGAAATCCGGATTGGCATCCATTGCGATGACCCGGTCACCGCGGGTGGCCGCGAGAATCGCGCCCAGCCCCACGGTGACCGTCGTCTTGCCGACCCCACCCTTCTGCGACAACACCGCGATGCTGAAGGGGCCCCGTGCCGGCTGGTTCGTCCGCGCGACGGGACGACGGTCGGATTCCTCGACCGATCCGCCGATCGTGCCGCCCGTGGCCCGCTGTAGCGCCTTGTGCCAGCTTCGTCGCGGCGCCGGCCGTACGCGCACCAACCCCAGCTCGCCGCTGGTCGGAACCATGGCTTGCGGCGTGTTGCTGCGCGCGGAGCTCGTGAACGGCGTCATCGAAGCGGGTTGGCCCAGAGCAGATTTCGGCTCTTCTTCGGCCACCATCTGCGCCGGTGCCGGTACGACCGCCAGTGGGATCGTGGCGTCGTCGAACGGCGAACTGGCGTCCGCAGGCGATGGAATCGGTTCGGTCATAGCTACCTTCGATCGTCAGTTCACCGTGAGCATGCCGAGCACCTGTTTGAGCGCGGCCTGCATGTCGGACAATTCGATCCGCATCAGTTCCGCTTCCTCGAGGTCTGCGACATTGCCACTGTGCATCTCGCTCAGCCGGTACTCGCGCTCCTCCTCGGCAGCTTCGATCACGTTTCGCACGAATCGGCCGTTACCGGCAAGGTCGATGCTGTGCCTAGTCTGGCCCGCTGGATCCACTGCCTGGCCATGGCACAGCGTGGTGCATGTCGTGACCAGTTCGTCATATGCGGCGTCCGACAATTCCGAGTCACGGGACCTCGCGATCAATCGACCGATGTCACCCAACTCGGGCGGCGAGTACGAGGCGAACCTGATCCGTTTCGAAAACCGTGACGCAAGGCCCTCGTTCGAGGCGAGGAAGCGGTCGATTTCGGCGTCGTAGCCGGCGATGATCACCACGAGGCGGTCACGGTCGTTCTCCATGCGTGCCAGCAGGGTGTCCACCGCCTCACGACCGAACGCGTCGCCGCCGGATAGTCCGGTCTGAACCAGGGTATAGGCCTCGTCGATGAACAACACCCCGTCCATCGCCGAGTCGATGAGCGCGGTCGTCTTGATCGCGGTGCTACCGAGATGCTGTCCGACGAAGTCGTTGCGCTTGGCCTCGACCACGTTCGGGGTGCGTAGTAATCCGAGCCCGCAATACGTTTGCGCCACCACCCGCGCGATCGTCGTCTTGCCCGTGCCGGGCGGGCCGGTGAACGCCAGGTGCAATGTGCGTGACGCGGCGTTGAGGCCCTTGTCACCGCGAACCTTGGCCAGCAGCGCCGCCGATTTGAGTTTTGCCACTTGCCGTTTGACTTCAGACAGACCGATCTGCCGGTCTAGCTCTTGCTGCGCCGCGAGCAGATACTCGTTGCCTCGCTCAGACACATCGTCGCCGAGCAGATCTTCGGCACTGGGCGCACTCGCCGGGTCCCACCGATCGGTGCGAGAGTCGATCACCTCTTTCGTCGTGATGACCAACCGATACTTCGGGTCGGCGAGCGCGGCCGCGTTGGCCTCGAAACCCGGTTCCTCGCTGTAGATGCGCTCGAAGATGACGCGCGCGTCTTGCTCGTTGCCGGTTTCGCGCAACGTCAGACCTTTACAGAACTCAGCGGCCCGCCGCGCCGCCGGGATGGGGCCGGCGATCGCCTGGTCAAGCCGCCGGACGCCCTCACCGAACAAGCCCAATTGTGCGCACGCCGAACCAACCATGAGGTGAGCGCCCGCAGCGATGTAGGGATCGGCGAACACAGCGGATCTACTGAGGGCCGTGAGCACGTCAGGCCAGCGCTGAGTCGTGAAATGCAGGACTCCCCGGATATAGGCGCAAATCTCAGCCGAGGGTTCATCACCGCCCGGCATGGCCGCGCGCAACGTATCCAACTCGTCGAGGACCTGTTCGGCTTCGCTGAAATCACGCGCGCTGATCATGCTGGCCGCATAGGCAAGCCACATCTCGGTTTTCGTACTGAGTGGATAATCCAGGTACATGCCGGTCTGAAACCGGGCGGCGAGCGCGCGTGGCGGGAGACCGAGCCTGCGCTGCTCGCGGTACGCCGAAACCTTGCTGGTGCGGTAGAGGTGGTAGATCACCTCAGGGCCCGCATCGCCGGCCGCTGCGCGGCCCAACCACGCGTCGCACATATCGGGGTCGTACTCGGTGGCGCGCTTGAAGGCCAGCGCCGCGTACTGCACGTCACGCTCGGCCTCGAGCCCGTCGATCGGAATGCCGAGCGAAAGCACGCCGGCATCGAACACTCGCTGCGCGTCACTGGTGCCACTCATCGGTGGTGACCTGTCTCCTCACTGCGCGGTGGAGCTTGACTGCTGTCACACCAGCAAATGTGCGGCCATCATGGGCATTTCACACGTTTGCCGAACTGCCGAGCCCCCTACAGACGTCCGTGATTGTACTAAGTTTGGAGCCTGTCACAGGCTGCCGCCATACATCCGGGGTGGCTGCCGCACAGCCGAGGGGGCCAAATCATGTATGCGAGGCCAGTGCGATCGCCAGGTGGCACGATCTCGGTGCGCACCACCGAACGCGGGCTCCCGGTTGCCCTACACCTGGAAGCCGTCGAGTTGGCCAAACCGCCCGAGCAATTGGCGCGCGACATCATGGCGTTGTGCCGGCTGTCGGCCGCCCGTGCGCAGGTGGCACGCCGAAACGAGCTGGTCGAGAACGGTTTCAGTGCCTCGGTGATCCGCAATCTCAACTTGGCCACCGACGAGGACCTGGAGCGTGCGGAACACGAGGCCATGGGCGAGGACGACGAATTACCCGTGAGCTGGAGGAAAACGGTGTGAGCAGCCTCGCCGAATCCCTGATCGCCCGTATCGTCAAGCAGCGCGACCTGATGGCCGCGATGAGTGAGCATTGCCAATCGATCTCGGCCCGGGTCATCAGCCGTGACCAGAATGTGAGCGTCGAGGTCGACGGCTCGGGTGCGATGACCGGACTGTGGCTCGCGCCGCAAGCTCACACACTGGGACCCGACGCGCTCGCCGAATTGAT
This sequence comes from Mycobacterium venezuelense, assembly GCF_054919535.1. NCBI lineage: Bacteria > Bacillati > Actinomycetota > Actinomycetes > Mycobacteriales > Mycobacteriaceae > Mycobacterium > Mycobacterium venezuelense. The sequence goes on from NZ_JBONDW010000031.1 coordinate 28,146, forward strand.
CGTCGATACCGCGCGCGCCGCAGCTCAGGTCGCAGCCGATCGGCAGAGTTTTCTTTCACAAGAGTTCAGCACCCGCATGCGAGAACTGCAGCAAGCTCCCCTGACCCGTTGGGATGGCACGACTTTCGACCCTGGCCAGGCCTGATTCTGCGTCGGCCACGGCGGTGGCAACCTGCTATTCACATTGCGTTTCAGCGCAATTCACGTTCGAACTCGCATATTTTCTGCACAGTGCGACGGAATGTCGGCGACTGCACTGCCGTGTTGCTCCGCGTTGCGCGAAGCCGACCTGGGTGCTGCGCCTTCTCACCGCATGACCACTCATGTTGCGCCCAGGCGACGCCGGCAGCGTCGTCGCACAACCTGTACACAGTCGTTTGCTCAGCCACTCCACTGACGCTTCCTACAATTTTCCGTCGTGCTGTGGATATCCAATTCGTGCTGAATCTGCGTTAGCTGCAGGCGCAATCCGCCGCTATAGTCAGTTTGTCTTGGTTTGACGCAGCGCTCATACCGAATCGAGAAGGTATTAATACAATGGGTGAGGTCTTTGTCGCCGTTCCGCCCGGTATGGCGGCGTTCTCCGCCGCCAACGAGGCCGCATCCGCGGCCATCACCACCGCGGGTTCCGCCGATTCCGCAGCGATGCTGAACGCGGCCGCGATTGCCGTCGGGCCCATCGGAGCGGCATACCTGATGGCGTTCGGGCCTGCGCAGGCAAGCAATTTGGCGGCGACGCTCCTAGTCGGCGGAGTGCATGCGGCCATCGGCGCCGCCACCACCGCATCTCAATCCGCTGTCGTAGCAGCAGACAACGCCTGATCCGTCGCCGACGATGGCAGCAATTCCGCCACCAGCCCCGGTCAAACCGACTGAGGTGCTAGCTCAACAGCTGCCCGGCTACGATCCGACGCCGGTTATCGCTGCTCAAGAGCAAAGTCTGCAAGATTATCTGAATTTGCCAGTGTCCGAGATTCTGGCGAAGCTCGGCATTTCCCCGATTGTTGACCAACGGCCTCCTGAAGCCGGTGTGCAACCGGAACCGCCGCAGGAAGAGGGGCAACCTCAAGCGAGTCCGATGGACCCCAGCGCGCTGATCAGCCCGGTCACCGATGCGCTCGGCACGTTGGGCTCCGGGCTCTTCGAAGCCATGGACCCCACCGCGATGTTGGAGGCGATCTCTCAGGTCTTCCAGGCCACCGGTGGCTCGTTGCAGCAGTCGATGGGAGCGGTCGACGAATCCTGGCAAGGTCAATCGGGTACTGCCGCAACGACCAAGACCGGCGATGCGATCAACGATGGCGCCGAGGTCGCCGCACAATCGGAGACGTTGAAGAGCAGCTTGGCCACGGCCTCCACCAATGTCGCACAAGCCCGCGGCCGCCTGATCGAGATCATCGCCGAATTCCAGGCGACGCTCGCTGCGATCGGGCCCAGCATCATCTTTCCGTGGGGTTGGGCGGCAGCGATCGCGGCCGCCAACAAGGCCATTGCGATGACCGCCGAGGTGATCACGGAACTGCAATCCACGTTGGGTGCGGAGGCGGCGCGCGTGACCGCGGCCGGAGCACCGGTGGACGTGGCGTCGGCTCCGACGCTCGGCAGTTCGATGCTGCAAAGCTTGGCATCGCCCCTGATGTCGATGGCCACCAAGGCCGCGCAGTCTGGCGTCCAGGCTGGCACCGGGGCCGCTTCGGCGGCGAGCCAAGCCGCCGGCCAAGTCTCGTCTACCCCGCCGCCAACGCCGGTTGCCGACGACGCGCTTGCCGCGGGAGCTGCAGGGCCGATGGGCGGTGGCGCCGGAGTCGGCGGCGGTGGGGGTGGTGCAGGTGCGACCATGGCATCGCGGTCATTTGCGACGTCTCCCATGGTCCAGCCCGAAACGGCTTCCACCTCAACCCAAACCGCCACCGGCCGCGCGGTCGGCGCAACTGGAGCGGGGATGGGCATGATGGGGGCGCCCTACGGACCGATGGCGGGCGGGCACGGGGCACAGACCTCGACGAACAGCCACACCGCCGCAGATTTCTTGCACACGACTCACCAAGGCGACGAGATCGTCGGTGATCTCGGCACCGCCGCGCCTCCAGTGCTCGGTGAAGCCGACCCCAACGAACCTCCGGACGTCAGGCTCCGGATCTAAATGTCTTCAGGGAGGGAACCATAATGGCCAACAACGTAGGGATGTCGATTCAGCCCACCGAAGTGGCGGAGGTCAGCCGTCAACTCGACGAACTCGCCAACCGGGTGCAACGGGCTCTACAGAACGAGGCAACCAACCTCACGGTGATCGCCTCGGGGCGCGACGAGGTATCGCAGCGTGTTGCCCACACTCTCAACGATGTTCACACGGCATTTCGCACCTCGGTCGACCAGGGCCTTACCGAAATGCACGAAGTGGCAGCGACATTGCGTGGTCATTCGAACACGGTCGTGGCGTCCGAGGACGACTTCGTCAGGTAGTCGCCGCCAGCTCCAGCTTTAACACCTGATTGACGAGGGGGGGTCTCAGCATGGGTTTCACCGACGTGGCGTGGTCGTCGCGCAGCACGGAGCAACTTGCTCGTGACCTCACCGACGGACCGGGGCCCGCGTCTGTGGGTGGAGCAGGCGGCGCCTGGGTGCGGATCGCCAACGAACTGGCAGGCATTTCAGGCGACTTCGACAAGTTGATGGTCCGGCTTCGCACGGTGTGGGAAAGCCAAGCCTCCGGTGCCGCACTGCAGCGCATGGAAGAGTTCGGCAAGTGGTTGCAGGCGGTCAGTCTCAGCGCCGCCGCGAACGGCCAACGTGCCGAAGAAGCCGCCGTCGCCAACACCGTCGCCGTAATGTCGATGCCCACGGTGCCAGAAGCCATCGAAGCCAAAGCAGCACAAGACATGATGGCCTCTCTCGCGGCGTACAACGGCGCGATCCTGACCGGCAGTTTCGCTGAGTTCGACGAGGCCGCCACCGCCGATCAAGCGAACGCCGCCGCGGTGATGACGCAGTACGAGGAGTCGGTCGCTCACCTTGCGCAGCCGTGGGAGCAGCCCCTGCCGCCTGACGTATCGAAAGGCAATGCGCTACGGGCAGAGCAGCACGCTCAAAGTGAAGCCGCCGCGAGTGGTGGCGGCGCCGGCGCCGACGTCGGCAGTGTGGCGCCTCCTCCTCTCGCACCGATGCCCGCCCAGGCTGTCAAATCGAGTGCTGAGGCGAGAAACCTTCAGAAGACCGGATTTGTCTCGTCGGGAGGCTCAGCGGGCGGATCGGGAATGGGTGCGGGTTATCCCCCGTACGCCCCGATGGGCGCCATGGGCCGAGGTGACCAGAGTCAAGGCTACGAATCGAGCCAACCCGCAGCGACTCTCGAGGGGGCCGGCGAATCGGCCGCCGGATTGTCGGGCTCGGGAAACTCATGGCTTCCTGATGCGGCACAGAATGATTCGCCGTTCACGGTGTCGAACGTCAGTTGGGGGCCCGATACCGCGATCTTCGATGAGCTTGCCCTGCCCGAGCAACCCGAGGTCGAGGCGTTCGCCGATGAGCCGGAGCCAACTCTTGAACGCGTGGACGACCGGTGGGTGTCACCGCCGGTGATCGGTGTCGACAAGGGGCTGAACCTGTGACGGCCACGCTTGCCCCGAAGTTCGTCGTCACCGACGAGGAATTACAGGTCATCGCCGCTCGAATCGGCGTGCAGACTCTGCCGGTGGTCTTGGGAATCCGGACGCGGCGCAACACCGAAACAGAGTTGCTCGCGGCGTTCGACCACGCCACCCGCACCTTGGCCGACCGCGGATTGATCAGCGCGGGCGAGGTATTGCCTGACCTGGTTCCGGTGCTACGCGCCATGCAACGGCCCGACCGTGAGCTGGCGATGCGCCTGGTCACGCCCGACGGCAATGCGCGCGTGACTGTCCTCCGGCGAGGGTCGGATAGCGTGTCGGCGCGGCGGATCGGCAACGAAGTCGTCCTCGAAGTCGTAGACGGCGGATCGGCCGCAACATCACAAGAACCGGCCGTCCGTTCCCTCCTGCGCCACTTGCCCGCATCGCCCGCGGCAGACGTCATTCCGTTCGGTGCACCGCTCGATGCGCTCGGCGAGGCACTGTCGGACAGCCACGACGCGACGCGGCTGTCAGACCGCATCCGAGCGCTGGGAGCGGAAGCCCGCACCGCGCTGCTGCTCGGCTCGGCTCTCGCCACGCGTCAAGCGTTCGCCGAGATTGTGTACTACGCGTTGGATCGTGAGGCAGATCGAGTGTTGCGTTCCCCGGCTGCGGTTGGCGTGTTCTACACCAAGCGGGGACGAATCGTCAGCGCCCCGAGCGCGTCACCGCGTGGCCAGCTATGGACCACCCTCAAACCCGGATCCGACCACGCCATCAAGCAGGCCATCGGCCGGCTTGTCGAGCTTTCCACCGAGAGATGGGAGGACTCCTAGATCCACCTCGTTGCGCGAATTTCAACAGCACCAGGCGATTCAACCGATATCCACGAGAGGAAGATATGACCGAGCTTAGCCTCACGCCGGCCGAAGCCCAGGCCAAGATCACACAAGTAGACGAGGCGATGGCGACTGCCAAGTTGATGGGTGACCGGATTCTGGATCAAACCGAAACAATGACTGCCGGATCATGGCAGGGTGGCCGGGCCGCCACATTCCGGGCCATCATGACCCAGCACCGCGAAGATTTCGGAGCCGTGATCAACCGCCTGCAGGCGGTTGCCGACAAGGGCAAGGCAGACATCCAAAAGATCACCGCACACGACGAAGGCTAGGAGAGGATCGAACATGGCCGACACCATTCGGTATCAGTACGAAGCCAACTTCGCCGCTCTGGACGACATCCAGACCGCGACGAACGAAGCACAGGCATTGGCGGATTCAGTGAACAAGGTATTCGACGCGCTCACCGACGTGTATCGGGGTCTGGCCGCCAACGAGCTGCAGACGCAGCGCATACAAATCTCGCAGGCGATGGATGCCGTCCTGGTCGAGATCACTCAAACCCGTTCCGGTGGCAACCAGTCGCAGGACGACGCCCGGGCGCTCGACGCCCACCTCGCCGGCGGATTCTGATCTAGGCGCCGCTTTTCGGCCAGCCGGGATAGCTGGTTGACGTTGGGAGCCGGTCCGTGACGTACGGACCGGCTCCGCGCGTCTGAGGCCATGAGCCGGGCTCGACGCCAGGCAACTCTCTACCCGTGCACGGCGCGCCGTCGGGAAAATGGCCCAGTTTCCAGCTTTTGGTCCGCCAGTCACCGAACTTCTCTGCTAGCGGGAGTATCTCAGCGCCTCGCTGCTGTGCTGGTGGCCCATCCCCAATGCGGTCGAAGGTGATGACGGCACTGAACGGGCCGGTGCCGCCGAATTCATAGGCGCCTGTTCCGATTTGCGCGTGCCCGACCTGCTGGTTGTACGTGCACACCGTCACGGTCACGGAGTTGGCGTCCTCAACCGCATCGAGCACTTCGTAGCGCTTGACGCCGAACTCGGGCTGGACGGGACCCATCCGGAAGAAGTCCTCGGCTGCTGTCTTGGCCGCCTCGTCGAGACTGTCCCAAAAGCCCGGTGCCGCGACGGCCGTATTGCCATTCGCGGCACTGACATCGAGAGATTCGACCGATGCCCTCACATACGTGCCTTCGGGTGACATCAGATCGAGCCCAGCCGGATCGGTCCAGACGATCGAGTACTGCGTGCGTGCGAAACCGTTGTGCGCAGTGCTTGTTTCGGCTGTATCAGGGGCCCTGCTCGGATCTGAGCAGCCGCACGTGCATACGACTACCAGTAGCGCGAGACAGCCCAACCACCGACTCAACGGGGTCCGGCGACCGCGATCTGGCCGGTGTGCATCCCGATGTTGAAGTTCGTGTACCAGCTTTCGACGTTGATGCCGTAGCGCTCGTACAGCAGATCCCGGATCTCGGCCTGATCGTTGAGGTCCTCGACGTTGATGTATGCGTCACCGTTGTCGTTGATGTCGCGATACTCGGCGAAGGCGGGATCATTGATGATCGACGGATCCTCGGCGGCGACACCGTTGACGATGCTCTCCACCGTCGTGTTGGAATCGACGAGCGTCGTGGCGGTTTGGTTGGGCACGGCGTTGTCCGGGTTGACGACGGCGGCGTTGTCCACCACGCCTACTACGGAGGGCCGCAGAGCCGGGCCCGCGATATCGATCAGGTACTTGAGCGGCTTCAAGCCGGCCATGTCCGCGACCGCCGCGGCGGTCGCTCTCGCAGAGTCGAACGAAGCGGTGTTGGCGGCTTGCTCCCACCGCGCCTTGTAAACGTCGCCAGAATCCATTTTGGCCTGCGCCGACGCGGTGCCGGTCTCCAGTGCGTGCTGCATCTGCCCGGCGATCTGGGCGTAGGTGCTGGGACCATCACCGGCGCCGTACGCCGCCGCGAGCACGTTCTGCTGGGCGTACGTGTGCTGAGCGGCCTTGACACCCGCATCGGGGTTGGAGGCCAGCACCGAGTACATGTCCGAGAGCTGCTTGGTGGTGTCGAAGTGCCCGACATCCGGAATCGCTTGCGCGCCGGCGAATGTGCTGTAGTACGGCGCGAGGTCATCAGCCAGGTTGATCAGCAGGTCGGGGTTGCGCTCACCGGCCGACGTGCTCACATCGTCCGGCAGACGCAGCAGATCAGTAGCGTTCCCCGACATGTATCGAGCCACACTCTCGGCGATGTCGCCGGAGTTTTTGGCCAGCTCCACATCCGGTGCGTTGTTCGGATCCGACACCGCGTCCTGCGTGCTGATATCGAACAGTTCAGATGCCGTCTTACCGTTGTCGGGCCACTCGTGGGTGAAGACGTCGTTCAGGAACGCATCGCCTTTCGGGCCGGACACGAACTGCGCGACTGCTGCCCGGTCTTCGGCCACCGAGTGCAACATCTCCTCGGTGAGCGGCGCATTGAAGTCCGCGCCTCGCCCGTCGACGAAAAACAGATCGTCCTTGTCGGCAGCGTTTTGCGCGTCGAGGTAGGTCGCGGCCGCATTGAGCACCGCGGTGTCCAGTCCACTGCCGTGCTGGAACGTTACGTCGCTCATGCCGGCAATGCGGGCGGCCGCCTGGTTATCGGCCACCCCGTTGAGATTCCAGGTGTTGTAACCCCAGTTACCGACGATCTCCCATTTGTTGGTCACCAGATCGTCACGGGTCAGCGACTCGTACATCTTCTTGGGCAGCAGGTTTGCGCGACCAGTTGTCGGAACTTCGCTGTCACCGGACACATTCGCACGTACGGCCGGGTTGGACAGCAGTTGCAGCGCGTTGGCCACGCCCTTACGAGCATCGGGTGGAAGACCGTTGAGCAGATCTTCGATCTCCTGAGAGGACTTGCCATCCAGCGCCCGGGCCAGGGCATTGAGGTATTCCATCTGGGAGGCGGGGATATTGACGAAGTCGCCGGACGACAGCGCGACGAGTTGCTCGGGCGTGAGCGAGCCGGCCTCGATAAGTCGTTGCAGCTGCTCTGGAGTCAACTTCGAGGGATCAGTCAGGAGTTGATTGAGGTCACTGCGTGCCTGGTCGGCTCCCAGCCCCGCCGGGGCCACGAACGCCACACGCAGACCCGCACGCGCATTGTTCAACGCGGTCTTGACATTGTTGTCGGCAGTCTCGGCGTCATTGGCCGCGTCGGTGAGCTGCTGCTGCCACTGCGCCTTCGCGGTCTGTTGGGCTTGGGTCAACGGCCCCATGAACGTGACCGTCAGGTTCTCGGTGACGGTGAACCCGGCAGCCTCAGCCCCCGTGATCGCGTTGCGGGCACGCTGCAACGGTGGGTTGACCTCGTTGAAACCGTCGATGGCGATCTGGGCGACACGCTCGAGATGGTCGACGACGCGGACGGCTGACACCCGGTCAGACTCGGCCCGGTTCAGCGCGGCATCTGCGGCCAGCCCTTCCCAATGGCCGTCGTTGACACCGGCCACCGTGGACTTGTACCGGTTGAACAGGCCTTCGACGTTGGTTCCCAACGTCTTCCAAGCATTACCGATGGCAGTCAAGGTGGCGGGGTTCCAAGACTCCACCTGCGTGCGGTTCATGCTCACCGCGGTACCTCGGGGACCACCCAGTCACCGGTCGCATCGGTGTAGATCCTCATCGCCACTTCCAGCGCCTCGTCATCGGCGTTCTGGAACTGGTTCTTGACGTTCACCATGATCTCGCCGGTCTCGGACAGGCGTTCCTTCACCGCGTTGATCAACGTCGTGTCGACCAAATCGTGGGCGATGCTGGCCGCCTCGAGCACGGCAGGTTCCATGCCGCCGGGTACCGACAGGTACGGTCCCGCGGACGGCCCCGTCCGCAACAGACTGGCCTCGGTGGCCAGCCCCTGCAATTTTGGCCCGAGTTGACCGAGAATCTGCATATCCGCGTGCAATGTCACCGAAAACCCCCTCGCAGCACAGCAATTCACGCTATAGGCGCGGGGGCCACGGGGCTATTCGGGTCGGACTTGTTCACCTATTGTTCATCTACAGTCCGACGGAATCAGTGTCACACGGTTAACAAGCCGGCCAGGCTGAGTTGGTTGACGGCGGCGTCGACGTCAACATCGGGCTTGCCGGCGAAGACCGCAGCGACTTGTGTTGCGGTCGCGATGCGGTCGACGGCGCCTGACAGCAAAGCGGCGCACTGGATTTCGACGTCAGCGCCAATTTGCTCGACCATCGCCCGAATGGTCTCGCCCGCGGTCAACACCGGCGGCATCGCCGCGTTGAGTTCGCCGGACGTGTCCGTTGCGCCGCGGCGCCAGCGGCCGTCGAGCCACCAGAAGCAGAAAGTCAGCAATCCGTTGCGGTTTCGCGCGTCGATGACGCTGTCCGTGACCCACGCGGGAGCCCCGGTGTAGAGGTCGGGCAGCTGTTGTCCGCGGTTGTAGGCTGCGTCGAGCAATTCGGAGTTCCACCTCCCACCGGACAGCACTGCGCGGTCGCCGGGCAGCACGAACAGCGTGGCGCCGTTACGGCCGCCGGTCTCATACGACGCATAGCCAGGGTGCATCTGCGGACCCGATTCAGCTCCGGTGCCGGCTCGTATCGCCGATAGCACGGCCCAGCGCGCCCAAAGTTCGTGCAGGGAAGGAACATCCCCGGTAGCGATCGAGTGCCGTCCGGCCTCGGCATCCTCTGTCACCGCAGTTGCCGCCTGCCGAGCGCTGCGGCCCTGGGCATCGGGGGCGGCGATATAGCCGGCGAGCCAGATCGGCAGCTGCGGACGCGGGTGGGTCTCCACATCATTGCGGTAGTGCTCGCTGGCGACTAACTGCCCTTCGGGGAACGGCTCATCGCCGTAGTCATAGTCAACCGTGGCGTCCCCGCTGTTGGTGCATGTCAAGACCAGCCGCCACCACGGGCCGGCGGGGACCGTCGACGTCTCCTCTCGATGCCGGCGCACCACGTCGGCGATCGGCTGCGGTACCGGGACAATATCGGTGCGGTCGTCGGAGCGGAACTGCAACTGAGCGACTTCCGAGGTGGCGGTCAAGGCAAAAGCGGCGGTGAACTCCTCCCAACCGATCGGCCCGAGCCCACCGAGTTGCTGGAATATCTCACTGAGCAGTCCCGTGGTATCCGGGAAGGCCACGGCTCCCCCGACGTACGTGATCGCGATGGTGGCGCCGCGGCGTGCGGGTTCAGCTGAGGTGATGTCGAACTGCCGCTCGAATTCGGCCATGGCGCTGTCAGCTTCGCCGCGGGTGGTCTGCGGTGCCCTTTCCTGCAAGGTGAACCTGTCATACGCCAATTGGGGTGGCATCGACGACGAGACCTCCTCAACACGTCCGGAGTCGCCGACCAGGAACACCGAGCGGCCAACGGGGATGTCCAAGAACGACATCGGATCACTCTCATCGACCTCGACAGGCGCATACACAGTCCAGCCCGAGGCGAATCGATCCGCTGCCAAGCCCTCGGTCGGGTAATCGATACCGCGCGCACGGATCCAGTCGGACGCCAGTGATATCGCCTGATCTGCATTCTGTGCCGACGGCCGCGCGTCATCCGCCGGCCGGCGACCGACACGTTGTTCGGCCTCGATCTGATCGGCCAACGCGGCACGCTCTGCTTGATGTCTGGCGAGGAGCTGAGCGCTGAAGGCCGTCCACGCGGCATCCTCGTGCTCGGTCATCGCGTCGGACAACTCCGCGTCGATGTCCGGGTGTGTCTCCAGAAACTCTGCGAACAACAGCCCCATCTCCTGACTGTGCCTGCGGTTGAGCTCGATTCGTCGCGGATCCATGGTTACTCCTCGCTGAATGTTCGTGTTCTGCTCGATCGACGTGCCGCCGAGTTCGGTCGTGTCATTTTTGGTGGCTACCGTGTCGGCATGCCATGGTTGCCTCAGCGCATCGAATCGGAATGCGTACTAGACAGGCTGATCAACCACCTTCACTATCACATCGGCCAGGAAGTTTCGGCTGTCGGTGGACTTTCGAACTTTCAACACCAGCAATGTCTGTCCCCGAGGCAGGATCACTTCCCTTTCGACGTGCGCAAATCCGCTCGACGAGAGTCGATTTCCGTCAGGTGCGCCACCGACGTAGATTCCCCGTTGACCGGGCATCATGGTATAGATCACGCGCACACGTCCCGGGTATCCGGGCATCGTCGACAGCGAAGCCGACGTGAATGCTCGTGACACATAGGTCGCACCTTCGAGTCTCTTCAAATCTTTGATGTGGGTTCTGGAAAACTCTGAGCCAAGGCTGTTTTCGTTGAACTCCAACGCCGTCGTGGCACGGGTGACCACAGTAAATTCCGCAAACCGGCTTGTACGCATCGCAGCATCAAGGTCCTCCAGGCCAGCAGGACCATCTCCGACTCCGTAATGCAGCCAGGCGTTGAACCCCTTGGATTCCTTACCAGTGTAGGCACGGATACTCGCCAATTGCCGTGAATCCCAATGTGATTCGTGTTGTGGAGTCATCGAGCTTCCGAAGGCTTGCCAGTCCGCCGTGTCATCCGCGCGGAAGTAGTGCGGGTTTCCTTCAGAGCCCACCCGCCCACGGCGATCAGGCACCACAATTCGCCCCAACCGCTTGTACTCCGTTCCCGCCGGGTTGACGCGCATTGGTGTGTAGTGCGGATTTGATTTGATTTCAAGCGCTGTAGGGGCCGACAGCGGAACGGGCTCGTTCGGCATATGTTCCGGGCTCATCGCGGTGTACTTTCCGCTTTGGTCGAACATTCCATGCGAGGTTGACTGGTTCGGAATTTCGTCATAGCTTCCGAGCGCCGAATCTGTCGGAGAGCTCACCTCCACGATCACGTCGACCTCGATCCGACTCCGAGGATCGTCCGCCGTTGACTCTCGAACTTCCACCACGCGGAACGTCTGCCCCCGTGGAAGGATGACCTCGCGTTCCTCGTAAGGACTGCCCGATAAGCGGTCGCCGCTGGGCGCACCGTCAACATAGATGCAGCGTTGACCGGGCTTCATCGTCAGTATCAACCGCACCCGCTTAGGAAAGAGCGGGACGGTTGCCAATGACATCGACGGAAACCCCTGCGACACATAAGTCGCGCCGACCAGGGAGCGAAGCTGCTCAACCGTGGCGTTGTGGGAAAACTGAATCTGTCGGCTGTTGGCGTTGAACTCCATCGCCGTGGTTCCTCGGACAACCACAACGTGAACACCAATGGGTTCCTGCGCCGACATCGCCGCGTCGAGCAGCGCAACATCCGCTGGTTCATCGCCATCGCCATGGCGCAGCCATGCGTTGATCTGGTAGCCCGTCTGACCCGTGAAGCGCTTAATCGCGAGCAGCTGCTGCGCATCCAAAAGCGTGTCGTCTTGCGGAGTCATCCAGCAGCCAAAGGTCTTTGAATCAGTGGAGTCCGCCCCAAAGTAATGCGGATTCACCTCTGTGCCTACCGGTGCATCGATATCTGACACCACGCTCTGCCCAAGGCGGCGAAACTCTGTTGATACCGGATTAGCTCGCACCGGTTGGGGTCTCTGCGGCGAGTCGGCTGTAGCGTCCCATCGCTCACCGGCCCGAGATGACGCGGGTTCGGCGACATCGACATCACCTTGATCGGTGCGTGTTGGGGCTGATAGACCGGATTCATCCGCGGCACTCGATGTTTCGCCGGTGACGGTGCTGGGCGCGTTCTGATCGTTGCTACCGTCGGGCAAGCGGAAAGGAATGTCGACGCTCGGCAGTTCCTGCACGTGGTGCGGTTGGACTACGACCTCTACGAGTACATCAACCTCGAATTCGGCCGCCAACGACTTTCGAACCTTCAACACTCGCAATGTCTGACCCCGCGGCAGTATTACCTCACGCTCGCCGCGACGCTGTGACAGTGAGGGGCCGTCGGGGGCACCACCGACGTAGATGCCGCGCTGACCGGGCTTCATCGAGATGATCACCCGCACGGGGTTGAATCGAACCCACGCTGGGATTGTCGACAGCGACGTCGACATATAGCCGTCAAACACATAGGTGGTACTTTCGAGCGCTTTCAGGCGGTCGAGAGAGTCGGATGGCGAGAACTTCAAGTCAGAACCATTGAAATCTCTAGCAGTAGCACCTCTTGTAAGGAGAACCGGCTCCGCGAACGCACTCGACTCGAGGAACGCTTTGTCAAGCAGTCCGATCAACATGGGTTGTTCCACACCCGGATCACGTTCGCGCAGCCATTCATTGACGACTTTGTGGGCATGCAGGCCCGTGTATGCCTGCAGCGCTTTGGCCGCATCCCTGTCTGACCAGCGGTTGACATCCTGCTCGGTCATTGCGCTGCCGTACTCCGCAGCTGCCGTCAAATCATCCGGCCCGAAGAACACCGGGTGGTCGTCGGATCCTCTCGGCGAGAGAATGTTAGGGACGACTTCGGTTCCCAAGGTGTCGTACGGGTCTTTAATCGAATGTCTGCCGGCGTCGGCTGTATGAGCTCCCGGCCGCCGCATGTGCCGTTGCGTCGTGTCCGTGGCGTTCTCGGCGGGATTCAGTGCTGCCAGCGGAGTTTCCGTCGACGGAAGAGCGCGAGAAGACTCATTGGCCGCCACGACCCGCTCGATCGCCTCGTGCAGATGTTGCAGCTCTGCAGGTGTCAGCTTGAAGGCACACAGGTCGTTGAGGGCTTGACCACGCAGATCCGCGGCGTCGAAAATCTGCTTGAGCGCGCCGACGACCGCGCGGGGTCGGACACTGGGATCGGCGCTGTAGGCCTCTGCGATCAGGTGTTCGCCCCGGACTGTCAACACATCTTCGGTGCCATGTACGGCATTCAGATGCGAGCCCGAGACACCTTCGAAGCTCTCGTCGTTTGTGTAAGCAGGCGCGACGACACCTTGCAGCGCCAGCCGGATGCGATCCCATTTGTGGGCGATCGCTTCGGGCGTCGCCGCTTGGGTGTGCAGACTTCGGCTCAGCGCATGCGCATGCACCTGGCTGCTCTGCCAGTCCTGCTCAGTCCAGACCGTCTGATCCTCATTGTTCAGGCCGACCGTGCGCCCGAGCTGATCGGCCCACTGGTCCATTTTACCGGTGTCGATCAGGCTGCTGATCCGGCTGGCGGTCAGCGATACTGTGGCCGGCCAGTGGACTGTCCCTGCTCGAACATCTCGGTTCATTGGGTCGGTCAGTTCAGGACCGACTGGCACGCGCTCGACCGAACTCAGCGGCGCGGGCAGCGGATCACCCAGCTTGCGGAATTCCATTTGGGGCCAGCCAGATCCGTCAAAAACCGGATTGTCCTGTTCGTCGAGCATCGGTACGGTCCGGCCGTACTGCCATGGCTGAGAGTAATGCAACCACCGGTCCGCTTTGTTGCCGGTGTACTCCCTTGCCGAAAGGTATACCGTCGGCATGCCGAGAACAATCTGTGTCTCGAGCGCTCCGCTCTCCTGGCCGATCTGCACGACGTCGCGCAGCTGCCCGAGCCGATGGAAGAACAACGCCTGTTCGGCGCGGGTCAGGCTGTCCCTCTCCCAGAATTTGATCAACGTATCCGTATCGACCGTGTCCAAGACGCCTTCACGACGCCATGATTCGCGCAGTTCCGGACGCCCTGCGAACAGATCATCGCCCACCAGCAGGACTTGCCGCTCGGGCTGCCGAGCCCGCAGCATGTCGAGGATCTGCCGAACGTGCCCTGGGTTGGTGTCCAATTCGGGCCCGCGTTGGCCGAACGGCCGGGTGTCACGAACCCACAGCAGTGTGTACCTCTTTGGGCCACCGGTGCTCTCGTGTGCCGCGATGAATCGGTCCAACACCGAACCTACGCGCGCGCTACGTTCTTCAGCGGTCTTCCCATCACCAAGGAGTGCCTTGACGATGGCTCCCCTCGTTTCGATCGGGCTATCCCGGATGTGGTTCAGCGTGAACAGGTGCGCTCGCAGCCAGCGCGACATTGCCTTACCGGAATGACGATGCTCGCCGGCATACACAATTCGGATGCGATGTGGTTCGACGCCGTAGTCGCTGATAAGGCGAGCCCGGATGAGTAACGCAGAGCGCAGCGGCTGCGCATGCAAATCGAGCAGTTCCCGAGTCAGCTGCGCCGGCGGAATGTCGTTGGTCAACTCGCCCCGCGCCCACCGGGCGAAGGCGACGGCGTTGGCCTCAGCGGCTGTCATGCCCGCGGGCAACTCCCCCAGGTAACTGATGTGCGACTGATGCGCGTCAAGTTTGCTCTCATTGAGCATTTGGTAAGACTGGTAAGCGATTTCGAGCGTCGTACCCGGGTCGGTTACCAGAGCCATGGCGTGTATGTACTGCTCACCGCTCTGTTCTGGGTAGATCCGCAGATGCTTGTCGTCCATGCCGGTGACTTCTGCCGGCGTGCCACAGTGCTTGTTCAGCTCGCGATGCAGCCGCGCAACCATCTCGCGGACGGTCAGCTGAGCGTCCAACATCAGGCGGTCGATATAGCCGTCAAGACTGAGTTCCCGGTGAGACGCGTCGGCAAGTCGGTCCCAGTCCGCTACTTGGTCCGGGTGAGCAATCACCATGGAAACCGGGCCGTCACCCGTGCCCTCGATGATGCGCACGTCCTTCGGTTCAGGCGTGGCTTCGACCTGCCTACCGTCAACCGGTGCCGGCATTCCCACACTCGGATTGCCCATCGAGCGCTCGTGGGCTCGGTCGCGGGCCGCTCGCGGTAGGCCCTGGGTATTGGCGACGTGCCAGGGGTAGATCTCAATGAGAGCATCCTGCTGACTCTGGCTCAACCGCCGCCACCATGTGGCGTTGGCCTGCTCACGCCGCCGCTTCAACTGCCGGTTATTCCGCGGCACATTGACCAATGCGTCGGGTCGCGCAATTCCGCGTTGTCTCAAAGCATCCGCGGCCTCGACAATTCGGGCACGACGTGCGTCAGCACTGTCGCCGGAATGCCCTTTGACGTTACCGATGGCGTCGGCCGGGGTTAGCTGAAGTCGAATGGGAACGTCGACCTCAATGGGCCTGACCGGTACACCATCGGCGTCCACATAGCCGGCAACGGTGCGCGACACCGCATCCTGGCCCCAATACGGTGGCCACCCCGAGCGGTGACCAGTTTCGTCGACGAGGAAGATCTCACCACCCACATTCACTGCGAGGTAGGCGTGTCCGCCGCGTCCCCAACCCGCCCAGCGCGATGCCAAGACGGCTGCCGATCCAGATGGCATGGATCGCAGGGTGTTCGCCACCTCTTCGTAGGTCGCGAATCGCACGCGCGATCCGACTGCTTCGAACAATGCCCGAGCAGGCAGGCCCGCCGCTGTGGGTTTCGTCGCGACAGATATGTTGCGGCCATAGTTGTTTGAGAGCAGCGTGGCGACTCGGTGAGCACAGTTGGTCTCGCCGTGCCCAACCTCCTGCTGGCCGCCGATATGCGTCAGGTACTTCGCGCCGAACCATGGAGTTCCTCGTAGCAGTTTCTTCCCGAGGTCGGGGTGGCCGGGCGCAGTCAGCCGTGCTAGTTCGTCAGGCTCGGGCATACGGGGGTGTGTTGGATCCAGCCTCGTCACCACCTCATCGAGAACCGCCCGTGCATCAGGACCGACCGAGTCCCGAAGCCGCTCAACCGCATCCCGGATGAACTCGCACGACAACTCGAGCGATATGGGATTGGGGTCCCAGGTGTAACCGGATTTTGCCCACACGTACGCGCCGTCGCTCACCGCCGCCAACACGATCCGGTCGACACCGCAGCGGGAGTAGTAGCGCTCAAGTTCTTGCGCCAACGCCGTCGAGAAGCCCTTACCCTGGAAGGCGCTAGCAAAAATCTTGACGGCTCGGTGATAAGCGACGAGGTCACCGTCGTCATGGAAATAGGCCCGCTCAATCTCACCGATCGCTCGGCCGGCGTAGACGATGTCACCGCTCAGGAGAACAGCGTCGTCGACGCCGACACCGTCGACCGGGCCGACTCTTGCACTGATCATCTGGACGCGGTATGGCCCGTACACGCCTGAAAGATCCAGTGCCAGTTGGCGAATCTTGCGCGGGTCGAGGCTGTCGACCACATGCCCCAGCGGATCTGCGAAATCGGTATTGACGCGACGCCGGCCGGGATCTTGGTGGCGGTACCCGCGTTGTGCGCGCGCAAAGTTTGCGCCGTCAGGATGTCCGTGCACGGTGCCGATGGCATCGGCGGCGCCAAACTGCAACTGCGGCGAAACGTCAGCATTAGTGGGTCGGACCGGGCGACCATCGGCGTTCAAATAGCCGACGACTGTCCGCGACACCGCGTCCTGTCCCCAATGCGGAGGCCAACCCGATCGTTGACCGGCTTCGTCGATCAGGAAGATTTCGCCGCCATCGTTGACGGCAAGATAGGCGTGACCACCTCGGTCGAGGCCGGCCCAGCGTGATGCCAACAATGCCGATGATCCAGATGGCATCGCCCGCAACGTGCTGGCAACCTCCGCGTAGCTCACGAAGCGCGGGATCGACCCGACGGCCTCGAACAGCGCGCGCGCCGGTACTCCCTTGTGGGACGGAGCAGCCGAAATATCGAACGAACGCCCGTATCTGTCCGATAGTGCATCGACCACGGATTGCGCACAGTTCGGCGCTCCGGGCTTCGCTGTCGGTAGATCGTTCCCAAGGAACATCGCGGCATGCCAGTCCGCGCCCCGCAGCAGTCGCGCACCCAGATCGGGTTCGGCGTCGGTGGCCAGGTGCGCCAACTCCACTGGTTCGGGCAAACGCGGATGGCTCGCATCCAGCCGCTGCATGACGTCGCCGAGGAGCGCTCGTGCCTCTGAACTTACGCTCGATCGCAAATCGCGTACGGAACCCTTGATCTTCTGCAACGAACTCTGCAGCAGGGCCGGGTCCGGGTTCCAGGTCAGACCCAGTCGAGCCCAGACGTATCCACCGTCATCGTCCCCGGCTGTCAGCACAATCCGATCAACACCCGAACGCTCGTAATACTCGCGTTGGCGCGAAAGGAAGGCACGCGCAAACCCCTGCTGCTTGAATTCATCGCGGAGCCAGAGAGACTCGTGGTGTGCGACCAGGTTGCCATCGCCATCGCGGACGAAAGTCCGCTGAACGCGGCCGGCCAGTCGCGTACCGTCCCGGATGTCGCCGTTAATCAACAAACGGACTGTGTCGCCCAACTCGAGCAATAACGTCCAGTTGAAGTCGACCCGATATGGGCCATACATGCCCGAAAGATCTCGGGCCAACGCTCGAACCTGGTGCTCGTCGCGACTGTCGACCACATCGCCCAAAGGGTCGGCCAAGTTGGTTTCGACTGGACGCGTCGTGGGATCTTTCGCCCGGTAATCCTCCTGGCGCCGCCGACTATCTGCGTCGCCGGCATGACTCCCGGCTTTGCCGACGTGGGGTAGGACACTCGTCTCGTCGGCTCGGTCACGCAACGGGGTGGTGCGATCACTCAGATACTTCACACCGTGCCACTCGGTATCCATCAACAGATCGCTGCCCAGGGAGGGGCGCCCGCGCGTACCGAGGCGGGCCAGCTCAAAGGGTTGCAGCAGCAGCGGGTGATTAGGCGTCAACCATGACAGGATCCGCTCGACGAGTTCATTGGTATCCACGTCTGTACTCGGGTCGTTCTGAATGGTCTCAGCCGACGTTTTTAAGCTATCGAGCGAATCTTGTAGCTTGTCGGGATCGGGACTCCAGGTGAATCCCCAACGCGCCCATACATAGGCACCGTCCCAACGCGCATCCGCCTCCACCCGATCTACGTTGGAACGCTCGTAATAGGGCTGTAGTTGCGAAGCGAGTGCGGTCGCGAAACCCTTGCCCTGCAGGTCTGTTTCGTTGATCTCAATGACATCGTGATAGGCGACCAGCAGCCCGTCGTCGAGGTCACGGCCCAGCACCCATGTGATACGGCCGATCACCCGGGCATCGTGCAGTATTCGGCCACTCATCAGGATTTCGCCGGAACCCCTTGCTACCTCAGCAGTCAGCTCGACGCGATATGGCCCGTACATACCGGACAGATCGTCGGCAAGCTGGCGCGCTTGTTGCGGATCAAGATTATCTACGACCTCATTCGCCGGATCGGCGTAGCGGCTGTCCACTTCCCGAACCACTGGGTCAGTCGCGCGATACTCCGCTTGGAGCTCTAGATATTCCGAATATTTCGGTGCACCTTGCACATTTCCGATGGCCTCGGCGGCGGCGAGCTGTTCGGGACTGCCGTCGAAGGGCAGCACGGGCCGGCCGTTGGCTCTCAAGTATCCGACTGCCGTCCGTGACACGCCGTCATCGCCCCAGTACGGTGGCCAGCCTGAGCGCTCTCCTGTTAACGGGTCCATCAGATAGATCTGGCCGTCGTCCATGACCGCGAGATACGCGTGACCACCTTGATGGGTGCCCCCCGGCCAAGACGACACCAACAACGCCGCAGGACCGGGACCGTCGGGATCACCGGGATTCATCTGCCAAAGCATCGCTTCCACTTCGGCATACGTGGCGAACTCGGCGCGAGAGCCAACTGCCTCGAACAGCGCCTTGGCGGGAACACCTTCGGCGGATGGCGCGGAGTCGAGGGGGATTTCGATGTCATACCTGCTCGACAGAAGTTCGGCGACCCAGTTGGCGCAGTTCTGACTCGGGTGCAACCGCGTGCTCCACAGGTATTGCACGTAATGTAGGCCACTGCCGTCCCCTACCGAACCGGCAAGGTCGAGCAGTTGACGCCCGAGCGAAGGCGCGTCCGAGGTGGCGATAAGCGCGATGTCAGCCGGTTCGGGCAGTCGCTGGTTTGTTGGTTGCAGCAGTTGCACGATTTCGTCAAGGACCCGCGCAGCTTCGTCGTCTAGGCCTGTCCGCAGCTCCGCTGCTGCCTGTCTGAGGTTGCCGAGGGACTCTCGTAGTCGTGTGGGCGTGGGATCCCAGGTGTCGCCGAGCTCGGCGGAAACATACCCGGTGGTTCCGCGCGTGGTCGATACGACACGGCTGATGCCGGAGCGCGTGTAATAGGGCACCAACTGACTTGCCACCGCGTCGGCGAACGCGTCTCCCGGAAAGCTCTCGTCGTCGACGCGTAACACATGGTGTGCCGTGAGATTGCCGTCGGCGTCACGATCGAATGACCAGCTGACCGTCCCCACAGGTTGCGATCGGACGATGATCTCGCCGCCGAGGACGAGGCGGTGGCCGTCAACATCGAAGCCCTCCAGATGGATTCGGAAACCCCCGTAGCTGCCGGACAGGTCGTTGGCCAGTTGGTCGATCACGTCGGGCCGGACTCTGTTGACTACATCATCGACCGGATCCGCGTAACGTGCATCGACCATGTCGATTGCGCGGTCACGATTCCGGTAATCGTGCTGACGATGCTGATAAGCCGGCTCCTCGGGACCGCCCGTGACGTTGCCGATGGCGTCCGCAGCTCCAAGGAAGAACGGAACCTCGACTTTTATCGGACGCAGCGCATGTCCATCGGCATCCAGATAGCCAACGACAGTGCGCGATACCGCATTCTTACCCCACGACGGCGGCCACCCGGACCGCTTCCTTGTGGCGGGGTCGATCAGAAAGAGCTCGCCACCATCGTTGATCGCCAAGTAGGCATGTCCGCCTCCGCGCGAGCCGGACCACCGCGATGCCAGCACCGCCGAAGCCCCATCGCCCAGTCTCCGCAGAGCATTGGTCACTTCGTCGTAAGTGGTGAACTGAGCCCACGATCCCACAGCCTCAAACAGCGCCCGCGCCGGAACTCCAGCGGCTGTGGGGACCGAAGCCACCGCGAACGTGCGGTGGTATCTGGTCGACAACTCAGCAGCAACTCCATGCGCGCAACTGGTGTCCGCAGTGGCCGTAGCATCGCCGGAGCGCTCGAACGGCAACTGGAACTCAGCGTCCGGCGACACTGCCGCCTGAGCCGTATCCGTCCCGTCGAGGTACATGACACCGTGCCAGGCAGTGTCGAGCATGAGCTCCATCCCAAGGTGCGGATGGCTCGCAGTGCTCAGCCGGGCAAGCTCGATTGGCTCGGGCATTTGGGGGTGGCCGACTTGCAACCGCGCGACAATGTTGTCGAGGAGCAGCCGTTCTTGGAGCCCGAGATTTCCGCGTAACTCATTGGCTGACAGCAAGATGCTCTCGAATGATTCGCGCATCCTTGCGTGATCTGGATCCCAGGTGAAGCCCCAGCTGGCCCACGCATAAGCTCCGTCCCGCGTGGCCTCAACCTCTATGCGGTCGACACCAGATCGTGTGTAGTAGGGGAAGAGTTGTGAAGCAAGCGCTTTCGCGAATCCGTTTCCTCGTAGGTCGGAATGCAAGTCGTGGATGTCCACAAGGTCAAAAGACACGACCAGGTTGTCTGCGTCACGGAAGTGGCTGAAATTCACAGTTCCGATGAGCCCGTCGCCGCTCATGATTTCGCCCTCGACACGCACTTTCCCGAGAAACGCTTCGACCCGCGCGGTCAGGTCAAGAGCGTAGGGTCCGTACTTCCCTGACAAGTCTTCGGCGAGCCGGTTCACCTGGCGCGAGTCGAGCGCATCGACCACGTCACCGACCGGGTCCGCGTAGCGGGGGTCGGCCGGCCTAGTGGCACGATCTCCCCCGCGGTACTCCTGCTGCCGGCGCAGATAGTGCTCGGCACCTGTCCGTTCGAACGGCAGCTTCTTCATCAGCTCCGCGGTGACGCCTTCGAGCAGTCTGCGGCCCAGATCGGGCATATCACTCGTGGCTAGACTCGCGATTTCCATCGGCTCTGGCCGCAGGCTATGACCCGGTTCGAGCCGCTGAGCGATTTCCGCAAGAACCGCGCTCGCCTCGGCATCGACAACTGCTGCCAAGCGGCTAGCCGAATGCCTGACTCTCGCCAGCGCCTGTTGCAGTCCGACCGGATTCGAACTCCACGTGAAGCCTTGACGTGCCCAGGTATACGTGCCGCTCTCGTGAGCAGTCAATTCGATCCGATCAACGCCAGAGCTTACGTAATATCGCTCCAGCTCCGTGGTCAACGCTGTGGCGAAGCCCTTACCACGTAAGTGCTGATAGTCGTCGTTGATTTTCAACCCGGTGTGATGAGCAACAAGTCTGCCTCGTTCATCACGGCCGAACCATCGGCGGACCGTCCCGATCTGCTCTTCACCATCAAAGATATTGCCATCGAGATAAACTCGTGCGGTCGACGAGAATAGGACCCCGTTGAAACCAACACGGTAGGGCCCGTAGAAACCTGATAGGTCATCGGCGAACTGCCGGACTTGTTCCTCGTCAAGGCTATCGAGCACTTTCGCCAGTGAGTCGGCGAAGGTCGTGTCTACCGAGCGAGTAGTCCGGTCCTGGGTTCGATACGCCGCTCGCCTGCGCACGACATCGGCGCTCCTATCGGAATGGCCTCGGACGTCGCCGACGGCGTCTGCTGGTGCCAGCCGCAGGCTGCTAGTCGGCAGAGGATTGACCGCATCACCGTCAACACTGAGGTACCCAACCGCGGTCAACGCCACCTGCGAGCGCCACCGGGGCGGCCACGGCAACCGCTGACCATCCGAGTCGATCAGATAGACCCGACCGCCGTCATTGACCGTCAAATAGGCATGGCCAAACTCTCCTTCTCGCCACGAGGACACCACCACCGCTGATGAACCATGCCCCAAGCCCAATAGCGTGTCCTCGATCTCCTTGAACGAGGCGAATCGCGCATCCGATCCCACCTCCTCAAATAGCGTGCGGGCCGCCACGCCTTGCGCCGCAGTCACCGCTCTAATCTCGAACTCACGTTCGTACCGGTCCGACAGCAGGTCCGCAACCCGCACTGCGCAGTTTTCGCCTTCGGGATGCATGCGATTGGGATCGGTAGCGAAAGACAATTCGGATGCATTGATGGTCGACACTTCGTCAACAACATCACGGCCCGAATTCGAAGGCTGTTGCGTAAGTTTCCCATCGCCAGCGATTCGTGCCGGAGCATCCCCGCCGTAATCGAAAAGTGTGACATCACGAACATGTGCATCCAAGCCGGACCGCATCGCATACGCCACAGCCACCGCAACGTCGCCGTTATCGACGACGACTCGACTGACAAATGGCTGGGTGGCTTGCCCCTGACTCTCAGCCAGTGCACCGCGGCCGGCGATGAACGCCGCGATGTCGCTGTGCAGGATTGCGCCGGTGATGTCCGGCGATTCGGCACCGTGCTGAGCGCTGAAACCGATCCAGGCGATAGACGCCACGGAAGTCGTAGGTTCGTCCTGAATACTCTCCAGCACATGATCCAGCGCTCGTTGCAGTACGGAAGTCGATTGCTGATTGCTCAATGCAGCGTCGCCTGCACCGACGTGCCATGTAAGCGATGCGACGGCGAACGGATCAGGCGCGGAACCGAATCCGACGACGAACCGTCCGGGTTCAGGTGTGTTCTGCGACGGGTACGCAAGCAGATACACATGGACCCTGGCCAGAGCCGCACGAATCGTGACCCTGTGCAGCTCGAGCACGAACGATTGAAGTGCATTGGGCCCACCGCTGCGATCACGTGCGTCGTCAACCTGTTCGCTCTCGAGCAGGTCACGCTGCAACGACCAGAGATTCGCATCATTTCGGTGTTCTGCCGAAACTCCCTCGGAATTGCCAATCACCCAGGAATGCAGCGTGATTAGTGTCTGCTGCTGGTGTGGTTCCAGAGCGGCCCACCATGCGGCATTCGCCCGCGCTCGCTCCTGTGCCAGCTCGACGTGGCCAATGGGATTGATCAGCTCATGAATCCGGTCGGTAGCATCCTGCCACGGCAGCAGATCCGGGAACCGCGAGCGCACCGGGTCTTCGGGGACATTGGGTGTCTGCTCGACGGGTGAGCGGACGAGGAAGAGCTCGGTAGCGGCCAGAAGCGTCGCGCCGAGATCAGGTGTGTCCTCGGTGCCAAGCTGCGCCACATCCTGAATCGTTGGGATGTCGACGCCATAGAGCGTGTCGGTGAGGCTCATGAGCGCCTCGATCGCAGCCGGGCTCGTCGACTCATCGCCCGCCATCCGAGCGATCTGACCAAGCAAGCTATCGACTGACGCATCCAGCATCAGCGGGTCCAGAACGTACCCACGGTTCGCGAGGTCGTTCGCAGCTCGCGCACAGAGCTCGACCCGGTTTACACCGGATCTGTCGTAGTACGGTTCCCACAGGTCATACAACGCGCTGATGAATCCTTGCTGTTGAGCCCAAGGCGCCAAATACATGTGCCAGTGGTGGACGACGAGTGATCCGTCGACGCTATAGAACACAAGACGCACGAATTCACCGGCACGGCGCCCATCCTCAGACGTCACGCTGCCGCGCAAGGACAAAACTTGATCGGCCGGCCACGCCGCAGACCGCTCACTGAGATCCAGGTAATGGGCTTCGAATGTCTCTGCGTCGATGACAGATGCCTTGATATCCACCGAGAATGGTCCGTACCGCCCCGATAAATCATCTTCGGTCTGCCGCATCACCTCTGAGGAGCGATGTGTTTGAACCTTGTCCAATACCTCGTTCAAGGGATGAGCGAACCGAATATCGGCGGTGCGCGTCGGTCGGTCTAGTCGACCGAGTGAGTGGATGTGCTCGCTTAGCCGTCCTTCTTCTGCTGCAGCACGCAGAACCGCTGTCCCGTAGCCATACCCGAAGATGTCATTACTGTTGAAGCTGCTGCCGTTTGTCGTTGACGCGTCGCGGCCGGCATTAAATGCGGTGATCGCGCTGTAAAGGCGCCCGCCGACGATGCGAGCCAAGTTAGGTGTGTCGGCACGATCGCCGTCATGACCGATCCAGGCCGTCGAAGTCACCGCTGTGGTCGGATCCGACACCTGCCTCTCTACAAGGTAACTCAGTGCAAGGTGCATGCCGGCGCCCAGTAGTTCGTCGCTGTGCATCGACACGCTCACACCGACATGCCAAACGACCGAATCCGCGGTGTAGGGATCGGCACCGAACGCGACCGCGACGCGGCCGTCACCGCCAAACTCCGCGGGATCGAATGCCAGCAGGTACATCGCCAGCCCGGCCCGTTGTGCGGCAAGCTCGGCCTCGGCCAGGCTATGCGCCACCAGGGCAAAGCGTGCCGCTGCGACCTCGTCACCGTCGCCGAAGCTCTCCTCGCCTTTCTGCAACGTGATGCGATTTGCCTTGTCGCGGTCGGTTGCAGGAATGCCCTCAGAATTTCCGATCTGCTGTGGGTATGTCTCGACAAGTGCCAGTTTTTCGGCATGGGACAGCCCAGCCCACCAGGCGGCATTGTCTCGAGCCCGCGCCACAGCGACCTCAGCAACGTCCAACGGATTGCGCAGCGCTTCGGCAGCTGCGATGCCTCGGCGCGTCAAGCCCGCGTCTGCCAGTCTGGAAACAGCGTCCGTCAGCTCGCCCCCACCTGGATGGCCTTTGACCAACCCGATCGCATCTGCCGGTGCCAGCCGCAGGCTGCTATTCGGTACGGGATTCACCGCCTCACCGTCGGCATTGAGGTAACCAACAGCGGTCAGTCCGACCTGTAGTCGCCAAGCAGGCGGCCACGGCGACGCCTGACCATCCGGACCGATCAGACGAACCCGACCGCCGTCATTGACGGCCAAATAGGCATGACCGAACTTGCCATTGACCCACGACGATGCCAAAACTGCAGACGCACCACGACCAAGGCTGCGCAGCTCAGCTTCCACGTCGCCGAAAGTGGCGAATTGCGCATCTGACCCCACAGCTTCGAACAACGCCCGCGCCGGCACACCCGCAGCCGAAGGCAGTGCCCCGACAACAAATTTGCGCCCGTACCGATCCGACACCAGTTCGGCAACCCGCAGCGCACAGTTTTCGCCCGCCGGATGCACACCGTCTAAATCACCGGCGAAGGACGATTCGGCCCTGACGATCGCCAGCTCCTGGTCGACCACGTCGCCACCCGACATCGGTTGTCGCTGTGCGATGTCCGACACCATCGGCACAGCGGACAGGCGGTAGTAGCGATCCAGAACGTCGAGCAGCGCCGCATAGGCGTCACGGTCGGTGTGGGATTCGAAACCGACGAGTTCGTGATATACCGCCGGCGCCCCACCCTGGCTCCGCTCGACCAGAATCCGCAAACCGCCCACCTCGCCGCTGCCGGCTGACCACACCGTGCTGGTCAACCGCAACGACGACGGTGTCAGATCGGCGAGAACGAAACGCGCACTCCACAGACCATTCTTGCCGCATCGGCCCGACAGGTCCGTAGCCAACTGGAATGCCACCGCCGGGTCAACAGACCCATCCGCCCGGCGTGCACTCAGAACCACGTCGAGCCGATCGGCAAACCGCGGATCGATCCGACGCTGCGACACATCCTGAATCCGATACGTCGCCCGACCCACATCACCATCAACCGGAATCTCAACCACCCGTGCGTGTCCCGGTATCTGATTCCATTGCGATGCCGCACCGCCGAACAGACTGAACGCTCTGTCGGGCGCGTCGATCAGCCGAACGCGATCGATATGAGCCGGCAGTCCGTTGCGCCAAGCATGTCCGAGCACCAAAGCGCCGCCACCGTAACCAACGACCACGTTGTGCGGTGACCGGCTGCCGGACAACGCATTACGTCCGGACGCGAACGCAGCGATATCACTGGTCAGGACGGCTCCCGCGACATCGGCAAGATCGTGGGCGTCGGGAAGACCTGCGTTGGCGGTACGGTAGCCGATCCAGGCGACGGAGGCCACCGGCTCATCGCCTGGTGCAGAATTCACGTACCGCAAAGCTTCGGCCATAGCAGCATCCAACGACGCAACCATCGGCTGCCGCATTGCCGGCACGTGCCAGGAAACCTCTTCTGCGGTATCTGCGTCGGCGAAGCTGACCATGACGCGGGCATCGCGACCCGACTCGTGCGGATCGTATGCCAGCAGGTAGGTGTTGACCTTGATCTGCCTAGCCCGCAGATCAACTGCTTCGAGAGCCACAACCACCTGCTCGGCAGCGGTAAGAGACTCACCTCGATCGCGTTTAGCCTGCAATCGCAGGACATCACCACCCGAATCGCGGTCCAGGGACATGCGGTTCAGTTGGTCACGAATTTCAGCCGGAATGCCTTCGGCATTGCCAATCGATCGCGGGTACGTCTCCATGACAGCGACTCTTTGGTGGTCGGTCAGATCGGCCCACCAACGGGCGTTGGCGCGTGCTCGCGCACATGCAAGCTCGGTCTGCCCCCATGGGCTGATGAGCTCCGTGCCGGCGAGCGCAGGCCGCTGCCCCGGCGTTCGACGTGCCAGGGCCTCCTCGGCTACCCGGCGAAGATCGTCACCGCGATCTTCCTGTTCGACATCCGAAGTTTGGGGCACTCGCACGTTATCCTGCGGTACTGCGTGTTTCGGTCGGACGATGAACTCGATGACGTCGCCATCGGTCGGATGCGCGGATACTCCGAACAGGTCACGCACCGCGGCATCCGCCCCGACCAGTCGGATCTCGTGTACCCGAGAATCGAGGCCGGCTTGCCACGCGTTTGCGACGATCGTGGACCCGTCGCCGTGTCCCACGATCACGTTGTTTGTGAATTCGATATCTCCGGCGGCGGCGCCACGGCCCGCGTTGAACGCAACAACATCTCGGTCAAGGACCGCACCGGCGTCGTGCGCTGTGCCGATGCCGGCAGGACCGGTGCGGATCCAGGCGATGACAGCCATGGGGGTGGGATTCTGAAAATCAGTGGGAGAGTGGGTTGCCGGATCAAGCAAGGCTGCCATCGGGTCGTGCATGGGTGCCACATGCCAAGCAACCTCCGCCGCCGCATACGGATCACCGAACGCGACAACAGCGTGCACGACGCCAGTCCGGTCACGTTCATAGGACAGCAGGTAAACGTTTTCCCCGCCCTGTCGGGTGGCTCTGCTCAGTGCGTCGTGAAACTTGTCGAGCTCGGCCAGTGCCTCCCGCTCGGAGGTACTGAGTGCCCCTCCACTGTCGAGCACTGTCCACAGTCGTGCGCGGTCGGCGAACAGTAATGTCCGGTTGACCTGGTCACGGTCCGCAGTCGGGATGCCCTCCGCGCGACCGATCGTCCGCGGATAGCTCCTGAACAGCGCAAGCTTCTCTTTGCCTGACAGTTGTGCCCACCACGCGGCGTTGTCTCGGGCGCGCGCGCGGGCAACCTCCAGATCGCGTACCGGTGTGGCGATGTCGGCGAGTGCGCGTGCCGGGGGCAGCCCCGCCACGCGCCGCGCCAACGCTGCGTCGGCAACGGCGCGGACATTCTCCTCGGGTGTTCCTTGGACGTCACCCACGATGTCAGCCGCTCTGAGCGCAAGCTGCAGGGGCACGTCTCCGAGCGGCCGCATCGGTTGACCAGCAGCGTCGAGGTACCCGACTGCGATGTGGCTGACGGCGTCTTCCCCCCAATACGGCGGCCAACCGGATCGCTCACCCGTGCGCCCGTCAATCAGGAACAACGCACCGCCGTCGTTGACGGCCAAATAGGCATGGCCGCCTTGTCTCCCCTCCGACCACCGCGACGCCAACACCGCCGAAGACCCATCTCCAAGGTCTAGAAGGCATTGCCCGGCTTCGGAATACGATGCAAACTCGGCTTGCGTACCCAAAGCTTCGTATAGTGCCCACGCAGGGGTTCCATGGGCTGAATGGGCCGATTTCAGACTGATCTCACGGTCGTAGCGCGCCGCCAACTCCTCAACGACCCGGTGCGCACAGTCACTACGCGGATGAGCCGCCACCTCGTTGGGAACCGGGCGCGGCAGATGCCGGATGAAATACACGGATGTTTCACTCAGCAATCGCTGACCGAGATCAGGCTCGGCAGGGGTAGCGAGATTCGCGAGGTCGATCGGCTCGGGCGGCTCGGAACTGCCGGGATCCAACCGTTCGAGAACAGAGGAAAGGACGTCGCGCCCTTCGTCGCTGAGTCGGTTCGGTCCGCGCAGCGCCAACAGCGCGCTTGCCGAGTTCTTGATGCTGTTGAACGACGATAATAAATGTTCCGTAGCCCAGGTGAATCCGCGTCGCGACCAAGCGTATGTGCCCTGGTTCTCCGACACCAGAAGGATGCGATCGACACCTGAACGGACGTAGTAGCGCTCGAGCTCAGCGGTCAAGACCTTCGCGAAGCCTTTTCCCCTCAACTCCGCGAAGGCCGGTGTGACTTCCAACCCGATGTGGCGGGCGACAAGCCTGCCGTCACGGTCGTAGGAGAAGCGCCGCTGCACGGTTCCGATCCGGTCATCACCGAATAAGATGTCGCCCCTGAGGTAGACGCTCCCGGCGATCTCCGAACTTTCGAACGCCACCCGGTAGAGCCCATATACACCGGATAGGTCCTCGGCCAATTGACGGAGCTGATCCTGATCCGGGTTCTCGACCACCTCACGCAGCGGAACCGCGAATCGCGTGTCCACAACCCGGGTTTTTCGATCTTTCGGTGCCCGATACGCATCCTGTTTGAGGAAAAACTCACGTTCGGCTCGACGTCCCTGGACGTCACCGATTGCGTCAGCAGCTGCCAACCGGAGACTACCCGGAGTCAGGGGGTCGGTCGGATTGCCTTGGCCATCAAGGTAACCGACAGCAGTGAGGGCGACCTGAAGCCGCCACGAAGGTGGCCATGGCGACCGTCGTCCGCCGGGACCAACAAGGTAGATGGTGCCGCCATCGTTGATCGCAAGGTACGCGTGTCCCCCTTGCACATTGGCCCATGACGACACCACCACCGCCGATGCCCCGCTACCCGCCCGCAGGAGCTGATTTTCGATCTCGACGAAAGTTGCAAACTTGGCTTCGGACCGCACGGCTTCGAACAAGGTTCGCGCGGGTACACCTGTCGGGGACGACGCCGTCGGCACCACGAATTCACGGCCATACCGCTCAGACAGCTCCGCCGCGGCACGGTGCGCGCAACCGCCATACGCGCCGTGCCGAACCTCGGCGATCGAAAAGTCCTCTGGCGCCGCGTCTATCGGTCCGATGCCGCCGTCCCACACCGTCGATACCTCAGACATGCGGTAGTAGCGGTCCAAATCGGCCAGAAGCACTCCAACATCCCATCGGAACTCTGGCCGGCGAAGCAGGAGATGGTGGTACACCACGAGGCCGCCATCGCGATCCCTCTTCACCAGAATTTGGATGTCGCCCACCGAGTCGCCCTCGTGGTTCTGAAGCGCGGCGTCGAGCAGCAAGGATGATTCGTGGAGATCGGCGAAGCCGAATCGGACACTCAACGACCCGTAGCGGCCAGATAGGTCTTCCGCGAGTTGGTCACCGGCTCTACTATCCGGAGAACCGTCGGCTTCACGGGCGGCGAGGATATCTGAGAGCCTCGGAAGCAGCACTGGCTCAATCCGGCGGTGAGCAATGTCCTGCGCTCGGTACGTCGCCCGTGCAGCATCGGTAGCTACGGGGATCTCGACGACGCGCCTGGCCTCGGACCGGTAACTCAGCTTCGGTGCCGCACTTCCGAACAGTCGGAATGCCGCCTCAGGTGACTTGTACAGCCGAGCGATTCGAATGTGGTTCGTCAGCCCGCTATCCCACGCATTGCCGATGATCAACGCACCGTTGCCGTAACCAGCGACGACATTGCTCGCGACTTGGTTGGCGGATCCGCGGCCCGCGTCGCGGGCGGCGCTGAAGGCGGCGACATCGCCATGCAGAACCACGCCTGCCGCATACGCCACAGTGTCGTTATCCGCTTCAGCGAAGCTGCTCGGTACGCGGTGACCGATCCAGGCAATCGCGGCTACCGGGAGCGTCGGATTACGCCTCCGGTTGGACCACAAGTCGGTGAGGGCAGCCTGCATCGCCGGGGCAAAGGCGATGACCGCGGGGCGCTGAATAGCCGGCACATGCCACGTAACCTCCTGCGCCATGTCAGGATTGCCGAAGCTGACCAAGACCCGTACGTCGTCACCAGACACAAGAGGGTCGTACGCCAGCAGATAGACGTCTACGCGGTTTTCTTTGGCTCGCGACTCGGCCGCTGCGAATTCCTGTGCAACCTGTTGAACTCGGGTGAGCATTTCGGAGTCTTCAGTCGGTGCTGGACGTCTGTGTTGATCGGCTGCCAATGCCTGCCGGTTCGCCTTATCGCGGGCAGTCGCCGGTATGCCATCGGCATTGCCGATCGACCCCGGATACGTCTGGATGAGGGCGTCGATGGCCGCGTCCGACAACTCGGCCCACCATACGGCGTTTGCCTGTGCGCGTGAGCGGGAAAGTTCGACCAGGCCTAGGGGATGGCGTAACTCGGCAGCAGCCGATGTCGCGTCGAGCATCGGAAAGCGTTGCCTAAGAGCGGCATCGGCGACCGCGCGCAGATTGTCATCGAGGTTCCCCTGAACGTCACCCACGGCGTCTGCAGCGGCGAGGGCCACATGTGAAGGAGAGTCACCTTGTGGTCGCAGCGGTTCACCGTTGGCATCCAGATAGCCGACCGCGGTCACATCGACTGCGTTCTGACCCCAGTGCGGCGGCCAACCCGACCGCTCGCCGGTGCGCCCGTCGATGAGGAACAGCGCACCTCCGTCGTTGACCGCCAGATAGGCATGGCCCCCTTGACGCCCACCGGACCACCGCGACGCCAGCACCGCCGAAGCACCATCACCGAGTTGCAGAAGTCGTTGTTGCACTTCGAAGTATGTCGTGAACTCGGCCCGAGACCCGATTGCCGCGAACAAAGCCCACGCCGGTATCCCTCGAGGCGAACGAGCCATCTCAATGCGGAACTCGCGCACATATCGTGCCGACAGCTGCTCGAGAACCCGTTGTGCACAGCCGGTACGAGAGTCTGCAGCACCTCCGAGCCAGCGTCGCACCCTCGCGACAACACCGGGCTTCTCACCGAGAGCGCCAGCCGGAAGGTGCCGGACAAGGAACACGGTCGAGCCCCGCAGCAATCGCTGCCCGAGGTCGGGTTCGCCTGGTGCGGAGAGGGCCGCCAGATCGATCGGCTCGGGCAACTCGGCATGGTGGACGCGCAGGCGCTTCTCCAGGTCGGTAAGAACTGCACGTGCCGCGTCATTGACACGCGGTGCCAACTGTTGTGCCGAGTCCCTGATGTTGCTAAGCGAACACCGGAGGCTGTCGCCGTCCATGTTCCAGCCGAAGCCACGGCGTGCCCACACGTAGGCCCCCGCGCCTTCGGCATCAAGGACGATGCGGGCAACACCAGAGTGCACGTAATATCGTTCCAGCTCGGCTGTCAGCGCCTTCGCGAACCCCTTGCCTCGGTGATGCTCGGCGATCACCAAACTGTCATGATGAGCGACGATGTCGGCCCTCGCACCGCGGTTATACCGCCGAATAACCCGACCGATCACCTCGCTGCCATGGCGAATCGCGCCGTCGAGGACGATCTCGCCGTGGAGCACAGATCCTGCGAATGCGACGTCGTAGGGCCCGTAGAAGCCCGAAAGGTCCTGCGCGAGTTGCCTGATACTTTCCGGTGACGGGTCGGCAAGTAACTCATCCAACGGTTCGGCATACCGGCTGTCGGCAGTACGAGTCGCTGGATCCTGCGCGCGGTAGTCCGCTTGTCGTCGAGTGAAGTCCGGGTCTACCTGATGGCCCTTGACCTTTCCTACCGAATCGGCGGCAATCAGTTGCAACTCCGCAAGCTCGTCGACCAGCCGATTTACCGGGGTTCCAGCAGCACTGAGATAGCCTGCCGCCGTGCGGGTGACCTCACCCCAATACGGCGGCCACCCTGAACGCCCGCCCTCCGGGTCGATCAGGAAGATGTCACCACCGTCGTTGACCGCGAGATACGCGTGGCCTCCGCGACGATCACCGCCGGCCCAGCGTGATGCCAACACCGCCGATGCGCCGTCACCTAATTCGCGCAGCATGTCGGCCACTTCTCCGTACGTCACGAAACGCGGTACGGCCCCGACAGCGACGAACAGTGAGCGCGCAGGAACCCCTCTGGGTGATGGCGCCGCATCGATGTGGAATTCACGACGGTAACGGTCCGACAACTCGGCCGCCACAACGTGTGCGCAGTCGTGTTCGGCACTCCAGTTATTCGCCGTGCTGTCATGCAAATGCTTGGCGGCGTACCACTCGGTGCCGCGCATCAGGCGGCGTCCCAGATCGGGTTCTGCGGCGGTGGCGAGATCTGCCAGCTCGATGGGCTCTGGTAGTCGCGCGCTGTCCGGTTGCAGACTTTCGACAATGTCGTGGAGGATCGTCCGTGCGTCGTCGCTGACCGCAGTCTTGGCAAGACGACCAGCCGCCGACCTGATGTTCTGCAATGAGCGCTTCAGTAGCACCGGCTCCGAGTTCCACGTGAATCCGCGACGAGCCCAGGCGTAGCCACCGTCTTTTCCGGCAGTCAACTCGATGCGATCGACACCTGACTGGGTGTAGTAACGCTCCAGCTCGACCACCAGCGCTTTGGAAAATCCCTGGCCTCTCAGCGATTTGAACTCGCGTTCGATCTCAAGCCCACCGTGGGCGGCGACGAGATTGCCCTCCGGATCGCGAAAGAAGTCCGCACTGACGTCGCCGATCTTCTGATCGCCATGCAGGATGTCACCTTCTAGACGTATGCCCCCGGTGATCACAGAACCGTAGAACTGAATCCGATGCGGCCCGTAACGGCCGGACAGGTCGGAAGCGACCCGCGCGATCTGCTGCGCGTCACGGGAATCCACCACACCGACGAGCGACGGTGCAAAGCGGGTGTCGACCTGACGTGTGGCGGGGTCTTGTGCCCGATAGTTCACCTGTTCCGATATGTCGGGTTCCGGATGGCCCTGAACCGCACCGATTTCATCGGCCACCGACAACGGGTCATACCTGGCCGCGCTGGGGGTGTCAGCCTTCCGGGCCGCGACGGTCGCCGCCGCTTCGGAGGAGGGGGCCGCAGCGGCTGAACCGGTTGGGCTGTCCGGTCTTTCGGCTGGTTTCGCGGTGCTTCGTCGGGGCGCCGGTGTGTCAACGGGTGAATCTAGGCCTGCTCGCGCCGCGGCTGCGTTGGCGAGCGCGGCCGCCCCCGGGCTGCCCGCCGGTGAAGACTGAACAACTGTCGGAGTGACGACCGGATCGGCCTGCTCGCTGCCAGTTGATGCAGTGGATTCTGTGATCGCCGGCGGGGTAGCTGAGGGTTCTGCGGCCGCTGCGGCAGTGACCGTGTCGGCTTGCCCCTCGGGGACAGACCATCCATGGTCATCGTCGACCACACTCGCGCTTGCCGGAACAGCGTCGACGGTCTCGGCATCGGGTGCCGTCCCAGCGGATGGCGGCGATGCGTGACCAACGACT
>NZ_JBONDW010000032.1:0-61707 GCF_054919535.1 Mycobacterium venezuelense
ACCGCGCACTGTCTGAGGCATGGCTAATAACCTAGCGGTGGGGCGTTGATGCTGTCGCGTGAGCCTCTCGCGTAATACCGTGGGCAGCAATGACGACGGCCCGGGCATCGGCGATGCGAGCATCGGACAACCCCACGCTGCGCGAGGCGCGGGCCGCCTACGCGCGCAGCGACTGGGCCGCCGCCTACCGGGCGTACGTCGACGCGGACGGAATCGGGCCGATGGCGCTCGACGACCTGGACGCCTACGCCACCACCGCCTGGCGGCTGGGGCATGGCCGCGAAGCGGTCCGGCTGGCCGAGCGGGTCTACGGACAGATGGTGCGCACCGACCCGGCGGCCGCGGCGATGAAGGCGCTCGACATCGGGCTGGAATGGCTGACCCGCGGTGACGTGAATATCGCGCAGGGCTGGATGAACCGGGCCCGCAGGCTGTTGACGGGTTCGGCGCCCGGGCCGAGCCACGGTTATCTGGCCTACCTCGACGCGGTCGTCGCGGTCGTGCAGCAGAACCCCGACGAGTTGAGCCGGCGCGCCGAGCAGATGCGCGACTTGTGCGACGGATTCGACGATCCGTCTTTGGCCTCACTGTCGTTGGTCGCCCAGGCGATGGCGGCTTTCTATGACGGCCGGGCTGCCGACGGATACGCCTATGTCGACGAGGCGATCCTGCCGTTGCTGGCCGGCCACGTGCGGGTGGAGTGGGCAGGCGACATCTACTGCGTGGTGCTCAACCTCTGCCACAAGTTGGCCGACCATCCCAGGATGCGCTCCTGGACCGACGCGATGGAACGCTGGTGCGACGTCAACAGCACATCCTCGTACTACCGCGTGTGCGACGTGCACCGGCTGCAGCTCGCCGCGGGCGACGACGACTATCGCCGCCTGGAAGACGAGTTGTTCGCTGCCAGTGCGGCGTTGGAAGGCGTCAACGCCTGGGTGGGCGGCGAGGGCTTCTACCAGTTGGGCGAGGTACGCCGATTGCGCGGCGACAGCGAGGGCGCGTTGGCCGCGTTCGCGAAGGCGCGCGCGCTCGGCGTCGACCCGCAACCCGGTGAGGCCCTGTTGCGCTGCAGTCTCGGGCAGAGCCAGGCCGCGTGGGCCGACTTGCGGGTCGCGCTGGCGGGTGCGGGTCGGCTGGACCGCATGCGGATGTTGCGGGCTGCGGTGATCGTGGCACTGGCCCGCAACGACCTGGACGAGGCGCGGCGGCACAGCGATGAATTGACCACGGGAGCCGAAACGTTCGGAACTCCGGGCTACCGGGCCTGGGCCGCGCAGGCGCGAGGTGCGGTACTGGTGCGCGGCGGTGAGTATGAGGCGGCGCTCACGGTGCTGGAAGCGGCGTTACGCGAGTACCGGATGCAGCAGGCGCGCTACGAGATCGCCGAGGTATATGAGTGGATGGCTTTGGCGCACAAGGGTCTTGGCGACGACGCGGCCGCTGCCGCCGATATCGCCACCGCGGAGAACATCTACGAGCAACTCGCGGTGCAGCCGAGCGGGGTATGTGGCAGGGGCAGCCCGGGTGGGCTGACCCGTCGCGAGATCGAGGTGCTGCGCGTGATCGCGGGCGGTGCCACCAACCGTCAAGTCGCGGCTCAGATCGTCATCAGCGAAAAGACCGTCGGCAGGCATCTGGCCAACATCTACAGCAAGCTCGGGGTGTCGAGCCGCACAGCGGCGGTCACCTGGGCATACCAGAACGGTGTAGTGCGCGACTCCTGACTACAGCATTCACCCCACTCGGCGGTCTCAGACGCATGATTCGGCGGATTCCGGTGAGCGGTCCTGGAATCTAGCGTCAGCGGCATGACACTCATCGCAGAAGAAACCGCCGAAGACTTCGGCAATCGCGTGGTCGGCATCGTCAACGACGCCGCCGTGGCCCTGCTGCTCTCGATCGGCCACCAAACCGGCCTGTTCGACACGCTCGCCGAACTGCCCGCCGCCACCAGCACTCAGATCGCCGACGCCGCAGGCCTCGACGAACGCTACGTCCGTGAGTGGCTCGGCGGCATTGTCACCGCGGGCATCGTCTACTACGACGCCGATGCGGCGACCTACCACCTGCCGCGACATCGCGCGGCCGCCCTGACGCGGGCCGGCGGACCGGACAACATCGCCAAACTCGCGCAGTACATCGCGATCTTCGGTGAGGTCGAACAGAAGATCGTCGACTGCTTCCGGCACGGCGGGGGCCTGCCCTACACCGAGTTCCCGCGCTTTCACGCCATCATGGCCGAGGAAAGCGGTGGGGTGTTCGACGCGGCGCTCGTCGACGGCATCCTGCCGCTGGCCGACGGGTTACCGGAGCGGCTGCGGCATGGCATCGATGTCGCCGACTTCGGTTGCGGCAGTGGACATGCCATCAGCGTCATGGCCGCCGAGTACGGTGCCAGCCGGTTCACCGGATTCGACTTCTCGGCACCCGCGATCGTCGCGGCCCGCCACGAGGCGCAGTTGATGGGATTGACCAACGCCACGTTCGAGTCGCAGGACCTCGCGACGCTCGACGTCGAGAACGCATTCGACGCCATCACGGTGTTCGACGCCATCCACGATCAGGTGCATCCGGATCGCGTCCTGGCCAACATCCATCGGGCGCTGCGGCCGGGTGGGGTGTTGTTGATGGTCGACATCAAGGCATCGAGCAACCTGGCCGACAACATCGCGATTCCGTGGGCCTCGCTGTTCTACACGATCTCGACCATGCATTGCATGACGGTCTCGTTGTCGGCGGGCGGTGCCGGTCTCGGCACCATGTGGGGCCGCCAGCTCGCGCTGTCGATGCTCGCCGACGCGGGCTTCGGCGCGGTCACCGTCCATGAGGTCGAGACCGATCCCTTCAACGATTACTTCATCGCCCGCAAGTAGCATCCTGCGCAATGGGCGCACTGGATGTTCTCGACGATTGGCCGGTCCCGACTGCCGCAGCGGCGGTGGTCGGGCCGTCCGGTGTGTTGGCCACCCACGGCGACATCTCCAAGCCGTTCGCGTTGGCGTCGGTGACCAAGCCGTTGGTCGCCCGTGCCGCGCAGATCGCGATCGAGGAGGGGGTCGTCGAACTCGACACCCCCGCCGGCCCGCCCGGCTCGACCGTGCGCCATCTCTTGGCGCATGCGTCCGGGGTGTCGATGAATTCGGCTGACGTGATTGCCCGGGTGGGGCAGCGGCGGGTCTATTCCAACTACGGATTCGAGTTGCTGGCCCGGGCCGTCGAGGACGCCGCCGACATCGAGTTCGGCCGCTACCTCACCGAGGCGGTGTTCGAGCCGCTCGGGATGTCGGCCTCCAAGCTGCTCGGCGGCGCCGAGGCCGCCGGCTTCGGCGGCGTGTCGACGGTGGCTGATCTGGCGGCGTTCGCCGGTGAGCTGCTGCGCCCCGCACTGGTGTCGCCGACCATGCACGCCGACGCGGTCTCGGTGCAGTTCCCCGGGCTCGCGGGGGTGCTGCCCGGATTCGGCGCGCAGCGGCCCAACGACTGGGGCCTGGGCTTCGAGCTGCGCGACAGCAAATCCCCGCACTGGACCGGATCGGCGAATTCTCCGGCCACATTCGGGCATTTCGGCCAGTCAGGGACGTTTCTGTGGGTCGATCCGACGGCTGACGTCGCGCTCGTAGCACTCACCGACCGCGACTTCGGCGACTGGACGTACGACCGGTGGCCGGCGATATCTGATGGTGTGCTGAGAGAAATCGGCACAGACTAGCGCAACAGGCGCCACACAGGGCACAATAGACACGCACGGAACAACTGCATCTCTTTGGTAACACCAGGCCGTTGGGGAAGACGTCCCTCGTGGAGCCGAAGGAGAAGCAGATGCGTGCATCGAACCAGTTCGCCGACGCGGCGACGGGCGTGGTGTACATCCACGCCTCACCCGCGGCGGTATGCCCGCATGTCGAGTGGGCGTTGTCGTCGACCCTGTCGGCGAGGGCCAACCTGAAGTGGACCCCGCAACCGGCCATGCCCGGCCAGCTGCGCGCGGTCACCAACTGGGTTGGACCGGTGGGCACCGGAGCGCAGTTGGCGAACGCCCTGCGGTCCTGGTCGGTGCTGCGTTTCGAGGTGACCGAGGACCCGAGCGCCGGCGTCGACGGGCACCGGTGGTGTCACACCCCGCAGCTCGGCTTGTGGAGCGGTGTCATGAGCGCCAACGGTGACGTGATGGTCGGCGAGATGCGGCTGCGCACGCTGATGGCCGGCGGCGCCGACATGCTTGCCGCCGAACTCGACACCGTCCTGGGCACGGCGTGGGACGAATCCTTGGAGCCCTACCGCGATGGCGGCGAGACCGGCGAGGTCAGCTGGCTGAACAGGGGAGTCGGCTAACCCGTCAGCGCACGCTGAAGTGCGCCGGGTCCGGCGCGGACAGCATCCGGGTGAGCGTCGCCCGGTCGAACGGCCACAGGTCGATCGTGCCGTTGTCGGTCAGGTACCACGAACTGCATCCCGTGTTCCACACCGTCGGGCCGAGCGCATCGGCCACCGCGGCGTTGAACGCGTCGGTGGCCTCCTCGGTCACCTCCACCTCGGTGACCGTCCGGTCGGCGAACATCCGCAACCAGTGCACGATGTAGCGCGCCGTGAGCTCCGCCGAGTACTGCAGCGAGATCGAGCCCGTCGGCGAGTTGGGTCCGAGCACGGTGAACAGGTTGGGAAACCCGGGAACCGCCGTCATCCGATAGGCCCGCGGCCCCTTGACCCATGCCTCGTCGAGAGTGATCCCATCCCGGCCCACGACCGACATCGGACGCATGTAGTTGTGCGCCTGAAATCCGGTCGCCAGCACCACGACGTCGACGCCGTGGTGTGCTCCGTCGGCGGTGCGGATTCCCGTCGAGGTGAACTCCCGGATGGGTTCGGAGACCAGGCGGGCGTTTGCCCGGGTGATCGCACGGTAGTAGCTGCCCGACACCACCTGCCGTTTGCACAGCGGCTGGTAATCGGGGGTCAACGCCGCACGCAGCCGTGGGTCGCGGATCTGGGCCCGAAGGCTCAACCGCGCGTACGCCTGCACGAGCCGGCGCCGCCAGGACGGTGTCGTGACGACATCGGCCAGAATGCCTGATGCCCACAGCAGCCGCCGATAGACGAAGTCATGCCATGCGGGCCGGCGCCGCAGCACTGCGGCCAGTGCCGACGGTTGCCGGATCGCCATGGGCGCCCACAGGATCCACTGGGGTGACCGCGCGAAATGCGTCA
Source organism: Mycobacterium venezuelense (assembly GCF_054919535.1). Lineage (NCBI taxonomy): Bacteria > Bacillati > Actinomycetota > Actinomycetes > Mycobacteriales > Mycobacteriaceae > Mycobacterium > Mycobacterium venezuelense. Next base: position 5,209 of record NZ_JBONDW010000032.1, read on the forward strand.
CCGACTCGGCATCCGGCTGCAGGGCGGAGACGACCTGTACACCGGTCGATCCGGTGCCGATGACGGCGATGCGCTGTCCGTCCGTCACAAGGTCGGGGTCCCACCGGGCGGTGTGGACGATCCGGCCCTCGAACGTGTCCATGCCAGGGATGTCGGGCACGTACGGGTGGTGCAGCACCCCGGTGGCACAGATGACGAAATCCGCTGTCAGCGTGTCCCCGTCGCCCGTGGCCACCGTCCACGACATGCTCGTGCTGTCATAGCGCGCCTCGGTGACTTCGGTGTTCAGCCGGACATGCGCGTCGAGCCCGAAGCGCTCGACGACATCACGGTGATACCGCTGGATCTCCTCGCCGCTCGCCCAGATGTGGCTCCAATCCGGCTTGGGCGCGAACGAGAACTGATAGATCTGGGATGGGACGTCGCACGTGAGGCCCGGATAGCGGTTCCAGTGCCACACCCCACCGACGTCGCCGCCCTTCTCCAGAATCGTGAAGTTCGTGAACCCCGCCTGTTTGAGCGTGTAGGCGGTCGCGATGCCGGCCATGCCCGCGCCGATGATGACGATCCGCACGTCCCGGCTCACCGGGCATCCTCGCTCACGGTCAGTGCGCGACGCACCGTGTCGGGTGCGGTCCGCATCGCGGACTCGAACGCGGCCCGGCGACGGCTGCGCCGCATGAAAAGTGCGCCGAGGCCGGCGAGGTCGGCGCTGTCGGGCCGGATGACGACGACGTGGGTACCGCGCGCACGTACCGCGGCGACCTCCCTGTCCAGCCCGCGCGACATCGCGCGGCGCAGCAGCCGTTCTTCGAGGACACCGCCGAATCCCGGTGCGCGCGTGTTCTGCTCGGACGCCATCGGCGCGATCACATAGATGGTCTCGGCCTCGTGCGGCGCAATGAGATCGACGGATGCTGTCGATGCGGCACCGCCGTCGACGAATCGCCGCCGGCCGATCGTGACCGGCGGCAGCCAGCCCGGCACGGCCCACGAGGCGCGAAGCGCCTCACCCGCGGTGGCCGCCGGTGCGCCCGCGGCGCCGAATACGACCCGTTCCCCACGCCGGTAGTCGAACGCCACCATGCGGGTGCCGGAGTGAGCCACCCAGCCGGTGGGTTCCGAGAATCCGTTGGCCAAACGCTGCAACCAGTCGGCATTTCCCCGCCCGATCGGCGCGACGCCGGTCAACGCGGCGAGCCCGCGTTGCGTTGTGAGCAACCGCGGATTGAGCATCCCTGGGAACGGAAACGGCGGAACGGAGGGCGGCGTGGCCGCGATGTGCCTGCGCAGGCGGTCGTCGGCAGATGCGCCGCGGTGCATGTCGACCAGATCGGCCACCGATACCCCTCCGCCGAGCATGGTGACGATCTCGGCGCCGGCCGATGTGCCCTGCAGGACCGCGGCATCGCGTGGGTCGGCGCCGGTGTGCTGCGCGAGTGCGTGCAGCGCGGCGACCGCCCAGGCCCCGCCGATCGTGCCGCCGCACCCGATGACGAGTGCGAGGCTCATGAGACCACCTCGGAATCAACCTGGGCGGCATGGGCTTTCGATTGCCGGTCGAGTCGCTCGCGGTATGCCGAGCGGCCTTGCGCATCGATCGCCGTGAGTGCGCGCCGGTCGTCGACCCGGTTGCGCACGGCGCGTTCGAGGAACTCGGGCACCAGGGCCTCTACGAAAGCCCAAGCCGGAGCAACCCATCCGGGCACCGATGTGCGTGCAGCCCGCGTGCGCACGGTCCCCAGGACCGCGCGTGCGACGTCGTCGGGATCCACGGTCGGCAGGCCGCCGCCGAGGCGTACGCCCGACGCGAGCTCGGTGCGCACCGCGGACGGCAGCACTGCCGACACGCTGACACCCGCCGGGGCGTACTCGCGACGCGCCGCGAGTGAGGCGCCGAGGGCCGCGAACTTGCTGGCGTTGTAGGTCACCATTCCGGGAATGGGGATCATCCCGGCCATCGACGCGACGTTGACGACGTGGCCGCCGCCCTGCCCGACCATGACGGGTATCACCGCGCGCATTCCGTTCAGCACGCCGCACACGTTGACGTCGAGCACCAGGTCGGTCGTGGCTTCGGGTTCGGCGTCGAATGCGCCGAGGGGCATCACACCTGCGTTGTTGACCAGGATGTCGATGTGGCCCGATTCCGCGACGATGTCCGCCACGAGCCGATCCCACGACGAGCGCTGAGTGACGTCGAGGTGCGCGCTGTGGCAGCGCCGGAGTGTCGCGGCCGTCGTCGCGGCGACGTCGGCGTCGACATCGCCGATCCACACCGTGGCGCCGGCGGCGGAGAACCACTCGGCGGTCTTGGCTCCGATCCCGCGCGCCCCGCCGCTGACGATGACCACCGTCCCGTCCAACGATGTCCTGCGCTGCAAAAACCGCACGTCATGCCTCCCCAAGGGTTGTCTCGCGACCTTTCGGATACTCACGGTATCTGAATACTGGGAGTTAATTCAATACCCTGGGTTCAGTTCGAACTATCATCGGCGTCATGCCGCGGCTGACCAGGGTGCAACGCCAAGAGCAGACCCGCACCGAGTTGTTGCAGGCCGCCAAACAGCGCTTTCTCACCCACGGTTACGCCGCCACGAGTCTTGAGGACATCGCCGACGACGCCGGATTCTCGAAGGGCGCGGTCTACTCGAACTTCGGCAGCAAACCGAACCTGTGCCGCGAAGTGCTCGAGCTGATCCACCGCGAGAAGTTCGCCGAAATGGCTGAGCTCGCGACGTCGGATGCCGCGTTGGATTCCCGCGTCGCAGCCGTCAGCGCATGGCTGGAACGGACCGCGGGCGATGTCGGCTGGACGATGCTCGAACTCGAGTTCGTGGTCCTGTCGCGCAACAACGCCGAACTCAGCGAGATGATCACGACACTGCGGAACGACGCCGCACAGATGATCATCGACGTGCTGCAGTCGATGTCAGCCGAACTCGGCATCGACGAGGAGCAACTGGCCCGTAACGGCGCGGCCAGTATCGGCGATCTCGGCAACCTTCTGCTGAGCGCGGGCATCGGCCTCGGTATTCAGCGGGCGATCGATCCCTCGGTGCCGGCCCGCCCGTTCACCGATGCCTTCGGCCATTTGGTCAAGCTGCTGGCCGCCCTCGGGTCGGCGAAAGCGGCGGGGTAGCTCAGCCGCGCTGCCACAGGCAGTAGCCGCTGAGCGTTACGGTGAACATGTGGTCGCTGATGTCGAACGTCAACGGCTCGCCGGGTTCGGCTGTCAACGTCTCGGGCGCCGACGTCTCGCCCGCGGCGACGACATCGACAAGTTCTGCGGTGCAACGTGCTTCGGCGGTCTGCGGTAAACCCGTCCACGCGCCGCCCTTGACCTCCGGATTCCGTCGGCCCTGGCCGTGCACGACCAGTTCGGGCCCGGTGGTCAGCCACCGGTCAGACGACGGGTACGGATCGTGAAACTGTTGCCAGGTGCCGTCGGTGCAGCGATACAGGATCTGCTGCACACGGGTCATGGCACCGTCGAAACTCTGCGGACAGGACGAGCCCGCCTGGGGCGCCGAGGTCTCGGCCGGGCCCGGCGGCGGCGGTTCGGGATTCGCGCGCGCACAGGCAGTCGCGTTGACCGCGGCAGCCACCGTGACGGCCGCCGCGGTCAACGCGAGTGAGCCCCGCACGTCGCTACACCGAGATCGTCTTCATAGATTCCAGGTCCGTGCGCATGAGCCGCACGTTGTAGTCACCCCAGTACGAGAGGTTGTAGTACAGGTATTGCGAGTTGTCCGCGGTGGCGGTGTCGAAGTAATCCGTGCCCGACATCGGGTGAACCATCGGGGCATACATGCCGGTGTTCGAGACGAGGTCGTTCCTCACCAGCGTCGTGGTGTCCGACCACTCACCCTGTGGTGATTCGGACACCCGCATCACGACGTTGTTGCCGCCGTCGGTGTAGAGCACCACGTACTGACCGAGATACTCGTTGTACTGCACCGACATTTCGCTGACGTTGCCGCCCGTCGGCAGACCGCCGACCCAGATGCCGTTCGCGATCCGGCTGAAGAAGCCGAACGTGAAGGTGTCGATGACCTTGTAGAGCCGGGGCAGGAAATCGGTTTCGCTCGCGCCGAAGACCGGAACGGCGGCCGACGGATCGCCCGTCGTCCACTGGCCGGTGCCGCTGGAATCCGCGCCCGCCCAGTACTCGTAGGCATCCAGGTTCATGATCTGGTCCTTCTCGACCCGGGCCAGGTACGCCGAGCCCTGCCGACCGGACGGCGTCCCGTACACGTAGACGTACGGGTCGGTCGGGTCGTCGGACATCACGAGCGCGTTCTGTTGGAAGTGCTCATCGCCGGGCACATAAGCCGGTCCCGCACGCAACCAACCCGACGACCGCACGGTGTCTCGATCGACCGTCCAGGTCTTGCCCTCGTCGGTCGAGTAGGCGATGGCCGCGTAGTTGGTGGTCCAGCTGCCGGGGTTGTCCCACGTGCGGATCGACATCACGGTCGCGTACTGCGTGTAGGTGCCGTCGTCGTTCTGGATCGCGATGGCCGAGGTGGGGATCATCGTGTAGGTGCGCCCGAACAACCCGTCATAACCAGGGTCGTAGATGATCTGCGCGGCGCCCGCGGCGGGTTGCTCGTCGCGCGAATACCACCGTGGAATCCCGGGATTGGTCGGTGACGCGCCGGCGTGGATCAACGCGTCGCTGAACTGAAGACCGTCGGTCAGATCGGTGTCACTGGTGCGGAACAACACGTTGTTGCGCCAGTCTCCGGTCATGTTCGGGCCGCTGTAGGTGTCGCCGAACAGCGTGTAGATGATCGGCTTCCCGGTTTCCGGGTCCGTGTATCCGCTGTTCCACATGATGCCGAGGTCGGTGCCCGCGACATACCAGTGGTCGGTGAAGCCGGCACCGGTGACCCACGGCAGTCTGGTCGTCGCGCCCGTGAGCGGCGCCGGGACCTCCGGCTTGGGCGTCAAGTTGTCGGTCTGCACCGCGAGGTTAGGGGCGGCTGCCGCCATCGGCTGGATCTCACCCTCGGCGACCACCGACGCCGCATCGTTGGCCGACACCAGGCTCGTGCCGCTCGGGTTGACCGCACGCTCGAATTCTCGCCGTGCCCACGCCATCACGGCCCACAATGCCGGCGACTGCGCGGGCGCCACCGGACTCGTCCCCGCGCCGAGCGGCGACAGCCCGGCAGCCGCGAGCAGGGCCGAGACGACCGGGACCGCAGAAGCCTGCGGAGCCTGCGCATTCGCGGCCTGTGCGGTGGCCGCGACATCGACGCTGCGCCGGCCGAACCTCTCGACGATGGACTCTGCCCGGGTTGTGCTGACGGTCTCGCCGATGCGCTCGGCGATGTCCTGCGTGGCCTCTTTGACCTTCACGACCACGGTGCTGGGCCGTTCGGTGCGATCGAGTGCGGGCACCGCGTCGGCGACGGGCGAGACGACGGGGGTGGGCTCGGTCTTGTCGGCGCTGACGTCGCGGTGCCTGCGCGTCGGTTTCGCAGCGTCCTCAGAGTCGTCGGTGGCCTTGGCCTTGGCCTTGGCTTCGGCGGCCCGGTCGCTGAGCTCGTCTCGTGCCTTCTCGATCCGATTCTGGCTGCGCTTCAACGCATCCTGCACGCCGTCGAGGCCGGACTCGACGTCCTTGCGGATCCGTTCCCCGACCTTCGACAGCGGGCCTTTGCGGTCGGGTTCGGTTGTGCTCGACGGTTTGCTCCCAGCCTCCTTGGCTGCGGATTCGCCTGATTTGCCGGTCTCGCTGCTCGCGCTGGAATTTGCCTTGCCGGAGGTGTTGCCACCGTCGTCCGCCCACGCGACGCCGGTTCCCGATGTCAGCGCCGTGCCGATACCCATTGCCACGGCAAGAGCGCCGACGCGACCGATGTACTTGCTTGAATCCATGACGCTCCGCACCCGCTCAGTCTGAATCGATTCGCCCCGGCCCCATTGGAAAATACCGTGTGCTGCCGGGTGCGGGCGGCAAACATGCCGAATGGCTTGAGACTTGGCGGAAGCGAGAATTGGCTACCGGCCCACGGACAGATGGACGCGCACCAGGTCGCCGTCGTCGATCTGTTCGGCACGCCGTAGCGCCACTTTCAGCGGTACGAGGTAAATCCCGTCGCGTGGCATCAACGATGTCGCGATCTCGGTGTCGCCGATGCGGACCTGCGCCGGGATCACACCCCAGCCGTACGTTAGCTCGCCGAGGTGGTCGTGCAGGAACGCATCGACGTCGTCGGGGGTTGCGACGAAGAAATACGGCGCCGGGCCGCGCCATTGGAAGACCTCGGCCTCAAACTCCCAATTCATCGGGGTTCAAACTACGGCACCAGGATCTTCAACGCGCCAGGCACGGCGGACACCGTCACCGGGAGCGTCGCCGCGAAATCCCCGTCGGCGTAGGCGTTGATGCCGGGACAATCCACTCTGACGGTCGCCGCCCGCGCGGTGGTGACCTCGTCGAGGTCGACGTGTGTCCCCTTGAACACCGTGGGGAACAACCGGATCAGCCGCGTGCGCGACGCGGAATGCACCATCGTGATGTCGAGCAGACCATCGGTGTGGTCGGCGCCGGGACAGATGAGCATGCCGCCGCCGTAGCTGCGAGTGTTGCCGAAGGCCGCGAGGGTCAGGTCGGTGTGGACTTCCGGACCGTCGTCGAACGACAGCCGGAACGGCAGCAACCGCAACCGGGACATCTCCGCGACCATCGCGACGTTGTAGCGCATCCGCCCATGCGGCCAGCGCATGCGGTTGGTCCGGTCACTGACCAGTGAATCGAACCCGGCGGCCATCACCGTCCCGAACCACTTCACCACACCGGCTTCGTCGACGATGCGGCCGAGGTCGACGGTTTCGGTGCGGCCGTCGGCCACGACGTCGGCGGCCGCCTCGGGATCTCCGGTGGGAAGCCGGTATTCGCGCGCATGGTCGTTTCCGGTGCCGGCAGGCACGATGCCGAGAGGTACGTCGCCCTGGGCCAACGCCTGCAGTGCCAACGAGATCACGCCGTCCCCGCCGACGACGACCAGTGCGTCCGTCCCGCGGTCGAGCGCTTCGTCCACGAGCCGGTGCGCATGGGCGGCGTCGGTACCGACGATCTCGCAGACGTCGATCCCGCGGCGCTGGAACTGCGCGACCGCGCGTTCGGCGGCATGCGGGGCGTTACCGTGCCCCGACAGGGGATTGGTCAGCACGGTGACCCGCGAGATGGTCACGGAATCAGCTTGCCGGGGTTGAGGATTCCGGCCGGATCCAATGTGGCCTTGACCGCGCGCAGCACCTCGACACCGAGATCGCCGATCTCATCACGCATCCAGGGCCGGTGATCGGCGCCGACGGCGTGGTGATGGGTGATGGTACCGCCGGTTCGCACCATGGCCTCCGATGCCGCGGCCTTGGCCGCGCGCCACTGTTCGATCGGGTTGCCGCGCTGGGCCGCGACGACCGTGAAGTACAGCGAGGCGCCGGTCGGGTACACGTGCGAAATGTGGCACAACACGAGCGCCGGCGTGCCGGATTCGCCGAGCGAGGTCGTAAGCGCGTGCGTGACAGCGTCTTTCAGCGCTGCGATGTTGGACCAGTTCGTCGCCGTCTCCAGTGTTTCACACAGCGCACCGGCTGCCAGCAGCGAATCCCGCAGGTATGGCGCACCGAACCGGCCGTGCTCCCAGGCCTTGGCTGGTGCCTCGCCCAGTGACGTTCCGCCGTGCTGTTGCAGCAGGGCGCGGGTTTCGGCGTGACGGCTCTCGGTATGCGCGGCGGTGCCCTCAAACACTGTGATGGCCAGGCAGCCGCCGGTGATTTTCTGCTCGCCGATGCTTTCCGTGGTGGCGAGGTTGACCCCGGTCTCGGCCTCGTCGGACAGCCGGATGACCGTCGGGCCGGTGCCGGTCTGCGTCACGGCGCGCAACGCTTCGGCGCCGGTGGTGAAGTCGGGGAACGACCACGCCTCGTAACGCGTCGACTCCGGCAGCGGGTGTACGCGTACGCGAACCCGGGTGATCACACCGAACACGCCTTCCGAGCCGACGATCAGCTGGCGGAGATCCGGCCCCGCCGCAGAGGCAGGCGCCCGGCCGAGATCGAGCACGCCGGCCGGCGTCACCACCCGCAGCCCGCGGACCATGTCGTCGAACCGGCCGTAGCCGGCTGAATCCTGGCCCGACGAGCGGGTGGCGGCGAACCCGCCGATGGTCGCGTACTGGAAACTCTGCGGGAAGTGCCCGAGGGAGAACCCCTGTGCGCCAAGCAGTTTCTCGGCATCCGGCCCAGTGACCCCGGCCCCGAGTTCGGCCTCACCCGAGATCACGTCGATGCCGTGCAGCGCGTTGAGCCGGCGCAGATCCAGCGAGACCACCGCGGTGAACCCGCCACGCAGCGGATCGAGCCCGCCGACCACGCTCGTGCCTCCACCGAACGGGACGACCGCGATGCGGTGCTCGGTGCAATACCTCAGCAGCTCGGCCACCTCGTCCTCGCCGCCGGGAAGAACGACCGCGTCAGGGGCGTCCTGGACACCGGAATCCTTGCGGCGCAACAAGTCCAGCGTGGACTTGCCGCCGGCGTGCAGGAGCCGCGACGTGTCATCGACTCGGCAGTGCGCAGACCCGACGATCGCGGCCAGCCCCTTGCGGTCGTCGGGGCCCAGGCTGGAAGGCCGGAGTCGCACCTGCTCGGGCGTCAGCTCTGGGGCTGAGGTGGGTTCGACGCCAAGGGCCTGTTGCAGCAAGGCCCGTATGCCGTCCGACAGGGGCTTGGCCGCCTGCGGGTCACCCCAGGCGTTCCACTTCATCGGGGGCAGCAACTGCTCAGCCGGGCGCGTCATGCGTTACAGTATTACACATGGTGTCAATCAGTAACGGCGAGTCGCTCGGCGACCGCATCCTGGATGCCGCCGCCAGTTGCGTGCTGGCCTTCGGCATCGACCGGGTGACGCTGGCCGAGATCGCGCGCCGGGCCGGCGTCAGCCGGCCCACGGTCTACCGCCGGTTTCCCGACACCCGCTCGATCCTGGCCGCGCTGCTCACCGCGCGGATCGTGCGAGTGCTCGATGACGTCGAGAGCGCAGGGCGTGGACGGGAGGCCCTGGTGGAACGGATCGTCACCGTAGCCCAGCGGCTTCGCCACGACGACGTGATCATGGCGGTGCTGCACACCGCGCCCGACCTCGCGATGGTCTACATCGCCGAGCGGCTCGGTACCAGCCAGCAGATCCTGATCGACGCCGTCGCCGGTGAACTCAAACTCGCGCAGGAGGATGGAAGTGTGCGGGCGGGCGACACCCGCCAGCTCGCCACGATGTGCCTGCTGATCACGCAGTCGGCCATCCAGTCCGGCCAGATGGTCGAACCGATACTCGACGCCGACGCACTCGCGGCCGAACTCGCCCACTCGCTGAACGGATACCTCAAACCATGACCGGCCCGACCGCGCTCAACGCGCATCGGCGCGCCGCCGAGATGGCTGCACTCGCCGACGGCGCACGCATCGACGTCCTCGTGATCGGCGGCGGGATCACGGGCGTCGGCATCGCACTCGACGCCGCCACGCGCGGACTCAGCGTCGCACTCGTGGAGAAACACGACCTCGCGTTCGGCACGAGTCGGTGGAGTTCCAAACTCGTGCACGGCGGGCTGCGCTACCTGGCGACCGGCAACGTGGGAATCGCCAGGCGCAGCGCGATCGAACGCGGAATCCTGATGACCCGCAACGCACCACACCTCGTACGCGCGATGCCGCAGCTCGTGCCGCTGCTGCCGTCGATGAGTGGTGCCTCGCGTGCGCTGATCCGATTCGGCTTCGTCGCGGGTGACGGACTGCGCAGATTGGCCGGCACGAGCGCCTCGACGCTCCCCAGATCGCGCCGGGTCGATGCCCGCCGCGCGGTCGAGTTGGCTCCGACGGTGCGCACCGAAGGCCTCGACGGCGCCTTCCTGGCGTACGACGGCCAGCTGATCGACGACGCCCGGCTGGTCACGGCGGTGGCGCGAACCGCCGCACAGCACGGCGCACGCATCCTCACGCGGGTGTCGGCGAGCGTCGCGCAGGGTGATCGTGTGCGCCTCACCGATGAGGTCACCGGAAGCTCGTTCGACGTCGACGCACGTGCCGTCGTGAACGCCGCAGGGGTATGGGCGGGTGACGTGGACCCCTCGATCACGTTGCGGCCCAGCCGCGGCACCCATCTGGTGTTCGATGCCAAGGCGTTCGGAAACCCCACCGCCGCGCTGACCATTCCGATCCCCGGCGAGCTCAACCGGTTCGTGTTCGCGATGCCCGAGCAATTGGGCCGCGTCTATCTCGGCCTGACCGACGAGGACGCACCAGGGCCGATTCCCGATGTGCCGCAACCGACTTCGGCCGAAATCACGTTCCTGCTCGACACCGTCAACACCGCGTTGGCCACGGCACTGACGCCGGCCGACGTGCGAGGCTCGTATGCGGGTCTGCGGCCGTTGATCGACACCGGGACGGGCCGGACTGCCGACGTCTCCCGCGAACACGCCGTCGTGGAATCGCCCAACGGCGTGATCAGCGTGATCGGCGGCAAGCTCACCGAATACCGCTACATGGCACAGGATGTGCTGGATCGCGCGGTCGCGCTACGCGGGCTCACGGCGGGGGAGTGCCGCACCCGCAATCTGCCGCTGGTGGGTGCCCCGGCCAACCCGGTGTCGACCCTGCGCTCGCCGGCTGAACTGCCCGGGTCACTGGTGGCGCGGTACGGAGCCGAGGCGACCAACGTGATCGCGCAGGCATCCTGCGACCGTCCGACCGAGCCGGTGGCCGACGGTATCGACGTCACCCGAGCCGAGTTCGAGTACGCCGTGACCCACGAGGGGGCATTGACCGCCGACGACATCCTGGACCGGCGCACGCGCATCGGTCTCGTGGCCGCCGACCGGGAGCTCGCCGCCGCGGCGGCATCCGAGATGCTCGCGGCGCTCGCTTAGACCTGGGCCAGCAGAACATCGCGCACCGCGGAACTGGTGTGGCGCTGCCAGAGCGCCTGCGCGCCGACCAGCAGTGGCGGTTCGAGTTCGGCGACGGTCACGCGACCGCCCATGGCAGGCCCTGCGGGTGTCGTGACGAACGCGATCGCGCCCGTCGTGAGAGGCGCGGCAACGGTCGCCGATCCCTGCACCCGGCTGACCACGTAGTCGGGTTCGAACCCCGCTCGCCGGCAGGCACCCATCAGGAAATCGCTGTAGTACGAGGAGCCGGGCGGCGCCCACAGCGCTATGCGTTCCCCGGTGAGCTCGCCGATGTCGACAGCCGGTAGACCGGCCAGCCGGTGACCGGCGGGCAGCGCCAGCCGCACGCGGTCGTAACCCACCACCGCCGTGGACAATTCAGCGGTCGGCACCACCCCGCGACGCAGCCCCAGCTGGACAGAACCGTCGAGCACCGCGTCTACCAGCTGATCGGGATAGAGCTGGCGGAAGGTGAAGGACAACTGCGGGAATGCGTCGATGGCAGGTTCCAGCCGCGCATACGCCTCCGCTCCGCTCAGGGCAGGCGTGTGGCCGATGACGAACACCTCGTCGACGCCGTTGGCGGTCTGCTCGACGCGTTCGGCCACAGTGTGTGCGGCCGCCAGCAACGGTCGCCCTTCGGCCAGCAGCACCCGCCCGGCGCCGGTGAGTGTCAGGCGGCGTCCGTCCCGGCGGAACAGTGTGGCACCCAGCTCCTTCTCCAGTTGCTGCAACGAGCTACTGAGTGCCTGTTGGCTAATGTGCAGGCGTTTGGCGGCTGCGGTGACGTTGCCGGCTTCGGCGATCGCAATGAACTGCCCCAATCGACGCAGATCAGGAAATCTGGTGGACACGTCGCGAGTCTATCTACAAGCATCTTTTGTGAAAACCGCGGCAAAATACGTTTTTCATTTGTCGGTCGGATCGTTAGCGTCGAGGCATGAGCAAACTTGAAGGGAAATCTGCGGTAGTTGCTGCGGGGGCGAAGAACCTCGGCGGGTTGATCAGCACGACATTGGCTTCGCGGGGTGTCAATGTCGCGGTTCACTACAACAGCGCATCCTCCGAGCCGGACGCCGACAAGACCGTCGCCGCAGTGCAGGCCGCGGGCGTCAAGGCCGTCAAGGTGCAGGGGGACCTGACCGTGGCGGCCAACGTCGAGAAGCTGTTCGACACCGCGATCGACGCGTTCGGCAGCGTCGACATCGCGGTCAACACCGTCGGCAAGGTGCTGCGCAAGCCGATCGCCGAAACCAGTGAGGCCGAATACGATTCGATGTTCGACATCAACGCCAAGGCGGCATACTTCTTCCTGCAACAGGCGGGCACGCGGCTCAACGACAACGGATCCATCGTCACCATCGTGACCGCGCTGCTCGCGGCCTACACCGACGGGTATTCCACCTACGCCGGCTCCAAGAGCCCGGTCGAGCACTTCACCCGCGCGGCCTCGAAGGAGTTCGGGGTTCGCGGCATCAACGTCAACAACGTCGCGCCAGGGCCGATGGATACGCCGTTCTTCTACCCGCAGGAGACCCCGGAACGCGTCGAGTTCCACAAGTCGCAGGGGATGGGCAACCGGTTGACCGACATCACCGACATCGCGCCGCTTGTGGTGTTCCTGACCGATGAAGGCCACTGGATCAACGGCCAGACCATCTTCGCCAACGGCGGCTACACCACCCGCTGACCCCGGACACACGAAACGCCCCGTCTCACGACGGGGCGTTTCGCGAATGCCGAACGATTACAGCGGGATGTTCTTGTGACGACCGCGGCGGGCCGGTGCCTCGGCCAGCGCCTGAGTCAGCTTGCTGCGGGTGTGTGCCGGGTCGATCTTCTCGTCGACAACACCGATCTCGATCGCGGAATCCACACCGCCCGCGATCTTCTCGTGCTCGATCGCGAGCTCCTCGTGCAGTGCCTCACGCTCTGCGGGATCGGAAACGGCGGCCAGCTTCTTCTTGTGCAGAATGCCGACGGCGGCCTTGGCGCCCATCACCGCGACCTCGGCATCCGGCCACGCGAACACCTTGGTGGCGTTGAGTGAGCGCGAATTCATCGCGATGTAGGCACCGCCGTAGATCTTGCGGGTCACCAGCGTGACGCGCGGGACCGTCGACTCGCCAAACGCGTGCAGCAGCTTGGCGCCGCGGCGCACCACACCGCCCCACTCCTGGTCGACACCGGGCAGGTAGCCGGGCACGTCGACGATGACCACGAGCGGAATGCCGAACGCGTCGCACAACCGCACGAAACGTGCTGACTTCTCGGCACTCTCGGAGTTGAGGCAGCCGCCGAGGCGCAGCGGGTTGTTGGCGATCACGCCGACGGTGCGGCCGGCCAGCCGGCCCAGCCCGACGACGATCGACGGCGCCCACTTGGCCTGGAACTCCTCGAACGGCACGCCCTCGTCGAGCAGAGCCGTCACGAGCGGGTGCACGTCATAGGCCCGCCGTGCCGACTCCGGCAGCAGCGCATGCAGATCGGAATCGCCCGCCTCGGCCTTGGTGCGATCGAAATGGCCCTGCTGGCAGAACAACCCGACCAGGCGGCGGCCGCGCTCGTAGGCGTCGAGCTCGTCGTCGGCGACGATGTGGCACACACCGGACTTCTTGTGGTGGGCCTCCGGACCGCCGAGGGACACCATGTCGACGTCCTCACCGGTCACGCTGCGGACGACGTCGGGCCCGGTGACGAACACCTTGCTGTCCGGAGCCATCACGATCACGTCGGTCAGCGCGGGCCCGTAGGCCGCGCCGCCCGCCGCGAAGCCGACGACCACCGAGATCTGCGGGATGTAGCCGGACGCCCGGATCATGGCCTCGAAGACCAGGCCCACCGCGTGGAGCGCCTTGACGCCCTCGGCCAGCCGCGCGCCGCCCGAGTGCCAGATACCCACGATCGGGCTCTGCTCCTCGATGGCGGTGTCATAGGCGTTGACGATGTGGGCGCAGCCTTCGACTCCCATCGCACCGCCCATCACGGTCCCGTCGGTGCAGAAGGCGACCGTGCGAACACCGTTGACGGTTCCGGCGGCAGCCAGCACACCCGAGCGGTCCCGCTCGTGCAGCAGCTCGACGCTTCCGTCATCGAAGAACGTGGACAGCCGCAGCAGCGGATCGCGAGGGTCGAGCGATTCGCCGACAGCCTCGGGGGCCATGATCGTCATACAAACCTCCTTTGGCGGAAAGCGCTGGGGTATCAGTACTTTCCGAAGGCGAGCGCGACGTTGTGCCCACCGAATCCGAACGAATTGTTGATCGCGTATTTGAAATCGCCCTGGCGCGGCTCCCCGGCGACCACGTCCAGATCGATCTCCGGATCGAGGTTGCGCAGGTTGCGCGTCGGCGGGATGATGCCGTCCCGCAACGCCAGGACCGTCAGGATGGACTCGACGGCACCGACCGCGCCGACCGAATGGCCGAGCGCAGACTTGGGTGCATAGACCGCCGGCTTGTGGCCACCCATCGCGTTGTTGATCGCCTTACCCTCGGCCACGTCGCCGACGCTGGTGCCGGTGGCATGCGCGTTGACATGGTCGATGTCCTTGGGCTGCAGACCCGCCAGCTGAATGGCGCGGGTCATGGCGTGACCGGCCTGCTCACCGTTGGGATCCGGCGCCACGATGTGGTAGCCGTCCGAGGTGATGCCTGCACCCATCAGCCGGGCGTAGATGTGCGCACCGCGGGCCTTGGCGTGCTCCTCGGTCTCGATGACCAGCAGCGCGCCGCCTTCGCCGAACACGAAGCCGTTGCGGTCCCGGTCGAACGGACGGCACGCGCCCGCCGGATCGTCGTTGGTGGTCGACAGCACGATGCGCATCTGGGCGAACCCGGCGATCGGCACTGCCTCGATCTTCGTCTCGACACCACCGCAGATCGCGATGTCGGCCTCGCCGAGCACGATGTTGCGCCACGCCTGGGCGATGCCCTCAGAACCGGATGCACAGGCCGAAACCGGGGTGATGACCCCGGCCCGGGCCTTGCGTTCCAGACCGACCGCCGCGGCGGCCGCATTGGGCATGTACATCTGAACAGCGAGCGGCGACACGGCCTTGAGGCCCTTCGCCCGCATGCCGTCGTAGCTGAAGACCAGCTCCTCGGTGGAACCCATGCCGGTGCCGATCGACACCATCAAGCGCTTGGGATCCACCTCGGGGTCGCCGGCGTCCTTCCAGACCCGGCGGCTCAGCACGGTCGACATGCGCTGCAGATAAGACAGCCGTCGGAGCTCGACACGCGTCAGCTCGTGGTCGAACTCCTCAAGAAGGTGCCCCCCGATCCGAACCGGCAGATCGTACTGCTCGACGAATGGATCCTCGAGCTTGCGAATGCCACTCTGCCCGTCCAGCAACTTCTTCCACGTGCTGTCCGCGTCGGTAGCCAGGGCGGTCGTCATGGCGATGCCGGTGACGACCACGTCGGGAAAGCCGTTCCCGGTGGATAATCCCGTCAGACCTGCCATTACTGCTCCGATGCTTCCTCTCTGGATAGCGTTTCCCTCAGTACCGACCAAACGCTAGTGCGACATTGTGCCCACCGAACCCGAACGAGTTGTTGATGGCGTACTGGTATTCGCCATAACGAGGCTCGCCCGCAACAACATCGAGATCGATCTCGGGATCGGGGGTTTCGTAGTTCAGCGTCGGTGGGATGACACCGTCGCGCAGCGACAGCACCGTGAGCACCGACTCGAGTGCACCGACCGCACCGATGGAGTGGCCGAGCGCGGACTTCGGGGCGTACACCGCGGCATGTTCCACACCGGCGACGCGGATGGCGTTCGCCTCGGCGGTGTCACCGATCGGAGTTGCCGTGGCGTGGGCGTTGACGTGGGCGATGTCCTTGGGATCGAGTCCCGCGGTCTCCATTGCCCGCTTCATCGCCTGGCCGGCCCGCAAACCATCGGCAGCCGGAGCCACCATGTGGAACGCGTCCGAGGTGATGCCCGCACCCATGAGCCGGGCCAGCGGCTTGGCGCCACGAGCCTTGGCGTGCTCCTCGGTTTCGATGATCATCAACGCGCCGGCCTCGCCGAACACGAACCCGTCGCGGTCCTTGTCGAACGGCCGCGATGCGCCTGCCGGATCGTCGTTGCGGGTGCTCATCGCGCGCATCATCGAGAACGCCGCGATGGGCAGCGCCTCGATACCGCCTTCGACGCCGCCGCAGACGGCAAAGTCGGCGTCACCCATGACGATCTGGCGCCATGCGTGGGCGATGGCCTCCGAACCCGACGAGCAGGCCGACACCGGCGTGATGACCCCGGCGCGGGCGCCGAGCTCAAGACCGGCAACCGCGGCGGCACCGTTGGGCATGATCATCTGAACAGCCAGCGGCGACACCTTGCGGGGGCCGCCTTCGTTCATCGCGTCGTAGGTCTCGACGATCTTCTCGCCACCACCGAGACCGGTGCCGATCACGACAGCGAAGCGATCGGGGTCGACCTCAGGAGTGCCGGCGTTCTCCCAGAGCTGCTTGCTGAGGAACTTCGACATGCGCTGGACGTAGGACATGCGGCGCATGTCCAACCGGGTCATGTGATCGTCGATCGAATCCACGAGGTGCCCGCCGATGCGAACCGGCAGGTCCCACTTGGTGACGAACTCGTCCTCGAGGACGCGGATACCGCTCTCGCCTGCCAGCAGACCCTTCCACGTGCTCTCGATGTCCGGCGCGAGCGCGGTCGTCGCCGTGACGGCGGTTACCACAACATTGGGGTAACCGCCGTTGGCAGTGGAAGGCCTGGTCACTGGTCTGCCGCGAACTTCTCACGCAGGGCAGCAGCGGCCTCGGGGTTCTCTTCCTCGAGCTTCTGGATGTAGGCAACCACGTCGCCCACGGTGCGCAGCCCGGCCAGATCCTCGTCGGGGATCTTCACGCCGTACTTGTCCTCGGTCTGAACCGCGATCTCAACCATCGACAGCGAGTCGATGTCCAGGTCGTCGACGAAGCTCTTCTCGGGGGTCACCTCGGACGGCTCGATGCCGGTGACCTCTTCGATGATCTCGGCGAGACCGGCGATGATTTCTTCCTGACTGGCGGGCACGATGGCTCCTTCTTGTTGTTGAGACGCACTCCGGATGCGGAGAGCGCTATTCCTGACGTTCTTCGGTTGTGCGTATGTGGTTGTCGGCGGCCTAGAGCTCGTCCAGGCCATCCAGGTCTGCGGGGGACTTGACCGCACGCGTCGGGGTGCCCTTCAGCTCGCGCTTGGCGATTCCGACCAGCGTGCCCGCCGGCGGGAACTCGACGATTCCCGTGACGGCACGGTCGCGCAGCGTCGCAGTGCACAGATCCCAACGCACGGGTTTGGTCAGCTGGGCCACGAGCTTCTCCATGGCATCAGCCGCCGATGAGACCGGCTGCCCGTCGGCATTCGACAGGAGTGTCGCCGTCGGCTCGGCCGTCGTTACAGACTGGGCTGCCGCGGCGTAACCGTCAAGAGCGGAGGCCATGTAGTGGGTGTGGAACGCGCCCGCGGTGGCCAACTGTCGAACCCTCGCCTTGGCCGGCGGATCCTCGGCCAGCTTCTCGAGGGCCGCGATCGCGCCCGCGGCGACGATCTGGCCGGCGGCGTTGCGGTTCGCGGGCACCAGGTCGAGGCGGGCCAGCGCTTCAAGTACGGAGGCCTCGTCACCGCCGAGGACCGCCGACATGCCGGTCGGCTCGATCGCGCAGGCCTTGGCCATCTCGGCACCGCGGGTGGCGGCCAGCTTGACCGCGTCGTCGGCGGAGATGACGCCGGCGATCGCGTATGCGGCGATCTCACCGACGGAGTGGCCGGCGGCGACGACGTCTGCCTGGTTCACCAGGCCGCGGCGGGTCAGTTCTTCGTGGGCCAGCAGCGTCGCCGCGACCACGAGAGGTTGCGTGACCGCGGTGTCGGTGATCTCCTCGGCCGTGGCGGTGGTGCCGAGGCGCGTCAGGTCAAGGCCGCTGATCTGCGACCACGTCGCGAGACGGTCAGCGGCACCGGCAAGCTCCAGCCACGGGGCGAGCATGCCGGGTGTCTGTGAGCCCTGTCCGGGCGCAAGCAATGCGAGCATCGGTCCTTGAGGCACTCATTAAGAGAACACTGTGAAGATGGTTTTGCGCGGTGTAAGAGATTATGAACCTTGTCTTATGTTTTTGTAGGTTGTCCACAAAAGTGCATGTGATGCGACATGGCCGATACCGCAGCGCGACCTGTGACCTGCCTGGCAGTGGCGCTAGCGCGGGCGCAGGCTTCCGCCGGCGGCGGGACGAATCGCCGGTACTGCGTTCAATGCGCTGTTTGACGTGCTCGACTGGTATGCGTGTTTGCTCAGGCGGCCAACGGTGGCGGCCACGCGCAGCACATAGGCGTCGCGCGGCATTGCGGGATCACGTCCGGTGAAGTCGGCGATTCGTTTCAGCCGGTACCGCACGGTGTTTGGATGAACGAACAATTTGCGTGCGCAAGCTTCGATGGCGCCGCCGGAGTCCAGATAGGCGTCGAGAGTCTCGGTCAACGCCGGTCCCGCATCGGCCAGCGGCCGCATGACCTCGGCCTCCAGCGCGGCGATCGCGGTCGCGTCGCCCATGAGCGCCCGTTCCGGTAAGAGCTCGCGGGCCGACACCGGCCGGGGTGCCCCCGTCCATCCGGCCACCGCGTTCATGCCGGAGATGGCCTCGGTGGCGCTGCGGTGCGCAGACGTCAGCGTCGGCGTCGTCGGACCGATGACCACGGGGCCGTCGGCGAAAACCGTCAACAATTCGGCCAGGAACCGGTCGGTTGCCGAGAGCGGGCCGGACACGATCGCCACGAGCCACGTGCCGTGCACGTCCGACAGTGCGGCCCGGTCGTTGCGCTGCACCACGTCGTGCACGTCGTCACGCACAAGGTCGATGCGGTCCGGGCGGGGCAGCCCCACGATCACCGTCGCGGGCGCGGTGGCATCCCAGTTCAGGGCGGCCGCCTGTGACTGCAGCTCGGTACCCGTGTCGCCGCGGACCACCGCGTCGACGATGTTGGCCTCCATGCGGATGTCCCACGCGCCGCGGGCCTCGGCCTGATCGGCGTAGGCGCTCGCGGCCGCGAACGCCAGATCGCGGCTGTAGCGCAGAATTCCGGCCGTCAGCGCCGTGAGCTGCTCCTCGGAGCGGGCCAGCAGTGGCACGACCTCCTCGAAGAACTCCATGGTCGTGCGCACCATCTCGACCGACTGCCGCAGCGCGACCCGCCGCCGCAGGTCTTGGGGTACCACCTCGAAGGCCTGCGCGGTGTAGCTGACGTCGCTCTGCGGATCGCGCATCCACTCGACGAAGTTCACCACCGCCGTCTGCACGACCAGCTGCACGCTCGCGCGCTGAGACGCATCGAGATCGGCGAAGAACGGCAACCGGTCCTGCATGGCGTGCACCGCCTCGGTGGCGAGCCGGCCGGAGTACTGCTTGAGCCGGCGCAACACCGAGTCGGGCACATTTTCCAGAACCTCGACGGTGGACTTCGGCGGAACGAACCGATTGTCGGTCATCCCTAAAAGCTACGCCTTGTTTCTGGTGGATTCCTCCAATAGCTAGGCGCTGCCGGTGTCGACGAATGACACCTCGGCGGCTGCCACATCGTCGATCCGGTACTGCTTGGCCGCCGCGACCGCCACGGACGGGTCGATCTCGCCGTCGCGAGCCAGGCCTTCGAGCACCGCCACCACCACCGACTCGGCGTCGGTGTTGAAATACCGACGCGCGGCGGGCCGGGTGTCGGAGAAGCCGAAGCCGTCGGTGCCGAGCGTGATGTAGGTGCCGGGCACCCACGGCCGGATCTGCTCCGGGACCGCCCGCATCCAGTCCGACACCGCGACCACCGGGCCGGCTGCGTCGGCCAGGGCGCTGGTCACGTGCGGCGTCGGGGCGGGCTCGTCGGGATGACGCAGCCGGTGCTTCTCGATCTCGACGCCCTGGCGGTTGAGCTCACCCCAGCTCGTCACCGACCACACGTCGGCCGCGACGTCCCAGTGCTCGGCCAGCAGGTCGGCGGCCCGCAGCGCTTCGGGCATCGACACACCCGACGCCAGGATCTGCGCGACGTTCGTGCGCTTCTCGCCGGCCTTGCGGTAGCGGTACATGCCGCGCAGCAGGGCCTCGACGTCGAGACCTTCGGGTTGGGCGGGCTGGACGTAGGGCTCGTTGTAGATGGTGAGGTAGAAGAAGATGTTCTCCGGGTGCTCGCCGTACATGCGGTTCAAGCCGCTTTCGATGATGTAGGCGATCTCGTAGGCGAAGGCCGGGTCATAGGTCACCGCAGCCGGGTTGGTCGACGCCAGCAGCAGCGAATGCCCGTCGGCGTGCTGCAGACCCTCGCCGGTCAGCGTGGTGCGACCGGCGGTGGCACCGAGGACGAAGCCCTTGGCCATCTGGTCGGCCGCGGCCCACAGCCCGTCGCCGGTGCGCTGGAACCCGAACATCGAGTAGAAGATGTAGATCGGGATCATCGGCTCGTTGTGGGTCGAGTACGACGTGCCGACCGCGGTGAACGACGCGGTCGACCCCGCCTCGTTGATGCCCTCGTGCAGGATCTGGCCGACTTCGCTCTCCTTGTAGGCGAGCATGAGCTCGGAGTCCACCGCGGTGTAGAGCTGGCCGTTGCGGTTGTAGATCTTGAGGCTCGGGAACCACGAGTCCATACCGAACGTGCGCGCCTCGTCGGGGATGATCGGCACCAGCCGCGGCCCGATGTTCTTGTCCCGCAACAGTTCTTTGAACGTACGCACCGTGGCCATGGTGGTCGCGACCGCCTGCGTGCCAGAACCCTTCTTCAACGCCTTGTAGGTGTCGGTGCCGGGTAGCGGCAACGGCGTGGACTTCGTGCGCCGCGACGGCAGGAACCCGCCGAGGGCCCGGCGGCGCTCCAGCAGGTAGCGGATCTCGGGTGCCTCCGGCCCCGGGTGGTAGTACGGCGGCAGGTAGGGATCTTCCTCGAGCTGCGCATCGGAGACCGGAACGCGGGTGACGTCGCGGAAGTCCTTGAGATCTTGCAGGGCAAGCTTTTTCATCTGGTGGGTGGCGTTGCGGCCCTCGAAGTGATGGCCCAGCGTGTAGCCCTTGATGGTCTTGGCCAGGATCACCGTGGGCTGGCCCTTGTGCTCCATGGCGGCCCGGTAGGCGGCATACACCTTGCGGTAGTCGTGGCCGCCGCGCTTGAGGTTCCAGATCTCCTGGTCGGTCATCGGCTCCACGAGCGCCTTGGTGCGCGGATCACGGCCGAAGAAGTGATCGCGGACGTAGGCGCCGTCGTTGGCCTTGTAGGTCTGGTAGTCGCCGTCCGGCGTCGAGTTCATCAGGTTCACCAGGGCGCCGTCGCGGTCGGCGTGCAGCAGCGCGTCCCACTCGCGGCCCCAGACCACCTTGATGACGTTCCAGCCCGCGCCGCGGAAGAACGACTCCAGCTCCTGGATGATCTTGCCGTTGCCGCGCACCGGACCGTCGAGACGCTGCAGGTTGCAGTTCACCACGAAGGTCAGGTTGTCGAGGCCCTCGAGCGCGGCCATGTGGGCAAGGCCGCGGCTTTCCGGCTCGTCCATCTCGCCGTCGCCGAGGAATGCCCAGACGTGCTGATCCGAGGTGTCCTTGAGACCGCGGTCATGCAGGTAGTGGTTGAACCGGGCCTGGTAGATGGCGTTCATCGGGCCAAGCCCCATCGACACCGTCGGGAATTCCCAGAAGTCCGGCATCAACCGCGGGTGCGGGTAGGAGGGCAGGCCGCCGCCGGGATGGCTGTGTTCCTGGCGGAAACCATCCAGTTGGTCGGCCGTCAACCGGCCTTCGAGGAACGCGCGGGCATAGATGCCGGGGGAGGCGTGGCCCTGGATGAACACCTGGTCCCCGCCGCCCGGGTGGGATTTGCCGCGGAAGAAGTGGTTGAAGCCGACCTCGTAGAGCGCGGCTGACGATGCGTAGGTCGAAATGTGGCCGCCCACACCGACTCCCGGGCGCTGTGCGCGGTGAACCATGATCGCGGCGTTCCACCGGATCCACGCGCGGTAGCGTCGCTCGACGTCCTCGTCGCCGGGGAACCAGGGCTCGAGTTCAGTCGGAATCGTGTTGACGTAGTCGGTAGACGTCAGCGCCGGGATGGACACCCGCTGCTCACCGGCACGCTCCAGCAGTCGCAACATCAGATACCGCGCCCGCGCCGGGCCTGAGCGCTCGAGCAATTCGTCGAACGATTCGAGCCACTCGGTGGTTTCGTCGGTGTCGATGTCGGGCAGGTATGAGGCGACACCCTCGCGGATCACCCGGACCCGGTCGGGTTCTGCTGCGGTGCTGGAGTTTTGGGCCAGATCCTGGCGCACGAACTCGGTGGTCAACTTCCGCTCCTTGTTAGGCGGTTACAACTGATGTGTGCTTGTGGCACCCTCTATCGTCCACCTATCGTGCCGCATCTGCTTCGCTGGGGGTGGAGAGTGGAATGAAGCGGTCGGAACGGTGAAGAACCGGTAACGTCTGCAGATCGTGCCGATGGGTTGGCAGTTTGGGGCGGGGTCCAGAGCGGGGCTGAAGCTTGCCGCGTCCGCGCTCGGTGGCGTCGCGGTCACCGCGATGGTGGTCGTCGGATGCACGTCCGTCACGGACGGAACCGCGCAGGTCGACTCCGAGGCCGCACCCGATTACCGGGCTTCGGTTTCTGCCTCGGTCGAGGCGTCGGAGTCAAGTTCGGCGGTTCGTGAGTCGGAGCGCCAGGCGTCGCTGACGACGAAGGCCGTGCACACCGTATGCGAGGACCTGAGCACGTCATCGGTCGACGCGGTCGACGCAGTGAATGTCTATATCGAAGCCGTCAACAACAACGCTCCCGATGTGCAGGCGAAAGCCGGGCCCGCGGTCGACGCGCTCAATCGCAGCGCTGATCTGGTGAGTTCGGGCATCTCCGAGGCGCTGTCACCCGACCTGAGCGGTGCATTGACGGAATGGGTGGACGCCGTGCGGGCGGTTGCTGCCGCCATTTCCGGCAATGCCGGACCGGACGTGTTCAACGCCGCGTCGGAGCGGTCCAACACCGCACGGACGACCGCACTGGACCGATGCGATGCCGCGTATTGACGGCGCAGGGACAAACCTGACCGCCGAAGACACGCACTTGCACACCGGCGTGCGACGATAAGGCCCACATGCACATATGAGCTGAGCAACGACAAGGCTTTGGAAAAGGCTTGAAAGGCGAAGGAGGACCGACGGTGGTCGCGGCGGGGAAGGACTCTGACCCGAACTACGCCCAAATATTGGGCATCGAGAACGATCAGGTTGTCCAGGAGTTGGGCTGGGACGAGGATACCGACGACGACATCCGGGCCGACATCGAAGACGCGTGCGGCTCGGAGCTGCTCGACGAAGATGCGGACGAAGTTGTCGACGTCGTGTTGCTCTGGTGGCGCGACGGCGACGGCGATCTGGTCGACCGGTTGATGGACGCCATCACCCCACTCGCCGAGGACGGCGTGATCTGGGTGGTGACTCCGAAGACCGGCAAGCCCGGGCACGTCCAGCCTGCCGAGATCGCCGAGTCGGCCCCGACGGCCGGGCTGATGCAGACGTCGCAGGCCAAACTGGGCGACTGGACGGCCAGCCGGCTGGTGCAGCCGAAGTCGAAGGCCGCCGGGAAACGGCAGTGATGAGCGCTTGCGCGAAGAACCGACGGCCGTAGTGCTGGCCATCGGCAGTTCTGCGCCCGACTTCACGCTGCGGGACCAGAACGGCAGGCCCGTAACCCTCAGCGGGTACCGGGGCACCAAGGATGTGCTGCTGGTGTTCTTCCCGCTGGCGTTCACCGGGGTGTGCGAGGGTGAACTCGGCGAGATCCGCGACAACCTGCCGAACTACGAGAACGACGACTCGGCGGTCGTCGCGATCTCGGTCGGCCCGCCGCCGACCCACCGGATCTGGTCCATCGAAAGCGGATTCACGTTCCCGGTCCTGTCGGACTTCTGGCCACACGGCGCGGTCACGCAGGCATACGGCGTGTTCAACGACGATGCCGGGTATCCCAACCGCGGCACGTTCGTGGTCGACCGGGCCGGGACCATCCGGTTTGCCGAGATGATGGAACCCGGCCAGGTTCGCGATCAGAAGGTGTGGACGCAGGCACTCGCGGCACTGCGGAGCTGATCGGATTTCCGGTCAGGCTGCACGGCCGTGTACCGTGCCTGCGACGGGGCGCGTAGCTCAGTGGTAGAGCTCTGGTTTTACACACCAGCGGTCGGCGGTTCGATACCGTCCGCGCCCACTCAGTTCCTTCAGTAGGCGCGTCAGTTCAGGCCAGGCCGGCGAGCGCCTTCTTCGCGGCTTCGAGTTCGGCTTCGAGCGCGGCGACCTTGGCGGCCTGCTGGGCGCGTGCCTCCTCGATGACCGCGTCGATCGGGGTGGAGAGATCCTCGTGCAGCTCCTTGGCCGCGCGGGAAACCGCCGCGGCCGCGACCGCGAGATTGCGGGCGAGGTAGGTCGTGCCCTGTTTGAGCTCGGCGGTCCATTCGCCGTCGGCGGTTCCGGTGACCGTGAGTGTCAACTCGAGGGTCTTGGTCCGCTTGCCCGCGGCCTTCTTGGCCGGTGCCTTCTTCGCCGTCTCCTCGGCGGGCGCAGGCGTATCGGAAGTGCCTGAGCCGAGGCCTGAGTCGATGTGCAAAACTTCTGCCGGGGTGTCTAGAGTCGTCGTCACGGTGAGCTCCTTTGAAGTTCGGCCGCAGTGGGCGGGCGGTGAACTTCATTAGAACACACGTTCGACACTTCTCTCATGCGGCGTCGTGGAACACCAGTGCGAGTGTCGTGCGCTCGCCCGACCGGATCACCGAAACGCCGTGACGCACCGGCGCCGCCGACCAGCCCCGCGCAGAACGCACCGGACGGTCCCTGGTGGTGAAAACGTAGCCGTGCCCGTGGGGCAATTGCGTTGCGGTGCCCCGGGACTGGGCTCGCGGCCGTTGCTCGAGCAACAGGAACTCGCCGCCGGTGTAGTGCTCGCCCGGTTTGTTGAGGTTGATGACGACCTGCAGCGGGAACACGAGATCGCCGTACAGGTCGCGGTGCAACGCATTCCAGTCGTGTGCGGCATAGCGCAGCAGGATCGCCGTCGGCTTGGTTTGCCCTGCGCGGTGGCACATCTGCAGCCACTCATCGAGCGTGTCGGGCCACGGTGGCCGCCGGCCGAGCCTGGTCCACCACTCCCGTGCGATCGGC
The DNA here is from genome assembly GCF_054919535.1 of Mycobacterium venezuelense. Classification (NCBI taxonomy): domain Bacteria; kingdom Bacillati; phylum Actinomycetota; class Actinomycetes; order Mycobacteriales; family Mycobacteriaceae; genus Mycobacterium; species Mycobacterium venezuelense. The sequence continues at coordinate 30,368 of NZ_JBONDW010000032.1, forward strand.
AGCAGCCGGGGGTAGAGCGCCTGCTTGAGCTGCTCGATGGGCTCCGGGTAAGGCAGGTCGAAGTAGCGGTACTCGCCTTCGCCGAAGCGGTGGCGGCCCATGTCGACCGTGCTGCGGAAACGATGGTCGTCGCCGTACATCGCCTGCAGGCGTTGCGTTTCGGCGTCGGTCAACAACCGCGGCAACAGTGCCCCGCCCAATTCGTCGACCTCGGCGGTGATCGCATCCCAATCGCCGGAATCGACCCGTTTCTGCCATCGATCGGTCATGCCGCCCGCTCCAAATCCAGCAGGGTGGTCTTGGCGCCCAGCCCGCCGATGTAGCCGCCGAGGCTGCCGTCGGAGCGCAGCACGCGGTGGCACGGCACCACGACGGGCAGTGGATTGGTCGCGCACGCCGTCCCGACCGCACGAACGGCGTTGGGATTCCCCACGGTCTGCGCGACGGTCTTGTAGGACTCGGTGCGGCCGTAGGGGATATGAGCCAGCTGGCGTTGCACGAGCTGACGGAACCCGCTCGACAGCGAGTAGTCCAACGGCAGGTCGAAGTTCCTGCGCCGGCCCGCGAAGTACTCGTCGATCTCACGTGCCGCGGCGTCAAGGCGTTTCGGGGCGCGCAGGATTCGCGGGCTGAGCTTGGCCGCCAGCACGTCGAGCACCGAGTCGTGGTTCTCGGAGTCGTAGGCGACTCGCACGAGGCCGATCTCGGTGGCGGCAAGCAACAGCGGACCGACGGGCGTGTCGATCGTGGTGTAGGCGACATCGAGCAATCCGTGCGCGGCCGCGTCGTCTTCGAGCCGGCCGTGCAGACGTGCCAGGGTGTCGTTCATGGGTGCTCTCCTTCCGTGAGCGCATCCGGGTATTTCGTTCGTAGTGTCGCGATTCCGTCGGAAGCGGCCTTGCGCGCCGCTGCTGTCGAGCCGCCGAGGATCTCGGCGATCTCGGCGTAGGGCAGACCCACCAGATAGTGGTAGGCGACGGCCTGACGTTGTTTCGGCGGAAGCGCTTTCACGGCCTCGGTGAGCTCGTCGTCGGCCTCGCCGGGCACTCCGATCGGCGATGGCCGGTCCGGAAGCTCACTGACCGTGACCGGCGCCCGCTGCCGTCGCCGGATGATGTCGACGGACTTGCGGTGCGCGATCGTCACGAGCCACGCTTCGACGTTGGCGTCGTCGGCCAGGTCCGGATAGGCCCGTAACGCCGCCAAAAAGGTGTCCGACCAGGCATCCTCGGCGTCGACCCGGCCGAGGACAAAGGTGCACACCCGCAATACGGTCGCGCCGTGGCGGCTGACGATGCTCTCGAATGGCGCCTTCACGGGTATCGGCAATCCATCGGCGGCTCCTTGCTTGTCGCGAATACTCTCACCCGGTAGACGCGGACGGGCCCGGGAATGTGAGCTCAGACGAGAAGTTCGGTTGCCCCGCGGGTGTGCTCGCGGACCGGTGCGATCGTCGGCAGCGACCAGATGCTCGGTGCTCGTTGGAGCATGAGGCTGCGGCTACGCGTCTCGGTGTCTCCCGAGCACGACGGATTGTCTTGCGAAAAGCCCATATTGACGAACCCGGTCAGGTCAGGCCGGATGAAGTACTTCGTGGTGAACGGCCCGGTGTGGAATTCTTCGGGTGTGCCAACGCGGCAGGCCATGCCAGGGTTGGTGCGCTCACCGACCCACGCACCCCGATTTGCGTCCGCGGTGGGACTCCAGGACAGATCGAGTTGCCAGCCCGCGTCCGAGGAATGCGACAGTACGTGCAGGCACTCCGGTCCGCACTCGGTGAGCGTCCAGTCATACGGATCCCACGCGTGGTCGGCCGCGCTCTCTGTGACGCTGTAGAGGCCAGGCACCGGGACCGGCGGTGCCGGCACCTCTGCCGCGGGACCGGATGCCTTGATGCCGCCGAGCGCAAATCCGATCGCCATTGAGCCGGTCACCGCGACGATGACGTTTTTCACGGTTGTTCCTCCGCGTCGGATCCTAGCGGCGGAACCGGCGCCGAGTGCGGGCACAGCCGGAAATCAACTCGCCGCGAAGAACTCCAGTGCGATGCCGTCCGGATCCCGGAAGCTCAACCCTGAACCGTACGGGGCGTCGACGATTCCGCCGTGGGCGATGCCGAGTTCGTCGAGCCGGTTCACCCACTTCTCCAGATCGGCCCGCGAGGAACAGCCGAACCCGACGTGGTCGAGGCCGACCCGGAACTCGCTGAACTGTTCGTCGGTCGCCGGGGTGTCGTGCTGGTGGATGCCGAACAGGGTGCCGCCGTCGAGCAGCCACACCAGATGGTGGAATCCGGCATCGGTGCGTTCGTCGAGCACCGGTTCGGTGCCGATAAGTGCGCGATACCACGGTCCGCTGACCGACAGGTCGCGGACAGTGACCGCGACGTGGTTGAGGGTGGGAAATGCCATATCTACCTTCCGTTTCAGACGACTCGTTTTCCTCGGCGGGCCCTTGCTCGCATATCCCAGAGGTAGAGCTGATACCCGAGCACCCACACGTCGCGGGGGATCACCCGATCGGCGATCCGCAGGGCCGCCAGCAGCCACTCGAATCGCCGCTGTTGGCCGGCCGTCCACGTCATCCGCATATGGGCACGGAACTCGTCGGGGAGAAATCCGGTGGTCGCGAACAGGTTGAAGCGGCCCGCGAGCAGCCGCAGCGGTGCAGGCAGAAACGCCATCGCGGCAACTCCGTGCAGATGTTCGCGTACCGGCGGATCGATGTGCAGATGTTCGAGTGACTCTTTCCAGAAGACGTCGAACGCGGCGCGGTCCGCAGGCCACATGTCGTTTCGCACCTGCAGCGTGGTGCCGAGGGTGCGGGCATCGGCGTAGATCGCGTCGGCCGACACGTCGTCGAGCGGGCCGTAGAGATACTCGTGCATGTCCACGTAGTAGCGGTACAGGCAGGCCGCGACCCAGAGTTGCAGCCGAGGGTCGAAAGCGTTGTAGGACACCGGGCTTGAGGCTGTGGACCGAACCTGGGCATGGACCCGGTCGACCTGGTCGCGGATCAGTGCACGGTCGGCTTCGGTGCCGAGTGTGGCCGCGGCGAGGTACGTACCGGTAGTCCTCGCGCGCTTGAACGGATGCTTGTAGACGTTGCCGCTGTCCACCGGGCTTTCCAGCACCCCGTAGCCGACGCCGGGCGCCGACAACTGCATGATGACGTTGGCCGCGGGCAACAGCGCCGCCGCCGGGTTGAGGAGATCGGTTACGCGTCGTGGCCGCCGTGGTGGACCCAACCTCATGAATTCGAGTAGATCACTTTGTGAGACGCTGCCGAGGTGTTTGAGCCGACATGTCGCGTCCGGGCTGCCGGCATCGCCATCGGATACGTCGCCGACCTGCTGCTGGGGGATCCGCGCCGCGGCCACCCCGTGGCGGTCTTCGGGACCGGCGCCACCCGGTTGGAGCGTGTGACGTACGCCGACAATCGCCGCGCGGGCGCTCTGCACACGGGACTGCTGCTGAGCGGGCTGGCCTTGCTCGGCGTGGCCGCGGGACGCTCCGCATCGGTGACCGGGTTGGCCACGTTCGTCGCACTCGGCGGCACATCGCTGAATCGCGTGGGCGGTCAGATGGCGGCGCTGCTCGAGGCTGACGATCTCGACGGGGCCCGTCGGCTGTTGCCATCGCTGTGCGGCCGGGATCCCGCCGCGCTGGATGCCGCCGGGCTCACCCGCGCGACGGTGGAATCGCTCGCGGAGAACACCTCCGACGCCCAGGTGGCGCCGCTGGTGTGGGCCGCAGTTGCGGGGGTTCCTGGCGTGCTGGTGTACCGCGGAGCCAACACGCTGGACGCGATGATCGGGCACCGGTCTCCGCGCTATCTCCGATTCGGTTGGGCCGCGGCGCGTTTCGATGACGTCTTGAACTATGTGCCGGCCCGGTTGACCGGTCTGCTTGTCGCGGCGTGCGCACCCGTGGTGGGTGGTTCACCCGGGGCGGCGCTGCGCGCGTGGCGACGTGACGCGGTGCGCCATCCCAGTCCGAATGCCGGTGTGGCCGAGGCCGCGTTCGCCGGGGCGCTGGGCCTGCGGCTCGGCGGCCCGACGCAGTACGCGCATCAACTGGAGATCCGCCCGACTCTGGGCGACGGGCGCGTGCCCGAAGTCGTCGATGTCGGCCGCGCGGTGCGATTGTCGCGTGCGGTCCAGGCCGCGGCGGCCGCGGTGGCGGTGGCGGCCGCAGCCCTCAGTGCCGCCGGCCGTAGCGGTCGGCGAGCTTCTCCTCGGGCGTGAGTTGCCGGTCCGGTTGGCCGGGCTTGGCCGCGCGCTCGCGTCTGCGCTGCTGGATCTCGGCATAGATGAAGTAGCCCAACCCGATCGGCGCGACGATCCCGAACGCGATCCACTGGATGCCGTACGACAGGAACGGGCCCGCGTCGAGGTGGGGCAGCGGAATCTCGCCGAGCCCACCCGGCTGGCCGCCAACGAGTTGAAGGTACGAACCGGCCAGCGGCACCCCCGTCACCGAGGCGATCTGGGTCGTGCTGATCGAATACACCTGCTGCACACCGTCGGTGCGGAACGGTTCCTTGCCGGTGGCGATCGCCTCGGAATCCCGCAGGCGGGCGGTGATCGTCACCGATCCGGTGGGCGGGGCCGCGATGGGCGGGACGCCCGAACCCTCCTCAGGTTTCACGTAGCCGCGGTCCACGAGCACGACCGGGCCCCCGTCGACGGCGAACGGCGTCAAGACCTCGTACGCGGGATCGCCGTCGATGACCCGCAGCCGGGCCACCACCTCGGCCTCGGGCAGGTAATGCCCGGTGGCGGTCACGCGCCGCCACTGGTCATCGGGCGCCGCGGAATCCTGTTGCGGGAGAAGCGTGGTCACGGGCACCGGATCGGCCTGCAGCGAGTTCGCGATCTGGTTGTTCTCCCGCGATGTCTTGGTGTTCTTGCCCAGCTGCCACGGCGCGAGCACCGTGAAGCACAGGTAGGCGAACGCGATCACGACGACGAACAACGCCAGCCACTGCGGCCGGAACAGGAAACTCAAACGCCGCATCACACCATGATTCCTCGAGGGTCCTCCCGTGCCGCAAGCGCCGCGTCGACCCAGTCGTGCAGCCCGGGCAGGGCGGCCTCGATCACGGTGAACACCGCTTCGAAATCGTCGCGCGTGCCGTAATACGGGTCTTCGACGTCGGGGGTGTGTGCACCCGAGCGCGGGTCGAACGAGCGCAGCATCCTCAGGCGGTCCGGTTCGACCCCGAGGTCGGCGAGGATCCTGGCGTGGTTGCGGCCAAGCGCGACGACCAGATCCGCGCCGAGATGATCGTCGTCGACCTGAGCTGCGCGATGCTCGCTGGGATAGCCGTGTTCGGTGAGGACCAGGCACGCGCGCGCGTCGGCGCCGTCACCGGCATGCCAGCTTCCGGTACCGGCGCTCGTCACCCGGACGGCGTCGGCGAGCCCGCGTTCGCTGATCTGGTGCGCGAACATCTTCTCGGCCATCGGCGACCGGCAGATGTTGCCGGAACAGACGAACGTCACGTGTAGTGGGTCAGACACCGAGCACCCCACGCAACGCCTCGACGGTCTGCACCTGGGCGCGCGCGGCGACGGCGGCCGGGCCGGCGAAGTCAGCGGTGCCGTAGCCCCAGCCGACCACGACGGTTTCGATGCCGTGCTCGGCGGCGCCCTCGACGTCGTGCACGCGGTCACCGACCATCAGCACCCGTTCCGGCAGCGGCTGCAGTTGGGCCAGCGCGTGCGCCACGACGTCGGCCTTCGCCGCGCGCGTGCCATCCGGGCTCGCGCCCGCGATCACCTCGAAGTACCCGTCGAGCCCGAAGTGCTCGAGGATGAGGCGGGCGGTCGGCTCGGCCTTCGAGGTGGCCACGGCCAGCCGCACCCCGGCCGCCCTCAGGTCGGCCAGTAGCGCCGGAATGCCGTCGAACAGGCTGTTCAGCGCCCAGCCGCGGCTCGTGTAGTCGGCGCGGTATGCGGCAATGGCCGCATCGGCATGCTCGCCGAGGCCCATGTCGCGCAGCGTGTAGTGCATGGGCGGGCCGACGACGCGGCCGACCAGGTCACCGTCGGGCACATCGGCGCCGACGGCGCGCAGCGCATGCCGGAAACTCGACACGATGCCCTCGGCCGAATCGGTGAGGGTGCCGTCGAGGTCGAACAGCACCAACTGCGGCCGAGTGCCCTGCGGCAGCTCGCTGACTACGCCGGTCTCGGGGCTGGTCTCAACGTCGGTCACAGCACAATTGTCCCTGATCCCCACGCGGTCCGGATGCCCGGCCGGTGGCGCCGCCCACTACTGTCGTGCTGTGCCGTGCCCATCGCCGAGTCCAACCCGCGCGGCCGCCCGCTACCACGGTGACCAGGCTGCCTTGCCGGGCATGCTGGATTTCGCGGTCAACGTGCGCGCCGGCTCTCCACCGGCGTGGCTGACCGACCGGCTTGCCGCCCGGTTGCCCGATCTCGGCCGCTATCCGACCGCAGCCGACGCACACCGTGCCGCCGCAGCCGTCGCGGCGCGCCACGGCCGCGAAGAATCGGAGGTGGCGTTGCTGGCCGGTGGCGCCGAGGGCTTTGCCCTGCTGCCCGGATTGCGGCCGCGGCTGGCGGCGTTGATCGCGCCGTCGTTCACCGAGCCCGAGGCCGTGCTGACGGCGGCCGGTGTGCCCGTGCACCACGTCGAGCTCGCGCCGCCGTTCACGCTGGCCGGCGTAGCGGTGCCGGACGAGGCGGACCTCGTCGTCGTCGGCAATCCGACCAATCCCACGGGCGTGCTGCACCTGCGCGAGCAGCTTCTGGCCCTGCGTCGGCCGGGCCGGATCGTCGTGGTCGACGAGGCCTTCGCCGACGCGGTCCCCGGCGAGCCCGAGTCGTTGGCCGCGGATTCGCTGCCCGACGTGCTGGTGCTGCGTAGCCTCACCAAGACCTGGGCGCTGGCGGGGTTGCGAGTCGGCTATGCGCTCGGCGCGCCCGAACTGTTGGCCCGGCTGACCGCACGCCGCGCGCACTGGCCGCTGGGGACGCTGCAGTTGGAGGCCATCGCCGCGGCGAACACCTCCGAGGCGGTGGCCGAGGCCGAGGCGGGTGCGCGGCGGCTGGCGGCTCTTCGCGTCGAGATGGCCGCTGCGCTGGACGCACTCGGCCTCGAGGTGGTCGCCGGCGCCGCGCCGTTTGTCCTGTTCGCCGTACCGGACGCGGAGTTGATGCGAAAACATCTGGAAACCAAGGGTATTGCCGTGCGCCGTTGCGATACTTTCGTGGGCCTGCGCCCGAACTACCTGCGCGCCGCGGTGCGCACGGAGTGGCCGGCTTTGGTGGACGCCGTGAGGGAGGTGCTGAAATGAGTGCCCGACTGGCTGATGTCATCGCGGTGTTGGATGCCGCCTATCCACCGCGGCTTGCCCAGGACTGGGATTCGGTCGGGCTCGTGTGCGGTGACCCCGACGAACCCGTCGAATCGGTCACCATCTCGGTCGACGCCACCGAGTCCGTCATCTCCGAAGTGCCCGATCGCGGGCTGCTGCTGGCGCATCACCCGCTGTTGCTGCGCGGGGTGGACAGCGTCGCGGCCAGCACCGCCAAGGGATCGCTGATCCACCGGTTGATCCGCACCGGGCGGGCCTTGTTCACCGCGCACACCAATGCCGATTCCGCATCGCCTGGCGTATCGGACGCGCTGGCCGATGCGCTCGCGCTGAACGTCGAGAGCGTGCTATCGCCCGTCGCGGCAGGCCCGGATCTGGACAAGTGGGTGGTGTTCGTTCCGGCCGGGGACGCCGAGGCGTTGCGTGCGGCACTGTTCGCGGCGGGTGCGGGCCGGATCGGCGACTACTCGCACTGCAGCTGGAGCGTGACCGGGACGGGGCAGTTCCTGCCCCATGACGGCGCGTCGCCGGCGATCGGTGAGGTCGGCAGCGTCGAACGGGTGGCCGAGGACCGGGTCGAGGTGATCGCGCCTGCGCGGTTGCGCTCGACGATCCTGGCCGCCATGCGCGCGGCGCACCCGTACGAGGAACCGGCCTTCGACATCATCGCGCTGGCCCCGATACCCGGTCATGTCGGAATCGGTCGGGTCGGTTCGCTGGCTCGGCCGGAACCGTTGTCGGCGTTCGTATCCCGCGTGTGCGCGGCGCTGCCTGCCACGTCGTGGGGTGTGCGCGCGTCCGGTGATTCCGAGGCCATGGTGTCGCGCGTCGCGGTGTGCGGGGGAGCGGGCGACTCGCTTCTCGGTGCGGTCGCCTCGGCCGACGTGCAGGCGTACGTGACCGCGGATCTGCGCCACCATCCCGCCGACGAACACCGCCGGGCGTCCGAGATCGCGCTCGTCGATGTCGCACACTGGGCCAGCGAATTTCCGTGGTGTGCCCAGGCGGCCGACGTGCTGCGCAGGCATTTCGGTGACACCCTGCCGGTGCGGGTCAGTACGGTGCGCACCGATCCATGGAACGTCGAGAGTTAGCCGGTAGGGGAGCGAAAAATCATGAAAGCCGAAGTTACCCAGCAACGTTCGCTACTCGCGCTGACCGAGGTCGACGCCGAGCTGGCACGCATCGAGCACCGGGCCAAGCATCTGGCCGAGCAGCAGCGCCTCGACGAGGCTCAGGCCGAGTACGGCGCCGCCAACGACCGGTTGGCCACCCTGGGAATCGCGCTGGAGGACCTTGGCACGCAGGTGGCCAAGTTCGAGACCGAGATCGACGCGGTGCGCCAACGCGAGGACCGTGACCGCGCACTCCTCGAGGGCGGCGCGGTGGGCGCCAAACAGGTGACCGAAATCCAACACGAACTGGAGACCCTGCAGCGCAGGCAATCTAGCCTGGAAGATTCTCTGCTGGAAGTCATGGAGCGCCGCGAGGAACTGCTTGCCCAGCAGGCCGACGCGCTGCGCCGCATCGATGAACTGCAGACGGCGCTGTCGGACGCCCAGCAGGCGCGCGATGCCGCACACACCGAGATCGAGCAGTCCCGCCATCAGTGCGTGACCCGCCGCGACGCGCTCGTCGATTCCATCGACGACGAGTTGGTCGGCCTCTACGAGCGGCAGCGCGCACGTGGTGGTGCCGGCGCCGGCCTACTGCAGGGCCGCCGCTGCGGAGCATGCCGGATCGAGATCGACCGCGGTGAGATCGCTCGCATCTCGGCCGCCGCAGACGACGATGTGCTGCGCTGCCCGGAGTGTGGAGCAATCCTGTTGCGGGTCAAGCCATGAAGGTGCTCGTCGAGGCTGACGGCGGGTCGCGCGGTAACCCGGGACCGGCCGGGTACGGCGCCGTCGTCTACACCGCCGACCACGGCACGGTGCTGGCCGAGCGCAAAGAGGCCATCGGCCGGGCCACCAACAACGTCGCCGAATACCGCGGGCTGATCGCGGGTTTGGAGGCGGCAACCGCCCAGGGCGCCACCGAGGTCGCGGTGTCGATGGACTCGAAACTGGTGGTCGAACAGATGACGGGCCGCTGGCGCGTCAAACACCCTGACCTGGTCGACCTGCAGCGCCGGGCCGCGGGCCTCGCCGACGCGTTCGATCACGTGAGCTACCGCTGGATTCCGCGCGACCGCAACAGCTATGCCGACCGGCTGGCCAACGAGGCGATGGACGCGGCGGCCGGGGTGGTCGACGAGGCGGAGCCGGCGAAGAAGCCGGTCGAGGCCGACAAGCCGTCGGCTCCCGGCTGGACCGGCGCGGTCGGCGCACCGACGCGGCTGCTGCTGTTGCGGCACGGCCAGACCGAATTGTCGGTTCATCGCCGCTATTCGGGCCGCGGCAATCCGGCGCTCACCGAAGAGGGCCGGCGCCAGGCCGACGCCGCGGCGCGCTATCTGGGTGAGCGGGGTGGGGTCGCGGCGGTGCTCACCTCGCCGTTGCAACGGGCCTATGACACCGCCGCGGCCGCCGCCAAGGCGCTCGGGCTCGACGTCACGGTCGACGACGATCTGATCGAAACCGACTTCGGCGCGTGGGAAGGCTTGACGTTCGCCGAAGCCGCGCAACGCGATCCGGAGCTGCACCGGCGTTGGCTGCGCGACACCAGCGTCGAGCCGCCCGGCGGGGAGAGCTTCGACGCCGTTGCGCACCGCGTGCGTCGCGCCCGCAACCGCATCATCGCCGACCACGGCGCCGCGACGGTTCTCGTGGTGTCACACGTGACGCCGATCAAAACCGTGCTGCGGCTCGCCCTCGATGCCGGCGAGGGCATCCTCTACCGGCTGCACCTCGACCTGGCGTCGCTGTCGATCGCCGAGTTCTATGCCGACGGCGCCTCATCGGTGCGACTCGTCAACCAGACCGCCTACCTGTAGGTCAGGCGTGCAGGTGTAGCTGCTCGCCGTGCGGGCCGAAGATCGTGATGGCCTCCACCGGGCCGTCCACCACGCCGAACCAGTGCGGGCTCCACGTCGAGAACTCGACGGCCTCACCGGGTTTGACGATGAAGTCCTGCTCGCCGAGAATGAGCCGCAGCTGCCCGGACAACACGTACATCCAGTCGCGGCCCTCGTGCACCGGCAGTTCGGCAGGCGGCTTGCGGCGGCGGGCGCTGATGCGGATCTTGAACGCGTGCAGCCCGCCGGCCGGACCATGCCGGGTGAGCGGCCAGTACGTGATGTCGTGGTGGGTGTGCGAGCTGCCCTTGACGCGCGGATCTTCGGCCTCCGGTGCGCGCAGCAGTTCGTCGGTGGTCACCGACAGGGCGGAGGCGAGCCGGGGCAGATGGTCCAGTGCGAGCCTGCGTTTACCCGATTCCAGCCTGCTCAGCGTCGACACGTCGATCTGTGCGCGGGTCGCGACATCCTCCAGGGTCAGGCCGCGCTGCACGCGTAGCTCGCGCAGCCGGCGCCGGACCATGGCGTCGACGTTCTCCTCTGCACTCGTATTTGCCTGCATGGCAAATTAGCTTGGCAGTTTATCGCTGCGTCGGCAAGCTCGGGATATGGACGTTGAAGTTATGGACAAGCCATGGGACTGCATCATCGTCGGCGGCGGTGCGGCGGGTTTGAGTGCTGCACTCGTACTGGGCCGGGCGCGGCGGCGGGTTCTGCTCGTCGACGCCGGGCAGCAGAGCAACCTGGCCGCCCACGGCATCGGCGGGCTGCTCGGCAGCGACGGCAGGCCGCCTGCCGAACTGTATGCGGCGGGCCGTGCCGAACTCGCCGTCTATCCGACGGTGGAAGTGCGTACCGGCGAAGTCGTGCGTGGTGAACAGGGATTCGTGCTCGAACTGGGTGACGGCACCCGCGAGCAGGCCAGGGCGGTGCTTCTCGCGACGGGGATGGAATACCGGCCGCCGGGTATCCCAGGCCTCGAACCGCTGTGGGGCCGTTCGGTTTTCCACTGCCCGTTCTGCCATGGCTGGGAGATGCGGGACGCGCCGCTCGCGGTCGTCGCCCGCGGTGACCGTGCCGTGCACTCGGCATTGTTGCTTCGTGGCTGGACCGAGGACCTGATTGTCCTGACCGACGGCGACGGCGGCCTGGACGACAGTCAGATCAAACTGCTCGACGCGGCGGGGGTCAGCGTCGACGACCGCTCGATCGCCCAATTCCTCGCAGAAGACGGCGAATTGGCCGCCGTGGAGTTCACGGACGGAACGCGGTTGGCGCGCCGCGGCGCACTTGTCGCCACCACGCTGCACCAGCGCTCGCCGCTCGCCGCACAACTCGGTGCGGTCGCCGCACCAGGACCGGTCGCCGCTGACGCCCTCGTGGTCGACGCATTCGGCCGCACCTCCGTACCGGGCGTGTTCGCCGCGGGAGACCTGAGCGCCCAGATGCCTCAGGTTGCGGCCGCCGTCGCGACCGGAAGCCAGGTGGGCGCAGCGGTGGTCCAGTGCCTGCTGGCCGAGGACGTCGGGCTGCCGGTCCCGCCGTGGCCGACGCATTCGGAGGTGACGGCCCAGTACTGGGAACGTCATTACGGGCAGCGCGGCCGGATCTGGAGCGGACGCGTCAACCCGCAGCTCGCGAAGCTGGCCGCGGGCCTGAGCCCGGGCCGTGCGCTGGATCTCGGCTGCGGCGAGGGCGGCGACGCCGTCTGGCTCGCCGAGCAGGGCTGGCAGGTGACGGCCACCGACGTCTCCGACACCGCGCTCGGGCGGGCCGCCGCCGAAGCGAAGGCCCGTGGCGTGGCGGACCGCATCACGTTCGAACGGCACGATTTCGCCGAGAGTCTTCCGGAGGGCCGCTTCGACCTGGTGTCGGCTCAGTTCCTGCAGTCGCCCATCGCGATGGACCGGCCGGCCTTGCTGCGCCGCGCCGCCGGGGTGGTAGCCCCGGGCGGGCTGCTGATCATCGTCGACCACGGTGCCGCCCCGCCGTGGGCGCCCGAGCACGTAAGGAAATTCGAGTTCCCCAGCGCTGACGACGTCGTGTCCGCAATCGATCTGCCCGACGAGGAGTGGGAGCGGATCCGCGTCGGAGCCGAAGAGCGTGACGCGACCGGTCCGGACGGGCAGCGCGGCACGCTGATCGACAACGTGATGGTGTTGCGTCGCAGGGACTGACCGCATCGAGACCGACGCAGTGGTCGCCGGCACGGCGTGGCATCGACCATTGCGTCGGTCTCGACACGGCTCAGGTGCGCTGGGTCAGCCGGACGCTGTTGCCCGACGGATCGCGGAAACCGGAGTCGATGCCGTAGGGCATCTGGTTGGGCGGCTCGGTGAACTCGACGCCGCGGGCGGTGAGCTCCTCGTAGCTCTTCTGGCAGTCCTCAGTGGTCAGAAACACCGTGCCGGCGAAGCCTTTTGCGGTCAGGTCGAGCACCTGTTTGCGGGTGTCGTCGTCCATCACGGGCTGGCCGGGCACGGCCATCAGCACGATGCTGACATCGTCCTGACCGGGCGGGCCGACCGTGAGCCACCGGAACGGCGTGTCGACATCGGGCAACGTAACGTCTTCGCGCACTTCCATTCCGACCTTCTCGGTCCAGAATTTCAGCGCGGCTTCCTGGTCGTGAACCCAGAGGTGCGTGCTTGCGATTCTCATCATGCGACCGACGCTACGGTCGGGCGTCGGTGCCCGTCTTCTTCCCGTGTGCTGTTTTCCGGGTGTCGCGCGCCAGAACACAACTCGGCACCGGGGCGCGCAGCGCCGCGGGCGGCAGGCTCGCGCGGTAGGCCGCCGGCGGCTTGCCGTAGACCTTGGCGAAGCTCGACGTGAACGAGCCCACGCTCTGCAGTCCGACCATCACGCAGATGTCGGCGACCGAGCGGTCGGTGTTGCGCAGCAGCGCCGCGGCCCGCTCCAATCGCCTGCTCTGCAGATAGGCGCGCGGAGACTCCCCGAAGGTGCGAGTGAACATCCGGCTGAAGTGTGCGCGGGACAGGCCGGCGGCCGCCGCGAGGTCTTCGACGGTGATCGGGTCGGCATACCGCGCGTCCGCCAGGTCCTTCGCCCTGAGCAAATATCGGGCAGGTGGCACCTGCGGCATGGATTTAAGGGTACGGTGATCTGCGCGAACGAGTTGGCCGGGCGGCCGCGGCACCCTCGGGTGTCGAGGAAAGTCCGGACTTCACAGAGCGGGGTGATTGCTAACGGCAATCCGAGGTGACTCGCGGGAAAGTGCCACAGAAAACAGACCGCCAGAAATGGTAAGGGTGAAACGGTGCGGTAAGAGCGCACCAGCACCCCGGGTGACCGGGGTGGCTAGGCAAACCCCACCCGAAGCAAGGCCAAGAAGGCCGCAACCTGGTTGCGGTCGCGCAGGCGCCGGAGGGCTGCTCGCCCGAGCCTGCGGGTAGGCCGCTTGAGGCACCCGGCGACGGTGTGCCCAGATGGATGGTCGCCGCCTCGCCCCCGGGCGAGGAACAGAATCCGGCTTACAGGCCAACTCGTTCGCCCCTGCGTCAGTGCCGGGTCTGGTGGACCGCCTTGTCGAGCTTTCGCAGCGCATCCTCCAGGAGCGCGCGCGAATGCTGGGCGACCTCGTCTTCCAATTGGTAGAGCAGACCGTAGGTGAAGGTGTCCTCGCCCGCGGCGTGCGCGGCTTCGGCTTGCGTGCTCAGGTGCGTCTTGCTCACCACGGCGTCCTGATGATCGCCCAACAGCGATTGGATGGCCTTGGCCCGGTCCGACACCTTGGTCGCACCCGTGGCGGCCGCGGTGTAGCGAAGACGCTTGGCGCCCTTGCGGATTCGGTGCAGCGCCTCGTCCTTCTCCTCGGCGTCGGCCGCGCTGGACTCCGCGGCCGCCTTCGCGGCCTTTGCCGCCTTTCGTACCCGCTTGTACGCCGAGGCGATCGTCGCCGATGAGCCGTCCTCGCCGGTGTCGTCCGGGGGTTCGGCGGCGACGAGATCGTCGAGTGCGTCGAGGAGCCGGAAGTAGCGCTGCGAGCGCATCGCCAGCAGCGCGCGGCGCAGGCCGGCGGCGTACCGGTGGTTGGCGCCGTCGACGAGCCGTTCCCGGACCGCGCCGCGCACGAGTTCGGTGGGCAGTTCGTCGAGCGCGCGCTGATAGCGCTCGGCGAGCACTTCGGCGTCGCGGGCCACGCCGAGCAAGGCCGCGAGTGCCCGTAGCTCGTCGAGAATCCAGCCGTGGTCGGCCAACGGGAACGCGTCTTTGGAAGCCTGTAACAGGCTGCGTATCTTGCGCGTCGTCACGCGCATCTGGTGCACCGAGTCGTACGCGTCCGCACGCACCGCGCGGTCCCACACGAACAGTTCCTCGATCTGTTCGGCGATGGCGCGGTGCATCGGATCGTCGGGCATGGGCCGCTCCGCGGCGGCGGTGCCCGCGGTGTCGAGCACCCTGGCGAGTTTCGAACCGTGCCCGGCAGGCTGCGCTCCCGCGTCGGTCAACCGGTTCGACAACCGGTCCATCAGATCGTCGGGAACGTCGGTGTCCAGCAGTTCGAGTTCCCACTCCCGCCACTGCTGCGCCTCGTCCTCGTGCCCCGCGGCCGACGCAGTGACATGGTCGTCGCAGAACTCGGCGAGCGGGGCGCCGCTGTGTCCGTACAGCAGGTCGACGCTGCGCTTGGTGGATATGCGGGCGACCGGCGAGAGCGGCCGGTCGCGGATGATCGCGAGCACGATGTCACGCAGGTCCTCGGGAACGGCCTCATTGTCGGCGTCTTGGGTCAGCGGTGCGCGCACCTCGGTGCGGGCATCCGGACCCGCGGGCAGTTTGAGGTGCCAGCCGGCGTCGGTGCCGCCGGTGCGTCGCCGCAGCGTGATGCGGTGCGCAGCGAGGTCGCGCTCGGGTGTGTCGAAGTAGACAGCGTCCAACTGCTGTGACGGGGACCGCTCGACGCGCGCAACTGCGGTCAAACCTTCGAATGAGGGGGATACGGTCGCGTCGGTCACTGCGAACTTGCGCTCGACCTCGGTGTACGTGGAGGTTTTGGGCTTGTCTTGGGCCATGGTCACCTTCGCTGTGCACCGGATCAGATGGCACCAGCGTGCCACACCCGAATGGTTGCCCTGAACCGACCGAAGGTCACGTGAAGGTTAAGACTTCCCGCCGCGCACAACACCTTCCACCGGTTTCTGAGGAAGTCTCTTAATATTGCGGGCATGGGTCTGGAAGCGATGACAACGAGCGGCGCCGCGGCACGCCTGAAGGTCGCCGATTACCTGGATTCGGATGGCGAGATCGCCATCCCCGACGGCTCCACGCTGCTGTCGCATTTCGACGGCAACGTCGCCGATCTCGGTGATACACCGGCTTATCGATATCTGGATTTCGATCACGACGGCCAGGCCGTCGAACTGACCTGGGCGCAGCTGGACACCCGGGTACGCGCGGTCGGAGCCCGGCTGCAACAGGTGACGGCCCGCGGCGATCGCGTGGCGATCCTGGCCCCGCAGGGCGTCGAGTACGTCGTCGCATTCTTCGCCGCCATCCGCGCCGGTGCCATCGCGGTTCCGCTGTTCTCCCCGGAGTTGCCCGGGCACACCGAGCGGCTCGATGCGGTGCTCGGCGACGCGAGCCCGTCGGCCGTACTGACCACGACTGCGGCCGCCGAGTCGGTCGGGACGTTCTTGCGCAAGCTGCCGCGGTCGCGGCGTCCCCGCATGATCGCCGTCGACGCCGTGCCCGACTCCGTCGGCGCCGAGTTCCGCGCACCGGACCTGCGGACCGACGACATCGCCTACTTGCAGTACACGTCCGGCTCCACCCGTACACCGGCCGGTGTGGAGATCACGCACCGGGCCGCGTGCACCAACGTGCTGCAGATGATCATCTCGGTGGGCCTGGACTGGAACATCCGCAGTGTCAGCTGGCTGCCGCTGTTCCATGACATGGGTCTGCTGATGATCATGTTCCCGGCACTGTGCGGCGGCCACATCACGTTGATGTCGCCGGTGGCGTTCGTCCGTCGCCCGTACCGCTGGATCAAGGAACTCGGATCGTCCGACCTGCCGACGTTCGCCGCGGCACCCAATTTCGCGTATGAACTCGCGGCCCAGCGCGGCCTGCCGCCTGCCGGCGAAGAGCTGGACCTGAGCAACGTCGCCGGGCTGATCAACGGTTCCGAGCCCGTCAGCATGTCCTCGATTGAGGTGTTCAACACCGCCTTCGCGCCGTACGGACTCGCACCGACCGCGGTCAAACCGTCGTACGGCATGGCCGAGGCGACGCTGTTCGTATCGACGATCGCGCCCGACGCCTCGCCGAGCGCGATCTACGTCGACCGCGAGGAGCTCGGGGCCGGCCGCGCCGTCGTGGTGTCGCCCGACGCGCCCGCTGCCGTGCCTCAGGTGTCCTGCGGGCAGATCGCGCGCAGCCAATGGGCGGTGATCGTCTCTCCCGACGACGACGTCGAAGCCGAGCTGCCGGACGGCCAGGTCGGTGAGATCTGGCTACACGGCGACAACGTCGGGCAGGGCTATTGGCGCCGGCCGCACGAAACCGAGCTCGCGTTCCGCAACAAGCTGCAAACGCGGCTCGAGCGCAACAGCCATGCCGAGGGCGCGCCCGAGGGCGCGTCGTGGTTCCGCACGGGCGATCTGGGCATGTACGTCGACGGCGAGCTGTACATCACCGGCCGGATCAAGGACATGGTGATCGTCGACGGCCGCAACCATTACCCGCAGGATCTGGAGGCCACCGTGGCCGAGGCCTCGCCCGCCGTGCGGGCGGGATTCGTCGCGGCGTTCTCCGTGCCGTCCCCATCCGGTGAACGGCTGGCGATCGTGGCCGAGCGGGCCCCGGGTGCCGGGCGCGCCGACCCGGCGCCGATCGTCGACGCGATCCGCGCCGAGATCTCGCGGCGCCACGCTGTCGCCGTGGCTGACGTCAAACTGGTTGCGGCAGGGTCGATTCCGCGAACGACGAGCGGCAAGCTCGCGCGCCGTGCCTGCCAGCAGCAGTACCTGGCCGAGCTGCAGCAGGCGTGACGGGACCCGGCCCGGTGACAGAATGTTGAGATGACCACCGGGGCGATGGCTGGCGCGGGACGGGGCCGTCCGCGCCTGGAACAGTCCCGCAGGCCCGGCAAGACCGCCCGCGAGGAGATACTCGACGCCGCGGCCGAGCTGTTCACCACACACGGCTACGCCAGCACGTCCACGCGTCGGATCGCCGACGAGGTCGGGGTGCGCCAAGCGTCGCTGTACCACCATTTCGCGACCAAGGACGACATCCTCGACGCGCTGCTGACCGGGACGGTCGACGCTCCGCTACGCCTGGCAACAAATCTGGCGGGGGAGTCCGGCCCGGCCGCGCCGCGGTTGCACGCGCTCGTGGTCGGCGACGCCACCCAGCTGTGCGCGGGGCGGTGGAATCTCGGCGCGCTGTACCTGCTGCCGGAACTGCGGACCGATCGCTTCGAGCCCTTCCGCCGCAGCCGCGCCGAACTGCGCAGCCGGTATCGGCGCCTGTCTGCCGCCGTCATCGGCGAGTGCGGCGGCCCGCCCGATGCCGACGACCTGCCGTTCCGCCTCGTCGAATCGGTGATCAACAGCCGCTCGGACGACGCCGACATACCGCTCGAACAACCCTGGGTGATCGGTGAGGGCGCGTTACGGGCCGTCGGCTACCACGACGATTTCGCAGGCCTGGTACGCGCGACCGCGGACAGGCTGGGTGTGCGACCACCGCAGTGAGCGGCCCGCTAGAGTCCGGATCGTGACCGAGCCCACGTACGAAGCCATCGCCTTCGAACAGTCCGGCGCCATAGCGCGCATCACGCTGAACCGCCCGAACGCCGCAAACGGCATGAACGACACCATGACTCGTGAACTGGCCGATGCCGCCAGGCGCTGCGACACGGTGGGCACCAAGGTCGTCGTGCTGACCGGATCGGGCCGGTTCTTCTGCGCGGGCGGCGACCTGAAGTCGTTCTCCACCGCGCCGGCCCGCGGGCAGTACATCAAGGGCGTCGCCGACGACCTGCACCGGGCCATCTCGTCGTTCGCCCGGATGGACGCCGTGCTGATCACCGCCGTCAACGGCACCGCCGCGGGGGCCGGCTTCTCGCTCGCCGTCACCGGAGATCTTGTCCTGGCCGCCGAATCGGCGTCGTTCACCATGGCTTACACCAAGGTGGGGCTGAGCCCGGACGGCAGTTCGTCGTACTACCTGCCGCGGCTCGTCGGCGTGCGCCGCGCACAGGAACTGATGCTGACCAACCGCACGCTGTCGGCCGCCGAGGCGCAGGACTGGGGCCTGGTCACCGAGGTGGTCGCCGACGCCGACCTGGCGGAGCGGGCCGGCAAACTCGCCGAACAGCTGGCCGGTGGGGCGGCCGGGTCGAACGGCGCGGTCAAGACGCTGCTGCTGTCCTCGCTCAAGAACAGCCTCGAAGAGCAGATGGAGGCCGAAGGCCGGTTGATCGCCGCGCGCGCGGACTCGGCCGACGGCCGCGAAGGGGTGGATGCGTTCCTCGCGAAGCGCCGGCCCGAGTTCGCCTAGCGGCTGCTAGTAGCTGTGCTCCTCGGCCGGGAACACCCCGGCCGCCACATCCTGCGCGTATTGCGTTGCGGCGCGGTGCAATTCGCCGCCCACGTCGCCGAACCGGCGGACGAACTTCGCGGTCTTGCCGCTCGTGAGGCCAGCCATGTCCTGCCAGACCAGCACCTGGGCGTCGCAGTTGGGGCCTGCGCCGATACCGACCGTCGGAATGGTGAGCTTGCCGGTGATCTGGGTGGCCAACTCGGCGGGCACCATCTCCAGCACGACCGCGACCGCGCCGGCTTCCTGGACGGCGATCGCGTCGGCGATGGTCTGATCGGCGGCATCGCCGCGGCCCTGCACGCGGAAGCCGCCGAGCCCGTTGACGCTCTGCGGTGTGAAGCCGATATGGGCCACCACGGGGATGCCTGCCGCGGTCAACGTCGCGATCTGGTCGGCGACGCGTTCACCGCCTTCGAGCTTGACGGCCTGCGCGCCGGTTTCCTTCATGAACCGGGTCGCGGTGGCGAGCGCCTGCTGTGAGCTCGACTCGTAGCTGCCGAACGGCAGGTCGGCGACGACGAGTGCGTGCGGGGCGCCCTTGACGACTGCCCGCGCCAACGGGATCAGCTCGTCGATGGTGATCGGGACGGTGGTGTCGTAGCCGTAGACGACGTTTGCCGCGGAATCGCCGACCAGAAGCACCGGAATGCCGGCATCGTCGAACACCCGCGCGCTGGAGTAGTCGTAACAGGTGAGCATGGCCCACTTGTGGCCTTCGGCCTTCCATTTCTGGAGCGTGACGGTACGAACTTTGGTGCGGGGTTTCGCGTCCTGCACAGCGTCCGGAGACGCGCTGGCAGCACCGTACACAGACTGTTCAGACATCGTTGTCCCTCGATTGATGGTCTTTTCGAATCCTCGAGGCCGATATATGGTCCCCGGGTTCGGCTGACAATGTCAGTCTGCCACCCGCGGGAAAATGGGTAAACGACTCGTTAAGTGGATTTCCTCACAGTTGCCGACTCGTCTCCCTACGATCAGGCGCATGCAAAGGCTCAGCGGACTCGACGCCAGCTTCCTCTATCTCGAAACCGCGGCCCAGCCGATGCATGTGTGCTCGGTGCTCGAACTCGACACCTCGACCATGCCCGGCGGTTACACGTTCGACCGGATGCGCGACGCACTGTCGCTGCGGATCAAGGCCATGCCGGAATTCCGTGAGAAACTCGCCGACAGCCGGTTCAACCTCGACCATCCGGTTTGGGTGGACGACAAGGACTTTGACGTCGATCGGCATCTGCACCGGATCGGGCTGCCTGCGCCGGGTGGTCGTACCGAGCTCGCCGAGATCTGCGGGCACATCGCGTCGCTGCCGCTGGACCGCAGCCGGCCGCTGTGGGAGATGTGGGTCATCGAAAACGTCGCGGGCACCGATGCCCACGCCGGCGGGCGGCTAGCGGTCATGACGAAGGTGCATCACTCCGGCGTCGACGGCGTCACGGGCGCCAACCTGATGTCGCGGCTGTGCACCACCGAACCCGACGCGCCGCCACCGGATCCGGTCGATGGAGTGGGCGGGGCGACCGGGCTGGAGATCGCGATCAACGGCGCGGTGAAGTTCGCGACGAGGCCGTTGAAGCTGGTCAACATTCTGCCGACGACAGTGTCGTCGGTGGTCGACACGGTGCGCCGGGCGCGCAACGGCATGACGATGGCGGCCCCGTTCGCCGCCCCGAAGACCGCGTTCAACGCCAACATCACCGGTCACCGCAACATCGCGTTCGCGCAGCTCGACCTCGAAGACATCAAGACCGTGAAGAACCACTTCGGCGTCAAGGTCAACGACGTCGTGATGGCACTCGTGTCCGGCGTGCTCCGCACGTTTCTGGCCGATCGCGGTGAGTTGCCAGAGAATTCGCTCGTCGCGATGGTGCCGGTCTCGGTGCACGACCGGTCGGACCGGCCCGGCCGCAACCAGGTTTCGGGGATGTTCTCCACGCTCGGAACCCACATCGACGATCCGGCCGAACGCCTCAAGACCATCGCTGAAGCGAATTCGGTTGCGAAACAACATAGTTCGGCGATAGGCGCCACGCTGCTGCAGGATTGGACGCAGTTCGCCGCTCCGGCGGTGTTCGGCGTCGCCATGCGGGTCTACGCGGCCAGCCGGCTGTCCGGTGCCAAACCCGTGCACAACCTCGTCGTCTCGAACGTGCCGGGGCCGCAGGTGCCGTTGTATTTCCTCGGTGCCGAGGTCAAGGCGATGTATCCGTTGGGGCCGATATTCCACGGCTCGGGCCTCAACATCACGGTGATGTCGCTGACCGGCAAGCTCGACGTCGGCATCGTGTCGTGCCCGGAACTGCTGCCCGACCTGTGGGACCTGGCCGACGACTTCGCCATCGCGCTCGATGAGTTGGTCAAGGCAACCCGGTAATACCCCCTGGTCGACTGGCCCTGACCGGTGCTCGCCGCAAGTCATGGCAGCATGTGGTGCCATGAAGGTCAGGATCAGGTTCGGTGCGCTGCTGGCGGTGATGGTGCTGGCGGTGGCGGGCTGCAGCCAGGTGATCGAGGGGCGCGCGATCATCGCGGTGCCCAGGCCGGGCACCCCGGTGCAGTGGTTGCCGTGCAATGCCGGAGCGGGCGATCAGGCGCCCATTCCCGACGCCGCCGAATGCGGCCTGCTTTCGGTGCCGGTGGACTACTCCAAGCCCGACGGTGACGTTGCCAGAATCGCGATGATCCGTTTCCCGGCCACCGGTCAGAAGATCGGTTCGCTGGTGATCAACCCGGGCGGCCCCGGCGAATCGGGCGTCGAGTCCGCGCTGTCGCTGCTGCCGAGCCTGCCGCAGTCGGTCAAGGAACGATTCGACATCGTCGGGTTCGACCCGCGCGGCGTCGCATCGTCGAACCCGGCGGTCTGGTGCAACTCCGACGCCGACAACGACCGCCAGCGTGCCGACCCGACGGTGGAGTACACGCCGGAAGGCGTCGCCCACCTGGAGGCCGAGACCAAGGCGTTCGTGCAGCGTTGTGTCGACAAGATGGGTGAGGAGTTCCTCGCCAACGTCGGCACCGAGAACGTTGCCAAGGACCTCGACGCCATCCGGGCCGCGCTCGGCGACGAGAAGCTGACCTACCTCGGCTACTCCTACGGCACGCGCATCGGTGCGACCTATGCCGAGGAGTTCCCCGACAAGGTCCGCGCGATGATCCTCGACGGTGCCGTCGACCCCAATGCCGATCCGGTCGAGGAGAGCGTGCGCCAGGCCGCGGCCTTCCAGAAGGCGTTCGACGACTACGCCGCCGACTGCGCCAAGAGCCCCGACTGCCCGCTCGGCACCGATCCGGCCAAGGCTGTCGACGTCTACAAGACCATCATCGATCCCTTGGTCCAGAACCCGGCGAAGACGCGCGACGGGCGCGGGCTGAGCTACAGCGACGCGACCGTCGGCACGATCCTGCCGCTGTACTCGCCGAACCTGTGGCGGCATCTGACCGATGCGCTCACGTCGCTCAAGGAGGGTGACGGCAACCTCATGCTGGCGCTGGCCGACCTGTACATGGGCCGAGATGCCAAGGGCCACTACAACAATTCGACCGACGCGCGCGTGGCGGTCAACTGCATGGACAAGCCCGCGATCACCGATCGCGCGGTCGTCGTCGAGCAGGACCGCAAGCTGCGCGAAGCCGCCCCGTTCATGAGCTACGGCGAGTTCACCGGCAATGCGCCCCTCGGCGCATGTGCGTTCTGGCCGGTGCCGCCGACCAGCACGCCGCACGAGATCTCGGTGAGCGGGCTGCCGCCGGTGCTCGTGGTCTCGACGACCAACGACCCGGCCACCCCCTACCAGGCCGGTGTGGACCTCGCCCGGCAACTCGGGGGCACGCTGGTCACGTTCGACGGCACGCAGCACACCGTGGTGTTCCAGGGCGACAAGTGCATCGACGACATCGCCGCGACCTACCTGGTCGACGTGACCGTCCCGCCGCCGGGCACCCGCTGCTGACCGCCGCCGAACCTCAAGGTCACCGTATGGTTGCCGGCCGATCTCTGGTCGGCTTCAGCCGCAGACTCGGCCGTGCGGGCCGTGCGACCATGTCAGCCGTGCGGTGGTGGGTGGGCGGAATCCTGACTTCGATGCTGCTTGCCATGCCCGCGCTCGGGACGCCCGTGGCATCCGCCGCACCACCGGCGTGGGGTGGCTGCGCGAACTGGATTCCCGACGTGTCGGCGATCCCGACCGCTCAATGCGGCACGGTCGCGGTGCCTGTCGATTACGCGGATCCCCAAGGCGCGCAGGCGCAGTTGGCCGTCATCCGGGTGCCGGCAACCGGTGACCGCATCGGCGTGCTGATGGTCAACCCGGGCGGACCGGGGGCGTCGGCCGTCGACACCGTCGCGGGCATGGGTGCCGCGCTGGCCGACACCGAGATCGGTCGCAGGTTCGATCTCGTCGGGTTCGACCCGCGCGGCGTCGGTCACTCCACCCCGCAATTGCGTTGCCGCACCGATGCCGAATTCGACGCGTACCGCCGCGAGCCGATGGCCGACTACAGCCCGGCCGGCGTAGCCCACATCGAAGGTTTGTACCGCCAGTTCGCCCAACAGTGCCTGGACCGGATGGGGGCGCCGTTCCTGGCCAACATCGGCACCGCGTCGACGGTCCGGGACATGGACGCGGTGCGGGCCGCCCTCGGCGAGAACCAGATCAACTATCTGGGTTTCTCATACGGCACCGAATTGGGCGCGGCCTATGCCGAGCAGTTCGGCGACCGCGTGCGCGCGATGGTGCTCGACGGCGCGGTCGACCCGAGCGTCGACCCGATCACCAAGAACATCCGCCAGATGGCGGGATTTCAAAAGGCTTTCGAGTCATACGCCGCTGACTGCGCGAAATCCCACGGCTGTCCACTCGGCACCGACCCGGCCCAATTCGTCGGCCGCTACCAGCAATTGGTCGACCCGCTGGTGGCACGTCCCGGCGGCACATCCGATCCGCGGGGGTTGAGCTACCAGGACGCCAACACCGGGACGGTCAACGCGCTGTACTCGGCGCGGTACTGGCCGTATCTCACGAGCGGGCTGCTCGGGTTGCAGCGCGGCACCGACGCGGGTGATCTGTTGCTGTTGGCCGACGACTACCAGCATCGCGACGATGCGGGCAGATACCAGAACCTGCAGGACGCCTTCACCGCCATCCGGTGCGTCGACGCGCCGTATCCGACCGATCCGGCCGTATGGGCCGACGCCGACCGGCAGATCCGGGAAGTCGCGCCGTTTTTGGCCTACGGCGGATTCACCGGATACGCACCGCGGGACGTCTGCGCGCTCTGGCCGGTGCAGCCCACCTCGGTCCCGCACGAGGTGCGCGGGCCGGGACCCGGCAAGGTCGTTGTGGTGTCGACCACGGGCGACCCCGCGACGCCGTATCAGGCCGGGGTGGATCTGGCGCGGCAAATGGGTGCGGCGCTGATCTCGTTCAACGGCTCGCAGCACACCGTGGTGTTCAACGGCGACGCCTGCGTCGACACCGCGGTGCTCAACTTCTTCGTCAACCAGCAATCGCCGGGCAACCTCAATTGTTAGGTGCCCGAGGCTGGCGCGGAGCGACCCGGAAATCAAACGCAGCCAGGGCCGTAACACAGATTTAACAGCCGGTGCCTACGCTGCGGGCATGGACCGCCAGAAGGAATTCGTGCTGCGCACGCTGGAGGAACGCGATATTCGGTTCGTCCGGTTGTGGTTTACCGACGTGCTCGGATACCTCAAGTCCGTAGCGATCGCGCCCGCCGAACTCGAGGGAGCCTTCGAAGAAGGCATCGGCTTCGACGGCTCGTCGATCGAAGGGTTCGCGCGCGTATCCGAATCCGACACGGTCGCGCGCCCCGATCCGTCGACGTTCCAGGTGCTGCCGTGGACCAGCAGCTCGGGTCAGCATCATTCCGCGCGGATGTTCTGTGACATCACCATGCCCGACGGTTCGCCGTCGTGGGCGGACTCGCGCCACGTGCTGCGCAGGCAGCTCGCGAAGGCCAGCGATCTGGGGTTCTCGTGCTACGTGCACCCGGAGATCGAGTTCTTCCTGCTCAAGCCCGGGCCCGATGACGGCAGCGTGCCCGTCCCCGCCGACAACGGCGGTTACTTCGATCAGGCCGTGCACGACGCGGCGCCCAACTTCCGCCGCCACGCGATCGACGCGTTGGAGCAGATGGGCATCTCGGTGGAGTTCAGCCACCACGAAGGCGCGCCCGGCCAGCAGGAGATCGACCTGCGCTACGCCGACGCGCTGTCGATGGCCGACAACGTCATGACGTTCCGCTACGTCGTCAAGGAGGTCGCGCTCGGCGACGGTGTGCGGGCCTCGTTCATGCCCAAGCCGTTCGCCGAACATCCTGGCTCGGCCATGCACACCCACATGAGCCTGTTCGAGGGCGACACCAATGCCTTCCACAGCCCCGACGACCCGCTGCAACTGTCCGACGTGGCCAAGTCCTTCATCGCGGGCATCCTCGAGCACGCCAGCGAGATCAGCGCCGTGACGAACCAGTGGGTGAACTCCTACAAGCGCCTCGTGCACGGCGGCGAGGCGCCCACCGCGGCGTCGTGGGGTGCCGCGAACCGCTCGGCGCTCGTGCGGGTGCCGATGTACACGCCGCGCAAGGCGTCGTCGCGGCGCGTCGAGGTGCGCAGCCCCGACTCGGCATGCAACCCGTACCTGACGTTCGCGGTGCTGTTGGCCGCGGGCCTGCGGGGCGTCGAGAAGGGCTACGTCCTTGGCCCGCAGGCCGAGGACAACGTCTGGAGCCTGACCCCCGAGGAACGCCGCGCGATGGGTTACCGCGAGCTGCCGTCGAGCCTCGGCAACGCGCTTGAGGCCATGGAGAGCTCCGAGCTGGTCGCGGAAGCGTTGGGCGAGCACGTATTCGACTACTTCCTGCGTAACAAGCGCACCGAGTGGGAGAACTACCGCAGCCACGTGACGCCCTACGAGCTGAAGACGTATCTGTCCCTCTAGGCGCTCCCTGTAACGTTTTCGTCGTGCCCAAGCCTGCGACCGAGCGCCCGAAACTGCCCAGTGTCGGCCGGCTGGGACTGGTCGATTCGCAGGCCAACGCGCACCTGGACCGGCTCGGCTGGAACACCGAATCACACGTCGAGCTGTTGTGGTCGCTGTCGCGCGCCCCGGACGCCGATGTCGCGCTGCTCGCGATGGTGCGGCTGGCCGAGGCGCTCGGCGGCGAGTGGGACGAACTGAACCGGGAACTGCTCACCGACCGCGCGCTGCGGGGCCGGCTGTTCGGTGTCCTCGGGTCGTCGCTCGCGCTCGGCGATCATCTGGTGGCACACCCACGGTCCTGGCGGCTGCTGGTGGGCAGAGCCGCACTGCCGAGCGCGGAAGAACTGCGCGACGCGTTCACCTCGGCCGCGCACCGGCTCGACATCGACCGGGGCACAAGTGCGGCCGTACCGCCCATGCGCGACCTGTACCGCGACAGGCTGCTGGTGCTCGCGGCTCTCGATGTGGCCTCGACCGTCGAGAACGAGCCCGTGGTGCCGTTCGTCACCGTCAGCACACACCTGTCCGATCTGGCCGACGCCGCGCTGGGTGCCGCGCTGACGGTCGCCACCCGGGCCGTGTGCGGCGACGGTGCCGGCGAGGCATCGCGGCTGGCGGTCATCGCGATGGGCAAATGCGGTGCGCGCGAACTGAACTACGTCAGCGACGTCGACGTGATCTTCGTCGGCGAGGACGTCGCCAACGACAACCTGACGACGGCCACCAGGGTGGCCGGCGAGATGATGCGGTTCGCCGCCGACGCCTTCTTCGAGGTCGACGCGGCGCTGCGGCCGGAAGGCAAACGCGGACAACTGGTTCGCACGCTCGACTCGCACGTCGCCTACTACCAGCGCTGGGCCAAGACGTGGGAATTCCAGGCGTTGCTCAAAGCCCGCCCGGCCGCCGGTGACCCCGACCTGGGCAAGGCCTACATCGACGCGCTGATGCCGATGGTGTGGACGGCCTGCGAGCGCGAGGATTTCGTCCCGGAGGTCCAGGCCATGCGCCGGCGCGTCGAGGAACTCGTGCCCGCAGGCGTACGGTCCCGCGAGATCAAGCTCGGTACCGGCGGCCTGCGCGACGTCGAATTCGCCGTACAGCTACTGCAATTGGTGCACGGACGCAACGACGACTCACTGCACGTGGCCTCGACCGTCGACGCACTGGCCGCGCTCGGGGCAGGCGGCTACATCGGGCGTGACGACACCGCGAACATGACCGCGTCCTACGAGTTCCTGCGGCTGCTCGAACACCGCCTGCAACTGCAACGGCTCAAGCGCACGCACATGCTGCCCGACGACAGCGACGAAGAGGCGTTCCGCTGGTTGGCGCGCGCCGCTCACATCCGGCCCGACGGCACGCACGACGCGTCGGGCGTGTTGCGCGAGGAACTCAAACGGCAGAGCCTGCGGGTGTCACGCCTGCACGCCAAGCTGTTCTATCAGCCCCTGCTGGAATCGGTCGGCCAGCCGGCGCTTGGCATCGAAGCCGGGATGAGCCCCGAGGCAGCCGAACGCCAGCTCGCCGCACTGGGTTACGAAGGCCCGCAGAGCGCACTGACCCATCTGGCCGCGCTGACCGGCACGACCGGCCGCAAGGGCCGGGTGCAGCAGGTGCTGCTGCCGACCCTGCTCGACTGGCTCTCGGACACCCCCGATCCCGATGCCGGCCTGCTGGCCTACCGCCGCATCAGCGACGAACTCCAGGAGCAACGGTGGTACCTGTCGACGCTGCGCGACGAGGGGGCCGTGGCCAAACGGCTCATGCGGGTGCTGGGCACCTCGGCCTACATCCCCGAGCTGTTGATGCGGGCACCCGAGGTGATCCAGCTCTACGCCGACGGCCCGAACGGGCCGAAACTGCTTGAGGGCGACCCTGACAGCGTCGCACGGTCACTGGTGGCCTCGGCCGGGCGGCACGCCGACCCGGTGCGCGGCATCGCGGCCGCGCGTACGCTGCGCCGCCGCGAGCTCGCCCGCATCGCGTCGGCCGACGTGTTGGGCATGCTCGAGGTGACCGAGGTCTGCAAGGCACTGACATCGGTGTGGGTCGCGGTACTGCAGG
Source organism: Mycobacterium venezuelense (assembly GCF_054919535.1). Lineage (NCBI taxonomy): Bacteria > Bacillati > Actinomycetota > Actinomycetes > Mycobacteriales > Mycobacteriaceae > Mycobacterium > Mycobacterium venezuelense. Next base: position 58,313 of record NZ_JBONDW010000032.1, read on the forward strand.
CGGCGCTGAACGCGGTGATCCGCGCCAACACACCGGAATCCGGAGTGCCCGCCCGCATCGCGGTGATCGGCATGGGCCGATTGGGCGGCGGCGAGCTCGGCTACGGGTCCGACGCCGACGTGATGTTCGTGTGCGAACCGGTGCCGGGCGCCGAAGAGTCGGTTGCGGTGCGATGGGCGGTCAGCATCGCCGAGCAGGTCCGTGCCCTGCTCGGTACGCCGAGTGCCGATCCGCCGCTCGAGGTCGACGCCGGGCTACGGCCCGAGGGCCGCAACGGTCCGCTCGTGCGCACCCTCGCGTCGTACGAGGCGTATTACGCGCAGTGGGCGCAGCCGTGGGAGATTCAGGCGCTGCTGCGGGCCCACCGGGTTGCAGGCGATCTCGAGCTCGGCGAGCGGTTCCTGCTCATGGCGGACCGGACCCGGTACCCATCGGGCGGCGTCTCGGCCGAGGCGGTGCACGAGATCCGGCGCATCAAGGCGCGGGTCGATGCCGAGCGCTTGCCGCGTGGCGCCGACCCCAACACCCACACCAAGCTGGGCCGCGGCGGCCTGGCCGACATCGAGTGGACCGTGCAGCTGCTGCAGCTGCGCTATGCGCACAAAGTGCCTGCGCTGCACAACACTTCGACTCTGGAGACGCTCAACGCCATCGGTGCTGCCGAGCTCGTGGCCGAGAGCGACGTCGAGCTGCTGCGCGACGCCTGGCTCACCGCGACCCGGGCGCGCAACGCGCTGGTACTCGTGCGCGGAAAGCCCACCGACCAGCTACCAGGGCCAGGGCGCCAGCTCAACGCGGTGGCGCTCGCCGCGGGCTGGGGCAGCGACGACGGCGGTGAATTCCTCGACAACTACCTGCGGGTGACGCGACGCGCCAAGGCCGTTGTGCGCAAGGTTTTCGGGGGCTGACCCGCCGCGCCGTGATTAGTGGTGCTAATAAGGACGGGTGGACTATACGTTCGACGTCATCAGCGCTGATGAGCACGATCGTTTGCAGGCGCTCTACGAACCCCTGACGCGGGCGGTGCGCGACCTCGTCGATGCGAGCATCCGCTCGGGCGTCGACGACAACAGCATCGGGCGCGCCACGGCCGCGATCGAGGCCGTCACCGAGACGCTGCGACGCGAGCAACGCGACGGGCCCCAGCCGATGCGGCACGCCGAGACGGGCCGGCCCGTGGTGTGGGCCAACCCGGTCGTTGGCCTGCGCAACGCGCTCGCGCCGCCGCTCGTCATCAACCACGAATCCGATGGCACGTGCTGGAGCGAGTTCACGCTCGGTGCGGCATATGAGGGGCCGACGGGCTGGGTGCACGGCGGAATCTGTGCGCTGGTGCTCGACCACATCCTCGGCGAAGTGGCGAGCGGCGGGCTCAACAAGCCGCTTTATACGGGCACCATCACGTGCCGGTACGTGCGCGGAACACCGTTGGGGGAGTTGCGTGCCGACGCGTTCGTCGAACGCACCGAAGGCGTCAAGGCGTTCGCCCGGGGCCGGCTCAGCGACGCCGACGGGGTCACGGTGGAGGCCGAGGGCGTGTTCATCATGCCGGCCTGGGCCAGAAGCGCCGGGTGAAGCTCTCCGCATGAAGTTCTACATTGCGAGCGGCTTCCTCGACACCGCCGAGGTCGTCGAAATCGCCAAGGCCGCAGACGATCTCGGCTATGACGGGTTGGGCATTCCCGACCACATCGTCAACCTCGAGACGCTGTCGACGCCGTACCCGTACACCAAGAACGGTGAACGCCGGTGGCAGCCGTTCACGCACTGGCCCGACCCGTGGGTTTTGGTCGGCGCACTCGCGCAGGCCACGACCCGGCTGCGATTCACCACGACGGTGTACATCCCCGCGATGCGCGACCCGTATGCGGCGGCCAAAGCCATCGGCACCGCGGCCTACCTGGCCGGGGGTCGCGTAGACCTCGGCGTCGGCGTCGGTTGGTGCAAGGACGAATTCGAGCTCGTGGGACCGCGGTTCGACGCCAGGGGCCGGCGCACCGACGAGATGCTGGAGCTCATGCGCGAACTGTGGTCGCCCGGATGGGCCGAGTTCAGTGGCGAGTTCTACACCGCACCGAGGCTCGAGATGGAGCCCACCCCGCCGCCCATCCCGATCTGGGTTGGCGGCCTGTCCGATCTCGCGCTGCGCCGGGCCGCCCGCAACGACGGCTGGATCGGCGACCTCATCACGACGGACCGGGCGATCGCCGCGATCGCCCGGCTGCGCGAATTGCGTTCGGAGGCCGGGCTGTCGATGGACGGCTTCACCGTGCTGACGCCGTTGGTCGACGCGGTCACGATCGCCGACTACGAGCGCGCCGAGGCGGGCGGAATCACCCACATCCTGACCATGCCGTGGATGTTCTACACCGGTCCCGACGCGTCGCTGGCCGACAAGATCGACGGCATGAAACGCTTCCGCGCGGACCTGGCGCTGGACCGTTAGGCCAGATCTATCCTCGGACCGTGCGGCGACCGCGTGCGGTGTCGAGCGCGAACGCGCCACCGCCTAGCGCGACCAGCAGCAGGAAGCCGAAGCAGAACAGCACCGCGGCCTCGCCGCCGTTCTCCAGCGGGAACAGACCCTCGGGCTGGTGCTGCCAGAAGTACGCGACCGCCATCTGCCCGCACGCGATGAAAGCCGCGATGCGGGTGAACAACCCCACCAGGATCAGCAGGCCCAGTACGAGTTCCAGCACACCTGCGTACCAGACCGGCCAGGTGCCTGCGGGGATGGGACCGCTGCCCATATCGACGGGCCAGGCAAACAGTTTCGCCGCGCCGTGGATCGTGAACAAGAAGCCGAACACGATGCGGAATATGCCGATAACGACGGGGGAGTAGGTGGCGAGCCGGGCGTCCAGGTTAGTCGTCATGCTCAGACCATACGCGCCACTCCCAGTGAGTTCACAGCTCCAGCAGCACCGTTACCGGTCCGTCATTGACCAGTTCCACCTGCATATCCGCACCGAAAACCCCCGTTTGCACAGATGCGCCCAAATTCCGCAGTGCGAGGGTGAATTCGGTCACGAGTGGTTCGGCGACCCCTGCCGGAGCGGCCGCGTTCCACGACGGGCGCCTGCCCTTGTCGGTGTTGGCGTACAACGTGAACTGACTGATCGCCAGGATCGGCGCAGCAACATCGGATGCAGACTTCTCGCCATCGAGAATCCGTAATTGCCACAGCTTTTCGGCCATCCGGCGCGCCTTCGCCGCATCGTCGTCGTGGGTCACCCCGACCAGGGCCAACAACCCCTGCGATTGCGGGTCGACGGCGCCGACGACTTTCCCGTCGACCGTCACGTGTGCACGCTTGACCCGTTGCACCAGAACACGCATGGGTCAATTGTCCTGGGCGATACCGCCAGCAGACGCAAATGTCCCCGACACGCCGG
>NZ_JBONDW010000033.1:0-59444 GCF_054919535.1 Mycobacterium venezuelense
GAAGGCAGGCCGCCGAGCATCAGCACAGTGGCGGCTGACTGAGCGCCTGCGCGGGTTCTACCAGCTGCTGGTGCGGAGGACTATTTCGGCGGCGAGCTGTGCGGTGGAGTCCTGCGCGTTGCGCCGGCCCAGCATCTCCACCAGCCGGAAGTCGCCGTAGACGTACCGTTGGCTGGCCTTGGCGACGGCACGGGCCGCCGGGTTGCTGACGAGCGCGGTGGTGTTCATCTCCACCGGCGGGCAGTCGCCGTCACGGATCATCCCGGTGGGATCGGCGACGCGCGGGTGGCCGCGGTCGACGACCACGAGTCCGATGAACTTGTCCAGACGCGTGGCGGCCAGCTCCCAGGCGAGTTCGCCTCCGAGCCGGTCGCCGACCAGCAGCGCCCATTTGATGTTGAGTGCGTCGAGGATGCCGACCACTGATTTCGCGGTCAATCGTGGGTCGGGCCCGATGACGATGGTGCGCAGCGATGCGGTGTGCAGCCGCTGGCAAACCGCCTCGTAGGCCGCGGGCCCGTGGTGGCCCGCGCTGAGCAGCACCACCGGGGCTCCCTTGTCGGGACCGGCCACGTCGACGGCGATGGAGAAGCCGTCGATGGTGGTCACGCTGGTGAGCATTGGGCCAACCTACCGTCCCGGTTCGGCCGGCGGGGTGGAAATCAGCTTGTCCCCACGTCGGCGTCAGCGGGTGCTCACGCGTTCGACCTGTTTGCCGAACGTGTCCAGAAATGTCTGCGGCAGCGGGCCTTTGACTGCGATCGACGGATTCTGGGTGGGAAACGCAATGCCGAAAACCGCCCAGTTCCCGACGTTTTCGAATGCGAAGTAAACGCTTTCGTCCGCCCCGTTGAGTCGCATCGTCTGCTGATAGGCCAACGCCGACGGGCTCGCCCCGGCGAGCCGGGTCGTGGTGATGGGGATGCCTTCGTCCGACGGATCGAAGTAGGTACGGAACTCGGCACACCGATCGGCGGTGGCGGCGAGCCGGTCGAGCGGAAGCGGCGATGTCAGCACGGTGAGCACCATGCGCGCGCCGTCGTATGCGGCGATGAACTTGCCCGCACTGCCCGGACCGCGTTCGGCGGATTCGGCGATCACCCGCGTCAACCCGTCTGAGCAGCCCTCGGGTGAGGACAGCATGCTGGGCGGCCCGCCGGCACCGTCGGGTTGTCCGGAGTCCTCGATGACGCGGTCATACCGCACCCCTGGCGGAAAATCCGCGGCGGTGAGCACGACCCTGTCCAAGGTGGCGCCCGGCCAGGTGGCGGTTCCGGCGACCACGGTCGCGCAACCGCCGATGCCCGCCGTCGCGGCCAACAGCGCAGCGAGGAACAGCCTTCCCTCGCGCAGGCTGATCATTGCCCCAGGCTACCGACAATCCGCGGATCGAGATTGCGTGCCGGTGCCCGCGTAGTGAGCCGGTGTGGTGGCCAGCATTCGTTTGAAGTGCCGGTTGAGATGCGACTGGTCGTGGAATCCGACGGCGGCGGCGACGTCGGATGGCCGCATTCCGTCGAGCAGCAGACGCCGGGCCACATCGACCCTTCGACCGGTGAGGTATCGGTGGGGAGGCAGGCCGAACTCGCGGCCGAAGGTGCGCACCAGATGTGCCGGATCGGCATGCAGCAGTGTGGCAGCCTCGTACAGGGTCAATCCGGCTTGGATCCGGCTGTCGAGGAGATCGCGCAGTTCGTGCGCCAGACGGCGGTCACGCACCGGGGCTGGTGTACTCACGGCATGCCGGAGATGGGCCTGGACGCGTTCGACGATGAACGCCAGCCTGCTCGCGGCTTCGAATTCGTTGCCCGGCCCGAGCACGTTGTGGAGCCGGTCGATGCGGTCGCGCAGCGCCGCGTCGTGCAGCGTCGGCGTGTCGACGGCGGCTCCGATTCCCGTCCATACGCCTGTTTCGAGGTAGAGCACGCGTTTCCGGAAACCGCCGGGACGGATCGCCCGGCCGTCGTGCGGGACGTGCGGCGGCAACAGGGTCACGGCGTGACCGGCCGAACCGTGCCCGCGCCCGTCGAGGTCGTAGCCGATGATTCCCGAATCCACGATGAGCAACGTCCACGCGTCATGGGTGTGCGGTGGATAGGCATGGCTGCGGTACCGCGCGTGGAACACCTCGGTGATGCCGTTCACGTGCGGGCGCCACGCGGTGGTCTCCGCGTCTGCAACCACATCAAGAACGTACAAGACGGCGGTCGCTGTCGTCTCGCAGCATGGTTCGCGTGCAAAGTGACGAATTCCCGACGCGTTTCGAGACGAAGATCGCGGTCTTGCTGCGCGACGACTTGGAAGGATGGCAACGCCTGAACGTCTGCGCGTTCGTGGCGAGTGGGATCGCGGCCGCCAACCCGGACACCATCGGCGAACCGTATGTCGACGCAGACGACACCGAGTACCTGGCCATGTTCGGCCAACCGGTGTTGGTGTTCGAGGGTTCGAAGGAGACGCTGCGCGCCGCCCACACCCGGGCACTCGCCCGCGGCGTGCCGGTGTCCGTCTTCACCGCCGACCTCTTCGCCACCGGCAACGACCGGGACAACCGGGCAGCGGTCCGCGCGGTCGGGCGCGACGATCTCGATCTCGTCGGTCTGGCGGTCCATACCCGCCGCAACGTGGTCGACAAGATTCTCAAAGGCGCACGCATGCACACCTGAGACGCGATCAGGTCTGCAGCGCGGTGACCATGGTCGGGCGGCGCGGTGGACCCTGCTCGATCAGGTCGAGCACGCAGTTCACATCCAGGTTGTCGGCGAGCAGGTCGGCCATCAGGTCCAGCTGCGCGTCCCGGCGCGCGGTGACGTCAACGTCGTCGGCGACGACGAATCCGGTGCGCCCGGCCGCGGCGGCGACCTCGGTGAGCCAGGTCCGGCGCAGCTCGTCGTTGTCGAGCAGCCCGTGCCAGTGCGTGCCGTACACGGCCCCGCGCCGCAGCCCGATGCCCAGCCAGTCGGCTTCGACCGAACGCGCGACCTGACCGTGATGGATTTCGTAGCCTCGCAGCGGAGTCTCCCAGTGCCGCAGCGTCTTTCCGGGTGCGAACACGATTTCGGCGTCGAGCAGACCCAAGCCGTCGACCACGCCCGCGCGCGATTCCACCGGGTCGTCGATCCGGCGGCACAGCATCTGGAACCCGCCGCAGACCCCGAGAACCGGGCGGCCCCGCCCGGCGTGGTCGGCGATGGCGTCGGCCAAACCCCGGTCCCGCAGCCAGGCGAGGTCGGTCACGGTCGACTTGCTGCCGGGTATCACGACGAGGTCGGCACCGGCGAGGTCGGCGGCGTCGGCAACCCAGCGCACCACGACGCCCGGTTCGCATGCCAGCGCCTCGACATCGGTCGAATTGGAGATGCGGGGCAACCGGATGGCGGCGACAGTCAGACCGTGCTCACCGCGTGGTGGCTGCGGTCTGCCGACGAGACCGCCTCGTATCCCGCCCGCGACAACCGACACGGAATCCTCGGCGTCGAGCCACATTTGGTCGTGGAACGGGATGACGCCGTAAGTCGGTCGTCCCGTCAGCTCTTCGAGCCGGCGCAGGCCGGGCTCCAGCAGTGCCGGGTCGCCGCGGAACTTGTTCACGACGAACCCGGCGATGAGTGCCTGGTCGGCGGGTTCGAGCACAGCGACCGTACCGTGAAAATGCGCCAGCAGCCCGCCGCGGTCGATGTCACCGACCACGATCACCGGAAGGTTGGCGGCGCGCGCCAGCCCCATGTTCGCCAGGTCGGTTGCCCGCAGGTTGATCTCGGCCGGCGAGCCCGCACCTTCGCAGATCACCACGTCGAATTCTGATCTGAGTGACGCCAATTCATCACCGACGACTGCGGCGAGGTGCTCGCGATGGTGGATGTAGTCCGCGGCAGCCACCGAGCCGGCCACGGTCCCCCGTACGACGAGCTGCGAGGTCCGGTCGCCGCCCGGCTTGAGCAGGATGGGGTTGAACCGGACGCTGGGCGCGAGCCCGGCCGCGCGGGCCTGCATGGCTTGTGCGCGGCCGATCTCGCCGCCCTCGACGGTGACCGCCGAGTTGTTCGACATGTTCTGGGCCTTGAACGGCGCCACCGACATGCCTTTGCGGGCCAGTAAGCGGCACAGCCCCGCGACAACCATCGACTTGCCGGCGTCAGAGGTGGTCCCGGCGACGAGCAGCGCGCCGCTCACCTCTCCCCCGCGAGGCTCACGGCAGCGTGAGGATGTCGGCGCCGTCCTCGGTGACCACCAGGGTGTGTTCGAACTGCGCGGTCCACTTGCCGTCCTTGGTGGCCACGGTCCAGCCGTCGTCCCAGATCTCGTAATCCAGCGACCCGAGGTTGATCATGGGCTCGATCGTGAAGGTCATGCCCGGCTCGAGCACGGTCTCGACCGCGGGCTGGTCGTAGTGCAGCACGACGAGCCCGTTGTGGAACGTGGTGCCGATCCCGTGCCCGGTGAAGTCGCGAACGACGTTGTAGCCGAACCGGTTTGCGTATGCCTCGATGACGCGGCCGACGACCGACAGCGCCCGCCCCGGTTTGACGGCCTTGATGGCACGCATCGTGGCCTCGTGAGTGCGTTCGACGAGCAGCCGGTGCTCTTCGGAGACGTCACCGGCGAGGAAGGTCGCGTTGGTGTCGCCGTGCACACCGTCGATGTAGGCGGTGACGTCGATGTTGACGATGTCACCGTCCTCGATGACGGTCGAGTCCGGGATCCCGTGGCAGATGATCTCGTTGAGCGAGGTGCAGCAGGACTTCGGAAAATCCTTGTAGCCCAACGTCGACGGATACGCGCCGTGGTCGATCATGTACTCGTGGGCGATGCGGTCGAGTTTGTCGGTCGTCACGCCGGGCGCGACGGCTTTGCCTGCCTCGGCCAGCGCGCGGGCGGCTATGCCGCCTGCGATGCGCATCTTCTCGATGACCTCGGGCGTCTGCACCCACGGTTCGCTGCCCTCTTGCACGGTCGGCCGCCACGCGTACTCCGGTCGCGGTATGGACTTGGGCACCGGAAGGGTCGGTGAAAGCACGCCGGGGCGCAGGGCACTACGAACTGACATACCGGTCAGGGTACCGATCTCCGCCGGTAGGACCGGCATCAGCACGCCCGATGAGAATGGAACTCTCCGGATATGAGAACAATGCTAACGTAGCGCCATGCTCACCGAGCCAGCGCCGGTCCACCTGCTCAATCAGCTGGGAGTTCGCGACATCGAGGAGAACGACGACCGGCTGATCGTCGAGATGGACAACCGCCCGGACCTCGCCAACATCCGCGGCGCGCTACAAGGCGGCCTCGTCGCGACGCTCATCGACTGCGCGGCAGGCCGGCTGGCCGGCAGACACGTCGGCACCGGGCAGGACGTCACCACCGCCGACATGAACGTGCACTATCTGGCGCCGATCGTCACTGGTCCGGCCAGGGCGGTGGCCACCATCGTGCGCGCCGGCCGACGGCTCATCGTCACCTCTGTCGACGTGACCGATGCCGGTCGCGACCGCCTGGCGGCGCGGGCCACGCTGAGTTTCGCGGTGCTCGACCCGCGGTGATCTCCGTGGCCGACGACGTGTGGGCCTAAGTCCGCGTACCTCGGCCGAACCACCCCTTGCGCGGACCGCGGATGTCGACCGAGCCGCACACCACCCGGCCGGTCAGGATCACGTGCGGGGTGCCGTCGGCGGGTGCGTCGCGGCGGCGATCGGTGGCACTGCCGACGATCACCTCGACGTCGTCGATGGAAGCGCTCGCGCCGTCGGGCAGCCTGATCTCCAACGACCCGAACTTCATGTCGATCTCGACCACGACCATCGGCCCGGCGAAACGGGCGCGCGTCAGGTCCAGTTCCACCGACCCCATGCGCCGCACCAACGCGAGTCGCGTCGGCACCGTCCACTCCCCGTGCCGTTTCAGCGAACCGAGCACACCGCGCAGTTCGACGCGGTCGGCCGCGGTCGTGACGATGGCACCCGGGCCCGGTAGATCGCCGACCAGCGCATCGAGATCCGCGTGCAACCGTGCCTGCGACACCAGCGCCGACCGTTCTTCGAACTCGGCGATGTCGATCAGACCGAGCGCAACGGCGTTGTGCAGCCGACGCAGCGTGCCGTTGCGGTCGGCGTCCGATACCCGCATCTCCACGGATTGCTCATTGGTCCCCGTCATGGCGAGTCCCACGTTACCGCTACCCGCTCCCCCAGATGACGCCGCGAGCGCGCCGCACTACGCGAGGTAATCGGCAGGCATGCTGTCGAACATCGCCTTGCACATCCGGACCGCGTACTCCGAACTGCCACCGCCGACGATCAGCGCCGCGAACGCCAGATCACCTCGGTAACCCGCGAACCACGAATGCGAGCCGCCCGCGAATTCGGCCTCGCCGGTTTTTCCGCGTACATCGCCGACGCCGTTGAGATCCTTGGCCGTTCCGTTGGTCACGACCAACTGCATCATGGGCCGTAGCCCGTCGACCATCTTCTGGCTGATCGGGGCAGCCGCCGCCCCGTCGATCTGCGTCTGGTGGCCCTCGATGAGTTGGGGCACAGGGGTTTTCCCGGCCGCCACGGTCGCGGTCGCCAACGCCATACCGAACGGGCTGACGAGGACCTTGCCCTGACCGAAGCCGTCTTCGGTGCGCTCGGCGAGGTTCACCGTAGGCGGTACGGAACCGGAGACGGTCGGGATGCCCTCGATGTGGTAGTCAGGCCCGATGCCGTACTGCGCGGCGGCCTGGGTCAGTCCACGCGGCGGCATCCGGCTGGCCAACTCGGCGAACGTGGTGTTGCACGAGTTCGCGAATGCCCGTGACATCGGCACGACGCCGAGGTCGAACCCGCCGTAGTTCGGCACCGTCCGGTGGCCGATGTCGAGGTGGCCAGGGCAGCCCAACAGCGTGTTGGGCGTTGCCATATCGCGCTCGATGGCCGCACCGGCCGTGACGATCTTGAACGTCGATCCTGGCGGATAGAGACCCATGGTCGCGACGGGTCCGTCCACGTCGGCCGCGGCGTTCTGCGCGACGGCCAGGATCTCACCGGTGGACGGTTTGATCGCGACGATCATCGCCTTCTTACCGGTCGTGTTCACCGCATTCTGGGCGGCATTCTGCACGGCCCGGTCCAGGCTGATGGTGATCGACGGCGCGGGCTCGCCGGGCACCTCGTTGAGCACGTCGACGTCGACGCCGTTCTGGTTGACCGTCACCACACGCCAGCCGGCCTGGCCGTCGAGTTCGTCGATCACGGCCTTCTTGACCTCGTTGACGATCGCCGGCGCGAACTTGTCATCGGTCGGCAGCAGTTCGGCCTGCGGGGTGACGACGACACCGTTGAGCCCCGCGACGGCGGGGGCCACCCGGTCATGGTCGGACTGCCGCAGCGTGATCAGACTCAACGGCTGCGCGGACGAGCTCGCCTGCTCGGCCAGGCGCTGGGCGTCCATACCCGGATCGAACGGCCGCAATGCGTCGGCGACCGCCCTGGCCGCCGACATCAAGCCGGCGCCGGCGGCTCTCGCGTCGAGTGCGTAGTGATAGAGCTTGCCCGGCACCAGCACATCGGTGCCGCCGCGCTCGTTGACCGAGGCCCGCCGCGGCGGATCGGCGCGCAGCGCAAAGGTCTGGTGTTCGCCGAGCCGTGGGTGCAGGCCGGTGGCACTCCAGCGCACTTCCCACCGGCCCTCGTCGCGGATCATGTTGAGCTGACCGTCGTAGGTCCAGGTGCGGTTCTTCGGCAGGTGCCACGTGTAGCGGTACGCCACGCTGCCCGTGTCCTGCGAGTACTTCGAGCCGAGGATCTGCGCGTCCAGGCGTGTCGCCTGCAGGCCGTTCCACGCCTCGTTGAGAGCGGTCTTGGCATCGGCCGGACGGTCGGACAGCTCGGCGGCGGCGGCCGTGTCCCCCGTGGCGAGCGCCGCGAAGAACTTCTCGGCTGCCGGCTCCGGCCCGTCCGGCCGCGGCGTGCAACCACTCAGCGCCAATGCTCCGAGGACCGAAGCGACCGTGAGCAGGCCGATGGTCCGTGTGACTGATGATGTTGTAGTTGCCATTGAGGCTGATGGTACGAACGTCGCCCTCGGTTTCGTCGGAGGCGCACCGAGACCGAATCGAGACTGTGCCGAGACCTGGCGCCAGCCGGCAGGACTGGCGCTCGGTTGCTCCGTAACGGTCGGTTCCGCCTTCGCACTACCGTGGTGTAGCGACGGAAATCGGAGCGCCATCATGAGGGCTGAGCCCATTGTCACCGAGCTGATCTACGTGCCGTTCAACGCCGCAGGCGTGCACTCGGGTGTGGCACGGATGCCTCGCGTCGTGCGCGACGCCGGCCTCGAAACCCGGCTGCCCGCGCCGATCCACACCACATGGGTCACCGTGACCGGACTGACCCCCGACCGAGGCCGTCGCGGACTGATCAGTGAATTCGCTCTCGGACAAGCGGTTGTCGATACCGCTGCCGCGCTGGACGCGGCCTGGCGTGGCGGCAAGATCCCCATGGTCGTCGCGGGCGATTGCACGATGCTGCTTGCGCCCCTCATCCCGGCCATCGATCGCGGCGGTGCCGGCCTGGTCTTCATCGACGGCCACGAGGACGCCTGGGACCCCCACCGGACGCCGACCGGTGAAGCGTCCGACTGCGAAATCGGGCTGGCGCTAGGGCTGTTCAGCGGACCGCAGGCCCTGGACGCCCGCCTGCCCTGCCTGCGGCCCGAGCACGTCGCGATGCTCGGACCGCGCGATCGAACCGAACTCGCCGAGGCCGGCCAACCAAGCCTGCGCGACCACGTCGCGGTATATGTCGACGGCTTTGACCTCGCATCCCGCACCGACATCGCAGACCTCGTGGCGAGCAGCGCGGGCACCGCGCCAGGCGGCTGGTGGTGCCACGTCGACCTCGATGTGCTCGACACCGCGTCGCTGCCCGCGGTCGACTACCCGCAGCCCGGCGGGCTGACCTGGGACCAGCTCGAGAAGGTCGTCAGCACCTGCCTGAGTGTTGATGGCTGCCTGGGCGTCAGCGTCGTCATCTACAACCCCGACCTCGACGACGGCGGGTCAGCCGGCCGCATCGCCGATTTCATCGCGTTCGTCCGAGCCCGGTTGGTTCCCACCAACCTGACCTAGACGGCGTCAGATACCGAGACCCCGCAACAGGATGTCGAGGCCACGACGGAATTCCTCGACCGGGCCGATACCGCGCGCCGTCTTCGCTGTCTCCGCCAGCAACGGGAACTGATCGGCAGGCAACTCGGCGAGCGCCTGCGTCCCCGGGCCGGCCAACGCGCCGTACCGCTCGACCTCGAGCGCGCCGAAAACGTATGCCAGCACCGCCCGGAACGCATACACCCGCCGCTTTCCGATACAACCCGCATCGGTGAGCACACCGAGCACCACCTCACCCCACCGCAGCGAGGCGGGGGCGCGATGTCGATGGGTGAGCACGAGCGGTAGCGCCTCGGGATGCGTTGCGGCAGCGTCATGTACCCGCTCGGCCAATTCGGTGAGCTGCCGGGCCGGTGAGCCACTGGGCATCCGGAGGTCGACCCGCGCGAGCACGAAATCGGCCACCATCGCCTCGAGCTCGCCGCGGTCGGCGACGTAGCGGTAGAGCGACATCGTGCCGATGCCGAGCCGCCGCGCAACAGTCCGCATCGACAGGGCCGCAAGCCCATCGGCGTCGACGACGGCAAGCGCAGCCTCGGCGATCTGTTCGGCAGTGAGTGAGCGTGGACGCGGCATGACGTTTGAAAGCGTACACCGTACGGCTATAGTGGCGACGTAGGCGTACACAACACGCTAATAAGGAGTCACCGTGGGCCGTATCGATCCACCCGCAACCATCACAGGGTACGAATTCCGGAGTGTGACAGGCGAACACATTTCGGTACCGGATCCCGAACAGCTGGTCCATCTCCAATTCCGCAGATTCGCCGGTTGCCCGATCTGCAATCTGCACCTGCAATCGTTCGTCGCCCGCCACGACGAGATCAGCGCCGCGGGCATCCGGGAAGTGGTGTTCTTCCACTCGCCGGAAGCCGAATTGGCCGAGCACACAGCGGATCTGCCGTTCGCGACGGTCGCCGACCCGGACAAGCACACCTACCGGCGATTCGGCGTCGAATCCGGCGTGCGCGCACTGCTCGATCCCCGCAGCTGGCCTGCGATCGTCGGCGGCAGCGCCCTCACCCTGCGCGGCCGGTTCCGCGCCCCGGCGGCCAGGCAAACCGGCGGACGGCTCGGCTTACCCGCCGATTTTCTCGTGGGCCGCGACGGCACGGTGCTCGCCTCGAAGTACGGCGCGCACGCCTACGATCAATGGTCGGTCGACGAGCTGCTCGCGCAGGCTGCTGCGAAGAGATGAGGTCAGTCGAGCAACACCGTGGCGAAGGTACCGACCTGTTCGAACCCGATACGGGCGTACGTGGACCGCGCCACGGTGTTGTAGCTGTTGACGTACAAGCTCGCGGTGCGGCCGCCGCCGACCACCGCGGCCGCGAGCGCCGCCGTGCCCGCAGTGCCCAGGCCGTGCCCGCGCCAGTCCGGATGTACCCAAACGCCCTGGATCTGGCCGACCGCCGGTGACTGCGAACCGACCTCGGCTTTGAACACCACCTGGCCGCGTTCGAAGCGCGCCCACGCGCGCCCTGCAGCGATGAGCCCGGCGATCCGCCTGCGGTATCCGCGGCCACCGTCGCCGAGCCGGGGATCGACCCCGACCTCACCGATGAACATGTCGATGGCCGCCACCAGATATGCGTCGAGCTCTTCGATGCGCACCGGCCGGACGGCCGGATCGATCGCACACTGGGGCATCGAGTTCAGCGCCATCAGCGGTTGCTGCTCGCGCACATCCCGCGCGGTTCCCCACACGGACTCCAGGCGCTGCCACATCGGCAACACCAATTCCGCCCGGCCCACCAGTGACGAGCATCGCCGCGCTGTGCTCATCGCCTTGTCGGAGAACGCCTTCAGGTCATCGGCGTCGCCCCGTAACGGAATGAGGTTGGGCCCGGCGTAACACAGCGATTCGTTGACCCGGCGCCGCGTCCACAGTTCCCCGCCGATCGCACTGGGTTCGACACCGTACTCGGCGACGCGGGCGGCCACCATGCACGAGCCGACCGGGTCCTCGTCGAGCACCGGGAGCACTGCCGCGGCGTCACGCACCACGGACACCCGTCGCTCATCGACGAGGCGGAAAAGTGGCGGAGCCGACATCCAGACTCTCTCTGCTCAACCCGAGGGTGGGGTGACCCCGCTCACAGGGTCGTTCTCAGCTTACGGTCACCACCGGCGAACCGCTCGCATCATCTGAACCACGCTCTTCGGCGAGCCGCATCGCCTCTTCGATCAGCGTCTCGACGATGTGGGCTTCCGGAACGGTCTTGATGACCTCGCCCTTGACGAAAATCTGTCCCTTGCCGTTGCCGGAAGCCACGCCGAGGTCGGCTTCGCGGGCCTCGCCCGGGCCGTTGACGACGCAACCCATCACGGCGACACGCAGCGGGACATCGAGGCCGTCCAGGCCCGCGGTGACCGCGTTGGCCAGCGTGTAGACATCGACCTGGGCCCGCCCGCACGACGGGCACGACACGATCTCGAGGCCGCGCGGCCGCAGGTTCAGCGATTCCAGAATCTGGTTGCCGACCTTGACCTCCTCGGCAGGCGGCGCCGAAAGCGACACCCGGATGGTGTCACCGATGCCCTTGGACAACAGCGCGCCGAACGCGACGGCGGACTTGATGGTTCCCTGGAACGCCGGGCCTGCTTCGGTGACGCCGAGGTGTAGTGGATAGTCGCATTTCGAGGCCAGGAGCTCGTATGCGGCCACCATGATCACCGGATCGTTGTGCTTGACGCTGATCTTGATATCGCCGAAACCGTGCTCCTCGAACAGCGAGGCCTCCCACAGCGCGGACTCGACCAACGCCTCGGGGGTCGCCTTGCCGTACTTGTCCATGAACCGCTTGTCGAGTGAGCCCGCGTTGACACCGATGCGGATCGGGATGCCGGCTTCACCGGCGGCCTTCGCGACCTCCTTGACCCGGCCGTCGAATTCCTTGATGTTGCCCGGGTTCACGCGCACCGCGGCGCATCCCGCGTCGATCGCGGCGAAGATGTACTTCGGCTGGAAGTGAATGTCGGCGATCACCGGAATCTGGCTGTGCCTGGCGATCTCCGCCAACGCGTCGGCGTCCTCCTGGCGCGGGCACGCGACGCGCACGATGTCACATCCCGACGCCGTCAGCTCGGCGATCTGCTGCAGCGTCGAGTTGACGTCGTGGGTCTTGGTGGTGCACATCGACTGCACCGCGATCGGGTGGTCGCTCCCGATGCCGACATTCCCCACCATCAGCTGGCGGGTCTTGCGCCGGGGGGCCAGCGTGGGTGCCGGAGGGGCCGGCATACCCAGACCGATGGACGTGGTCATGTTGGATCTCCTACTGGAAGATGCTGAGCGGGTTGACCAGGTCTGCGGTCACGGTCAGCAGCATGTAACCGACCACGACCACCAGCACCACATATGTGGCAGGCATGAGTTTGAGGTAGTTGACCGGCCCAGCGGCCACTTTGCCGCGCGCCGCTCGGATCATATTGCGGATTTTCTCGTAAGTGGCGACCGCGATGTGGCCACCGTCGAACGGCAGCAGCGGAACCAAGTTCACCGCGCCGAGCACGAAGTTCAGCTGCGCCAGGAAAAACCAGAACGCGACCCACAGTCCGGCTTCGACGGTCTCACCGCCGATGATGCTGGCACCCACCACGCTGATGGGGGTTTCCTTGTCGCGCTCGCCGCCGCCGATCGCCTCGACCAGTGCACCGATCTTGGTGGGGATCTTGGCCAGTGACTTGCCGAGTTCGACGGCCAGGTCACCGGTGAAAGCGAAGGTCGCGGGCACCGCGGTGATCGGGTTGTACTGTGCGGGCGGCTGGATCGGCACCGCGCTCACGCCGATCGCGCCGACGGTGGCGGGCTCTTTCGAATCGGCGCTCGTGAACCGCTGCGTCTGGGTCACGTCGACGACGGTGGTGATGGTCTGACCGTCGCGCTTGAGTTCGACCGGCACGGGACCGTCGAGCTTACGGATCGCCGCGGCCATCTCACTGAAGTCCGAGACCTCGGTGTCGCCGACCTTCACGATCTCGTCGCCGGCCTGGATGCCCGCCTGCGCCGCGGGACCGGCGCCGGTGCACTCGCCCATCTTGTCGATGCTGATTTGCGGTGCGACACAACCGGTTTCACCGACGATCGCGGTGGTGGGCTGGTTGATGTTCGGCAGACCCCAGATGACGGCGATGCCATAGATGAGGACGAGGCCGATGATGAAGTTCATCGCGGGCCCGGCGAACAGCACCGCGACCCGCTTCCACACCTTCTGCCGGTACATCGCGTACGGCCGGTCTTCCGGCTTGAGCTCCTCGACCGAGGTCATGCCCGCGATGTCGCAGAATCCGCCGAGCGGGATGGCTTTGATGCCGTATTCGGTCTCCCCAAGGCGGTTGGGCCTGCGCGTCGACCACAGGGTCGGACCGAACCCGACGAAGTAGCGGCGGACCTTCATGCCGGTGGCCCGCGCCACCCACATGTGCCCGCATTCGTGCAGCGCCACCGAAACCAGAATGGCCAGCGCGAACAACGCGATGCCGATTACGAACATCATTTAGTGACGAGCCCTTTTCTGACGGATTTCTGCTCGACGGCACGGTGGGCCCGATCTCTGGCCCACCGCTGCGCATCGAGTACGTCATCCACGGTAGCTGGTTCGGCGGACCACTGGTCGGCAGCGTGCAACACGTCACCGACGGTTTCCACAATCGTGGGAAAACCGATCCTGCCGTCGAGGAACGCCTCGGCAGCTTCCTCGTTGGCAGCGTTGTAGACCGCGGTCAGGCAGCCGCCGCCCTTGCCTGCGTGGCGCGCGAGGTCGACAGCCGGGAAGACTTCGCTGTCCAATGGCAGAAATTCCCAGGTCGAGGCCTTGGTGAAGTCGCAGGCCAGCGCCGCGCCCGGGACTCGATCGGGCCAGCCCAGCGCCAATGCGATGGGCAGTTTCATATCGGGCGGGCTGGCCTGGGCCAGGGTCGAGCCGTCGGTGAACGTCGCCATCGAGTGCACGATCGACTGCGGATGCACCACGACCTCGATGTGGTCGTAGTCGATGCCGAACAGCAGGTGCGTTTCGATGAGTTCGAGGCCCTTGTTCACGAGGGTGGCTGAATTCAGCGTGTTCATCGGTCCCATCGACCAGGTCGGATGCTTGCCCGCCTGCTCCGGGGTGACAGAGTGCAGATCGGCGGCCGACCAGCCCAGGAACGGGCCGCCGGACGCGGTGAGGACAATCTTGGCGACCTCGTCGGCGCTTCCGCCGCGCAGGCATTGCGCCATGGCGGAGTGTTCGGAGTCCACCGGCACGATCTGGCCGGGACCGGCCGCCTTGAGCACCAGCGGACCGCCTGCGACGAGAGACTCCTTGTTGGCCAGCGCCAGCCGGGCACCGGAGGCCAGCGCCGCGAGCGTCGGCTGCAGACCCAGCGCCCCGACCAGTGCGTTGAGCACGACATCGGCCTCGGTCTCCTCGACGAGGCGGGTGACGGCGTCGGGTCCGGTGAACGAGACGTCGCCGACCTTCTCGGCGGCCATGGGATCGGCCACGGCGATGTTTCCGACACCGGTCCGGGCGCGCTGCGCCGCCAGCAGATCGGGATTGCCGCCCCCGGCGGCGAGCCCCACGACCTCGAAGCGGTCCGGGTTGGCGGCGATGACCTCGAGTGCCTGGGTTCCGATGGATCCGGTACTGCCGAGGATCAGCACGCGCTGTTTGTCAGCCACTGATCTATTGTGCCGCGCCGGTGACTGCTCGACCCAATCAGCGCGTGCGCGCCGACGGATCGGCGGTGGCTTCGATCTTGGTCACCAGGCCGTCGCGGACGGTCAACACGATGACGGCGAACAACCTGCGCCGGGCGTACGCGAGCAGAACCGGCTGCGCCGCCGGACCGCACACCACGGTGGCGCCCGGACCGAGGTAGCGCAGCAGGTTTCTGGCGACCGCATCCGGACCGTGGTTGACCTGTGGAGGTGGGGCAGGTGCCACCAGCACCTCGCCGACGCCCCACACCGTGGGGTCCAGCACCGCGGTCAACGCCTGCACGTCGCCTGTGGCGCAGGCCGCGATGAACTTCTCTGCGACGAGCCGGTGCTCGGTCGCGTCCACGTCCGCGGGTAGCCCCGGGGCGGCGGCAAACTTGGTACGCGCGCGACGCGCGAGCTGACGGCACGTCCCGACCGGCCGCCCCACCGTTCGCGCGATCTCCTCGAACGGCACCGCGAACACGTCGTGCAGCACGAATGCCACTCGCTCACCCGGGCTGAGGCGGTTGAGCACCTCGAGCAGCGCGGTGCCGACCTGATCGTCCAGCGTGACCCGGTCGGCCGGATCGGGGTCGGTGGCCGCCGTCGTCTCAACGGCGCCGCCGGAATCGGGCCGCTCCAGCCGGGCGCGGGCTGAGCGCACATGGTCGAGGCACAACCGTCCCGTCACGACCGTCAACCAGGCGCGGACATCGTCGAGTCGCTGCGCATCCGCGCGGGCGAGCCGCAGGAACGCCTCCTGCGCGATGTCTTCGGAGTCGCCGATATCCCCGAGCATCTGGTAGGCCAGGTTGACCAGGTACGGGCGGTGCTCGCGCCATGCCTGTTCGACCAGTGCGGAATCGGTCATGCAATTAGGACGAACCAGCAGTGCGGAAAGTTACCGCTCGCGCGCGTAACTTTTCCCGTCACCGAACCGTCCTTGGACGCATGAACACGACAATCCTCGTCACCGGCTCGACCGGCAACGTCGGCCGTCCGCTCGTCACCGAACTCGTCAACGCCGGTGTGCGGGTGCGCGCCGTCACCCGCAACCCAGCGGCCGCAGCCTTTCCGCCCGAGGTCGAACTCGTGGAGTCGGCCGCACAAGGTATCGACGGTGCGACGGCGGTCTTCCTCAACTCGCGCGGGTTGGGCGACGAACTCGCCGCGACGATCGATCTCGCGCGTGAGTCGGGGGTGCAACGGCTGGTGGCGTTGTCGGCCATCAACGCCGACGAAGACGATTCGCGCCAACCCTCCCGCGTGCGTGGCGATCGCAATCGGGAAACCGAACAGCTGGCCGTCGCGTCGGGCCTGGAGTGGGTGAGCCTGCGCCCGGCCTACTTCGCCTCCAACTTCGCCGGGATGTGGTCGGCCCAGATCCGGTTCGGCGACGTCGTGAGCGGCCCGTACGCCGACGCGTCGGTCGCGCCGATTGCCGAGGCCGACATCTCGGCGGTGGCTGCCGTGGCGTTGCTCACCGACGAGCTTGTGGGGCAACGCGTTCCGCTCACCGGCCCGGAGGCGCTGACGAATGCCCAGCTCGTGGCGGCGCTCGGTTCGGCGCTGGGCCGCCCGTTGCGCTACCAGGAGGTGCCTGCCGATCTGGTGCGCGAGCACTTCGTCGCGATCGGCTTCCCCGCCGAGTTCGCCGATGGGTATCTGGCCCTGATGTCCGACGCTGTGAGAACGCCCGCACGGGTGACCGACGAGGTCGGCAGGATCCTGGGCCGGCGTGCCACGACGTTTTCCGAGTGGGCGTCGCGCCATTCGCACTTGTTCACCGAGAAGTGAAGGGAGACAACAGTGTCCGCAGAAACGGTCGAGCCAATCCCGCCACGCTGGCTCAAACCGATGAACAAGGTGATGGTGGCCGTCCAACGGCTCGGCTTCCACACCGGACCGGCCATGGTGCTGACCGTGCCCGGCCGTAAAACCGGCCTGCCGCGCAGCACCCCGATGACGCCGTTCGTCCACAACGGCGGCCTGTACACCGTTGCGGGCTATCCGGGCGCGGACTGGGCGGCCAACGCACGGGCCGCCGGGGCCGGAACCCTGTCGCAAGGCCGGCGCGCGCGCCCCGTGACGATCGTCGAACTCACGCCCGAGCAGTCACGCCCGGTGCTGCGCAGCTTTGCGGTCAAGGTTCCCGTCGGCGTCGGTTTCGCCAAGCGCTCGGGTCTGGTCACGGATGGCACGCCCGACGAGTTCGAGGCGCTCGCCGGGCGATTGACGGTGTTCCGGCTCGATCCGGCCTAGACGATTTCGACATCGGCGCCGGGCAAGCGCCAGGCTTGCGCAGGTGGTCAAGGACCGCGCACTGCTTTGCCGCTGAGGGCGTGGTCGTTGATGGGTTGCCGTGGGTTGGGGTCGAGCAGTGTCCAGCCGGGTGGGAGCCAGGGGTCGATGGGATGTGGGGCGGACAGTTCCGAGTCGAATAGGTCTGTCTCCCAGAGGTGTTCGACGTTGGGCGGGTCGGGCGTGGGTGGGTCGAAGTAGTCTTCCCACCCCAGGTTCGCCTGCAGGCCCCATTGCGGTGCCTGCTCAGCGCCGGGCTCCAACTGACACTCCGGTTCCGGCGGGAGGTCCGGTACAGCGACGCGCTCCAACTCGCACTCTGGTTCCGGCGGGAGGTCCGGTTCAGCGCCGGGCCCCGACTCGCACTCCGGTTCCGGCGGGAGGTCCGGTTCGTGGTTGGGTTCGGGTTCCTCGTCGGGTGGGGCTAGGAGTAGCTCGGGCCGGTGGTGGTAGTTGATGCGGTTCTGGCCGTGGTCCAGCCCCGGTGGCGGGTGCCATTCGACTTCACCGCGTCCGTTGATTGTGGTGGTGTATCCGCCGTCAGATTTGACCAGACGGTTGTCCGGCCCGCAGGCCAAGGCCAACTCGTCGACGTTGGTGTTGCCGTCATCGGCCCAATCGGCCACAGCGTGATGCACCTGGCATCCGTAGGCACCGACCGTGCAGCACGGTTTCGTGCAGCCGCCGTCGCGGGCGATCAACATGATCCGCTGGGCCGGGCTGGCGGTGCGGCGCGCCCGAAAGTAGTTCAGCGCCGCTCCGGTGGCCTTATCGAAGATCGCCAGGTGATGGTTGGCGTGCCCGCCCATGCGGATGACATCTTCGATGGGAATTTTGATGCCACCACCGCTGACCCCGATCCCGGCCCGCGATTCCAGATCTTGCAGGGTGGTGCGGATGATCACCGACACCGGTAGGCCGTTGAGTTGCCCCAGGTCGCCGCTCATCAACGCGATGCGCCCGATGACCAGCAGCGCGTCGTGCTGGCGTTGGGCCAGGCTGCGGTGATCGTTGTCGATCTGGGCCTGCGACGGGGTGCCGGTCGTGCAGGGTTCGTCGTCATCGGGGTTGCACATGCCCGGCGCGGCGAATCTGGCGAACAGCACCTCCCAGACCGCGGCGGCTTCCGGGGTGAGGTTCGCGGTCAGACCGGTCATCGCGTCACGGCCCTGCTTGGCCACACTGACGCCGCGTTTGCGAGCCCGTTCGGTGTCGTCGGGTTCTGGTCCGTCCTGATCGAGCAAGAACAATCGCAGTTCGGCGGTCTCTTTGAGTTCCTTGGGCGCAACCCCTACCGCGACACGCACCAGATCGGCTTCGAACTGTTCACGAGTCGCCTGGTCGACGAACCCCGGCAGGGCACCGACAGCATCACGCAGCACCTTGACGTGATCGCCGGTGAGCAACCCGGCCGCCTGGGCGGCTGCGACCACGGGCAGCAGCGGCGCCAGCGGTTCCCCGGTTAGGGCACGCCGTGGCCCGAATGCGGCGGTCTCGGCCAATCGGCGCCCAGCCTCTGCGGTCGACAGGCGCCACCGGATGCGCAGTACCGTGTTCCACGATTTGGCGCCCAACTCCCGCGGCGTGGTCTCGGCCTGCAATTGAGCCAGCAGGCGATGCCACCCGGTGGGCAGCTGACAGGTCAGGGCCTCGTACTCATCCATCACCGCCAGCAGTTCGGCCCGGCTCAACGAGGCGAAGTCACAGGCAGCGAACACGTCGAACGCGGCCCGCAACCCCGCCACCGCCTCAACCGCACCCGCCTGCATGATTCGAACATACATTCGACCACCGACAAAATGGCGTTCCCGACATGTGATGCCTCAGGACATCGGTGACAGTTGATGTGTCAGGACATCGGTGACGTTTCATCACTCTTTGGGCGTTGGCCGCGGTGTCGTCCGTTGCCGACGTATCTCACTCCGGGTTCGGGTCGTGTGTGCTCGATGAGTGGGGCTTTTCTTCGGTTCGAGACGAGCCACACCGGCTGCACGAAAAATGCGTGCCAGCGCCGCCTGAGCCTTGACCTCGTCGCTCAACTTCGACGGGCTCGACCTCGGTCGTCGAGTCCTGGGTTCGAGCACCGCGGTCTGCCCCTCGGTCTGAACTCGCTTGCGCAACGCGTAGAACGAGTTTCGGGAGATGCCATGTTCGAGGCAGAACGTCGAGACTGCCCCGCGGGGCGCGTCGTCGGGCCATTGAGAGATCGCCAGACGCACGACAGGATCGATGGGTTCATTGACAGCGACCACCGCAGCCTCGGGCCAAAGTGTCACCACCAAGACCACCCGAACTGTCACCGATGTCCTGAGACATAACATGGCGTTTCCGACAACGGAAGACTGCCGTCGAACACACTCGACAATGGCTAAGTGGCCTGGCCCGCGGGGACCGGTCCGGTCGCGCGGCGCACGGCGATGTCACCAGAACCGGTGCGGGCGTGGACCACCATCGTTTCGTCGCTGTCGGCCGGACCGTCCGCCGTCTGAAGCCCGTTGGTGACCGAGCCCGACTTGGACGCCAGTTCCAGTCGCGCGGCGGTACCCTCCGGGATGCCGACCTCCACCTCACCGCTCGCGGTTTGTGCGCTCAGCGCGCCGTTGACGGCAGAGGCCACCGACACCGATCCGGATGCGGTCTGCGCCTTGACATTTCCACGCAGCACCCCGACCGTGATGCCGCCGCTGGCCGCCTGGAATTTAACGTCACCTTCGATGCGAGCGATGGCGGCCTCCCCCGAAGCCGTCGAGATCGAGGCATCGCCAACCACGTCCCCGACGGTGACATCACCGGATGCGGTGTCCGCCTTGATGTTTCCGACAACAGTGCCGATGCGCACTCCTCCGCTCGCCGATGCGAACCGGCACTCGGAGTAGGCGCCATCGGCATGGACGTCGGCCGAGGCCGAGGATGCGTTCAGCCGGGATCTGGCCGGCAGCTCGATGTCGATGTCGACGGCACCGCCCCTCCCGAGCGAGAGCACTTTGCGACCGGCCAATACCTTCAGCGTGCCGTTGTGAAACTCGACGCGGGCCTGCTCGGCCACCCGGACGTCGGACGTGCGGTTGGGATCGCGAGGCCGCACCTCGACGACCGTGTCATCGCGGTCGGATGCGACGAGGTGCACCGCGCCGGCGACCACCTCGACGACGGCCGTGATCGGTTCTGGCGTTTGGAATGTCGTCATCGGATTCTCCTTCGGATGAGGTTCAGCGGACCCAGCCACTGAAGGTCTTGTCGGTCGCGCGGGCGGTCTGAGCCGGCCCGCGGAGTGCTGCGCCGACCGCGCGCACCAGCCACGCGTTCACCGAGATCCCGTCGCGGCGGGCGGCTGCGTCGACGGCGGTACGCAGACCCTCGGGCAATCGCAGGGTCACGCGCCAGGTGCCGCCGCCGTCGTCGTCCACTTCGGGCACCACCGACGTGGTCGTCGCCTCCGGTAGAGCCGTCTCGACTGTGAATTCGGGGTCGCGACCCCGCAGCCGCACCTCGACCGAGCCGGGTGCCAGTTCCCGGGTGATCTGCTCGGCGGCCTCGGACAGGGCCTCCAGCATCGCCAGCCTCAGGGCAGATTCCAGCGGTGCGGTCAGGCGTTGCGCGAGCGCCTCGGCCTCGGGTCCGCCCGCGGCTGCGGCGACGGCAAGTTCATGCCGGACGGCATCGACATAGGGCTGCAAATCCACTGCACCATGATGACATCACTTTGATGTCACATCAAGCGTCATGATGATGTCGTCAACGCACCGCAGCGATGATCGTGTCCGCGAACCGCTCGATAGCGTCCCGGAATGGGTGCGATGAGCCGGTGGATTGCCCGGCCCACGGTGCACACATCACCGCCGTGACGCCGAGGTCCTCGGCCCGCTTGTAGAGGTCCGGCGACGGCGGGTCGAGCAGTGCGAGCAGTACCTCGAACGGCTCCTGGTCGCGCCCGTACTCCCGGCGCAGTGTCGCGAGCCGCTCGGTGTACCGGGCGGCCTGGTCGAGCGTGTATGCGTAACCCACCCAGCCGTCGCACAGCCGGGCCGCGCGCCGCAGCGCGGCTTCGGATTCACCGCCACACAGGATGGGCACCGGCCCCGGCGGATGAGGTTCGATCATCATCTCGGGCACCCGGTAGTACTGCCCGGAGTACGAGACCCAGCCGCCGCGCCACAACTCCCGCAACGCGGGGATCATCTCGTCGAGCCGCTTGCCGCGCGTATCGAAGTCCTGGCCCATCAGCTCGAATTCCTCGCGCATCCAACCGACGCCGACACCGAGCGACACCCGCCCGCTCGACACCGCGGCGGCGGTCGCGACCTGCTTGGCGACTTCCAGCAGCGGGCGGGCCGGCGCGACATAAACGGCATTGGAGAACCGCAGCCGCGTCGTGACGGCGGCCATCGCACCGATCATCACCCACGAGTCCGGCCATGCCGTTTCGGGTGCCCAACCAGGCTTTCCGGTCGGCGAATCCGGGTACGGCGACGACAGCTCACGCGGGTAGATCATGTGATCCGAGCACACGATTCCGTCGAACCCGGCCTCGTCGAGCAGCGGTGCCACCTTCAGCGCGTCGCCGGTGTCCATGAACGCCGTACCGCTCCAGAACTGCATGTATCGCCTTTCCTCAGGTGATTCGCCGCGATGCGGCAGCATGGGAGCCATGCCCACGCTGTTGTGGTTCCGGCGAGATCTTCGGTGCTACGACCACCCCGCCCTGCTCGACGCCGCGGAACCCGACGGCGAGGTGCTCGCCTGCTACGTGCTGGATCCGCGCCTCGCCGCGTCATCCGGTGCCCGCCGCCTGCAGTATCTCCACGCCGCCCTGCACGAGCTGCGCGACAGTTTGGGCGGACGGCTGTTGGTGACCCGAGGCCGCCCCGAGAAGCGGATACCCGCACTGGTACGGGCGATCGGAGCCGCCTCCGTGCATGTCTCGCAAGATTTTTCGCCGTTCGGTCGCCGCCGCGACGAGGCGGTGCGCGAAGCGCTGGGCGATGTGCCGCTGTGCGCGACCGGCTCGCCCTACCTGGTGGCCCCCGGCCGGGTCACCAAGCCCGACGGCACGCCCTACCAGGTCTTCACACCGTTCTTCCGCGCCTGGCGCAGGCACGGGTGGCGTCCGCCCGCGGAGTCGGGACCCGAATCGGCTCGCTGGATCGACCCTGCCACCGTTCCGCACGGAACCGAAATACCCAAGGCGACAGGAGAATTGGAACAGGCGGCCGGCGAGAGCGCCGCCCGCGCACAGTGGGCGGCGTTCGTACGGAACCACTTGGCCGACTACGCCGACGACCGTGATCGGCCCGACCTCGACGCCACAAGCCGCATGTCGGCGCACCTGAAATTCGGTGCGATCCATCCGCGGACGATGGCCGCCGACCTGGACGGCCGCCGCACCGGAGCCGACGCGTATCTGCGGGAACTGGCGTTCCGCGACTTCTACGCCG
Source organism: Mycobacterium venezuelense (assembly GCF_054919535.1). NCBI lineage: Bacteria > Bacillati > Actinomycetota > Actinomycetes > Mycobacteriales > Mycobacteriaceae > Mycobacterium > Mycobacterium venezuelense. The sequence goes on from NZ_JBONDW010000033.1 coordinate 22,568, forward strand.
CGGTGCTGCACCACTGGCACGACAGCGCCTGGTGGAACTGGAACCGCGACTTCGACGCCATCGAAACCGATGACGGTGACGATGCGAAGACAGCGTTCGAGGCGTGGAAGGCGGGCATGACCGGGTTTCCCATTGTCGACGCGGGCATGCGACAGCTCGCGCAGACGGGATTCATGCACAACCGCGTCCGCATGATCGTGGCGTCGTTCCTCGTCAAGGACCTGCACCTGCCGTGGCAGTGGGGTGCACGCTGGTTCCTCGACCAGCTCGTCGACGGCGACATGGCCAACAACCAGCATGGCTGGCAGTGGGCGGCCGGCTGCGGTACCGATGCCGCGCCCTACTTCCGGGTGTTCAACCCCAGCGTGCAGGGCGCGAAGTTCGACCCCGACGGCACCTACGTCCGGCGTTGGGTTCCCGAGCTGGCCCACATCGACGACGTGCACAAACTGGACGGATCGCGACCCGTGCAGTACCCGGAGCCGATTGTCGACCACGGTCAGGAGCGGCTCGAGGCGCTGCGCCGCTACCGCGCCCTGAGTTGACACCGAGCCGGCCCGGTGTGACGCCGCGGCCGGACGGCCGGCATACGACGCAGTGTCGTATGCCAGAATGTGGGCAGCCCGAAGCCAGCCTGATACCGAGGAGCAGTCCGTGGCCAGCACCGAAGTGGATCGAAGCAACGGCGTTGACGTCGAGGACGTGCCATCCGCGGAGTGGGGCTGGTCCAAGGAGAACATCAAGCTCATCCACATCGGCGGGCTGCTTTCTGCAGCTTTCCTGCTCGTGATGATGCACGGCAACCACGTCGGCCACGTGGAGGATTGGTTCCTCATCGGTTTCGCCGCGATCATCGTGTTCGCGGTCGGGCGCGACTGGTGGCTGCGCCGCCGCGGCTGGATCCGCTGACCGCACTCACCCTAGAGCCGCGCCGGACTGTCGATCGCGGCGTCGGCTGACCGCATCGGCCGGATAAGCCCCTCTTGGGCGAATGAGGCCAACAGGTCGCCGTCTTCGGTGTGGACCTGTCCCCGGACATAGGACATGCCCGCGCCGGCCTGCGTGCTTTCGTGACCGTAGAGCAGCCAGGCGTCCCACTGCACGGGCTCGTGGAAACTGATGAACGTCGACATCACGGCAGTCGACACCGTCACATGCGCCTGCGCGGTCCCGATGCCGCGATGCGGACGCATCGTCGTGGAGATTCCGAGCTGGCCGGTGAAATACGCCAGCAACGCCTTGGCGAGGTCGTCGCGGCACGGGATCGGGTCGTAGTGCAGCCAGGCGTACAGCTCAGGTGGCCCGACCTCGTCGGGGCTGTTCACGTCGATGACGTCGACGAGGCGGAGATCGTGGCCGGCCATCGCCTGCACGGCGGGGGCGAGCGTCGTCCGGGGTGTCGACATCAGGGCGTAACGCCTGGTGTGAGATCACGTCCGGCGACGGCACATCGGCCAGCACGGTGACCGTGGCGCAGCGCCGGGCGTCCTGGGCGACTCCGACGACGGCAGTCGCGGTCGTACGCCCTTCGTGGACGACGTCGACGAACAGCTCGACTGTGGACCCGACGGTGATCGGCCGCGCGAAGACCGCATGTGCCGAGCGAATGGATTTGTCGGGAAACCGCTTAGCCGCGGCGACGATCGCCTGCCCCAGTGCCTGTGCCCCCTTGGCCACGTGTCTGCCGTCGGCCCCAATCGCACCGGTCGAACCGATGAAGTGATCAGGTCCTTCTGGGACTACGTCGAACACCTCGAGCAGCGCGGCGACTGACGCCACCGCCGCCATCAGTACGGAACCAGATCGGTGTCCATCAGCCGGGAGGCGTGACCGCAGCGGAAGATCGTCTCCACCGAATCGACCGGCTCAGCCGCACGCCCCGCCGCGGCGAGGGCATGCGCCTTGAACGCGCGGGCGGCCGCACTCAGCCGGTACTGCGCACGGTGCACCTGCCCACCGAGTTGACCTGGACCCGCCACACCCCAGAACGCGAGCGTGCCGGCACCCGAGCGAAGCGCGGTGAGCCCACGCAACCGGACATCGTCGTCGGCATCGAAGCGATCGGTCGCGATCAGCGTCATCGCCACATGTTCGGGACCGCCGGTCATCGACTGCCACCGGCCCTTCGGCTCAACGGTTTTCAATCCGAGGATGCCGAGCGCGGCATTCACGTCCGGTTCGCTCAGCGCGACGTTGACGTTCCAGCCGGCCATGGCCCGGTCGAACAGCCAGCCGCCCACACTGGAAACGAGGTCGCCGACGCCGGATCCGACGACGTTCAGATCGTATTGCAGTACGCGGGTGCTCCCGGGCACATGCCGGCGTCCGAACGCGACAGGGTTGGGCGCGGAGGTGGAGGTCTGTGGCGACATATGCATCCAATCCGGTTCAGTGGGCCGTATTTTCGTATTCCCCACGCAGGCCGTCCATCGAGGCGGCGAACACGGCACGTCCGGCACCGTCATTCCGCCGCCTCCCCGGATATGGCCCGCCTCACCCAACAGCGTGACATTTATGAAAGAATCTGTAAAGCTCCAATCTCGACGCGGTCTTATCGGCAGATCTACCGGTGCCGAGAATGGCCATCAAAGTGGAGGTGCCGCAATGAGTCTCGTCGCAGGACGAGGGCCGTTCAGTACACAACCGGCCGGTTGGTTTTTTCCTCCGGTTCCCGAACCGGTGGTCTACATCGAGCCGCACCCGCGGCGCATCCAGGCCTTTGCCGATGACGTCGTCAAGCTCGACACCGAACACGCGCTCATGGTGCACCGCGCGGGTCATCCGTTGAGCTACGCATTCCTGCGGGAGGAGGTGGGTGACCTGCCCAACGAACCGGTTGAGGAGGCGCCCGGCTATGTCTCGGTGCCGTGGGACGCGGTCGAGGTATGGGTCGAGGAGGGGCGCAAGCTCGTGCACTATCCCCCGAATCCCTACCACCGCATCGACTGCCGACCGACCAGGCGAGGCTTACGGGTGAGCGCGGCCGGTGCCGTCCTCGTCGACACCGACGACACGATCATCCTGTTCGAGACCGCCCTGGAGGCCCGGCTGTACGTCAACCCGGCGCTGGTCCGCACCGACCTCCTGCACCGAACCGACACCATCACCTACTGCAACTACAAGGGGACCGCGACGTACTGGTCGGCGGTCATCGGGGACACCGTGATCAGCGACGTGGCCTGGAGCTACGCGGACCCGCCACCCGAGGCGTCGCCGATACGGGGATATTTGAGCTTCGACGCGGCGCGCGTGGACATGCTCGCCGAATTACCCGCACCAGAAAGGCGAACACCTTGGGCATCGTGACCACCAGCTCGGAGACGGCATTCCCCCAATCCGCGGAAACTGTCTACGATTTCGTCACCAACCCGGCGAACTGGACGAAGACCTACCCCGGCAGCGCGCACGTCGGGGATTTACCCGAGCGGCTGCCACTTCAGGTCGGTGACACGTGGACCGAGGCGGGACCGGACGGCGCCCACATCTACACGTGGCATCTCGCGATCGCGATGCGTCCCCGGTTGTGGGTGTTCAACTCCGTGGGAAAGCTCGGCCACGACCGCGACGGCAACGGCGGCATGGAGGGCCGAATCACGGTGCAGTATCAGTTCACTCGGCCGGGTGCGGACATCACGCTGTTCAGCCGGACCATGACCATCGAGGCCTACAAGGACTCCCCGCTGCCGGATGCGCTGTTCCGGGTGGTCAATCCGGCCAATATCGACAAGTACCACGCGGCTGTGGCGCGGGAACTCGCCGGGGGCTGACGGTTTCGCCGATCAGGTGATCAGCGGGTTCTCGAAGTCCTCCGAGAGCGCAGCGGCGAGTTCGAGAATCCGCCGCTGGAACTTGGGCCGCAGCAGGTCGAGGTGGATGTCGGTGCCCGCGGCGATGTGCTTGTCCCACGGCAACACGAACACCCGCCCTGGGGCCACATGCTTCTGGAATTGATGGACGAGATCGCCGATGTCGACATTGGGCTTGCCCGGTGCGACGTGGTTGACCACGACGCACGACCGGCTCAGCAGATCCTGATGACCGTTCTGCCGCATCCAGTCCATCGTCACGGCGGCCTGGCGTGCTCCGTCGATCGAGGCGCTTGCCACGATCACCCCGCCGCACACCGTCTCGAGCACACCGCGCGCCGCCGGCTGGAACATGTCCGCCGCGCAATCGGCCAGCACGAGGTTGTAGTGCCGCGACACGATCCCGGTGGATGCGATCCAGTCGGCGTCGTCGAATGCGCGGGTGGCGCTGCTGTACTCCGCGCTGGACAGGACCTCGAGCTTGGACTCGTTCATGCTGGTGAAAGCCCGGACGTCGTTGTAACGCGACAGGTCTTTCGCGGCGAGCAGATCCGACACCGTGGCCGGCGATTGCCGTCCGACGCGGTCGCCGAGATTGCCGCTTGCCGGATCGGCGTCGATGGCCAAGATCCGGTCGCCACGTACCTTGCTCAGCGTCGATCCGAGCGCGACCGTCACGGCGGTCTTCCCGACGCCGCCCTTCAGGCCGAAGATCCCGATCTGATAGGACTCGCGCGCGTTGCGGCGGATGCGCGCGTACAACTCCAGCTCGTACAACTCGTCGGGCGACAGGCCGAGGTTGATACGGGTGGTGCGGTACAGCACGCGGCGCCAGCCACGGCGCGAATGCATCTTGATCGTCGACTTCACGCCGACGTGCGCGAGATTGTCGATCGCGCGGTGCTCCCCCACCGCGCCGCCCGTACCCGGTGCCTGGCGGGTCCACAACCCGCCCTCCGAAGACGAACCGTTCCCCTGGTGCCAGTTGGCCGGGGCGACCGGCTGCAGCTTGACGGTGACCTCGGCCTCGGTCGGCGGGCGAGTCGAACCGGGGAATGTCGATGTCAGTACGGCCGGCGGCGTCGCAGCCGGCTGTGGCGTCCTGGTGTCGCTCCTGGCGTCACTGTGCCGTGCCCCGCCGTTCGGCACCGCGGCGAGAGAACCGCCAAGGAAGAGACCGCGCTCGCCATAGTCAGCCGGGTCCTTGGCGTGCTTGGGGTCTCTGGAGTACGTGAGCCGGTCGTTGTCGGCCGACATAGATACCTCTCAATCGCTGACCTGCTCCTGACGGACCAACGGATATCTGTCAGGTGTCCCCGTCACACCTGGACTTCAGTCATCGTCGCACTGGCTTGACCGATTGTCCGTGCGAAGTTCTCGTGAAGTGGACATGGCATTATCGCCCATCTCGGGCCACCTGTGCGCCGCCGCGGTGCCCAGCTAACGTGGTCGTCAATACAGGACGCGGCGTAGAGCCGACGCTTGCAGGGCGAACAGTTGCTGGCTCAGTTCCCAATCCGGCAGCAGCGAATCGAACCCGTGACAGGTGCCGGGAAAGACGTGCAGCTCGGTCGAGACGCCCGCGGCGAGCAGCCGTCGCGCGTAGTCGAGCGCCTCATCGCGCAGCGGATCCAGTTCCGCGCATGTGATGCAGGCCGGTGCGAGCCCGGTCAGATCCGGGGCGAGGGCGGGCACGGCCGCGGGGACGGCCTCCCGGCGTCCCAGGTAGTGATCCCACATCAGGACGGTCGCGGGGCCGTCGATGCCGGGGGTGTCGCCGAACTCATGCTTGGAGTCGGTCGGCCGGTTGTCGAGGACGGGCTGATGCAGCAGTTGGCAGACGATCGGCGGAACGGATCCGGCCGCTGCCTGCTGCGCGAGCGCCGCGGCGAGGGCACCGCCCGCGCTGCTGCCCGCGACGGCGATTCGGCCTGCGTCGATGTCGAGTTCGGCGGCAAGGGCATGGACCCAGTTGAGCACCATGGCAGCGTCGTCCAGCCCAGCGGGATAGGGATGCTCGGGGGCCAGCCGGTAGTCCACCGAGATCACCGTGCAGCGGACGCGTCTTGCCAGCTCCACACACTGGATCTGGTCGATGTCGAGGTTGCCGAGCACGAACGCCCCGGAATGGCAGTAGACGACGGCAGGCGACGGCGACGGGCCGCCCCGGTAGATGCGCACCGGGACACTGCGTCGCCCGAGTGAAACGCGAGCTCCCGCGATGTCGACGCCGGGAGTGTCCAGGGCTTGCGCGGCTTCGCGGCGCCGCCGGTCGATCGACGTCCGCACGACACCCAGCGCGTCGGCCGACAGGTCGGTGCGAGCCTCGGCGAAGCCCTGCAGCACGGGGTCGAGCCGCTCCAGCCACGGCTTGGGGCTAGCCGTCATGGGCGGGCCCGGCGGCGGGAGCCAGACGCACCGGCCGTTCGGTGGCCGGCTCGAATGTGTAGTCGGCGGCACGGAACCGGCGTGTCATCGACCAGAACGCTCGGGCACTGCGCGGCCATTGGGTGACCACGCGACCGCTCGGTGCCCGGAAGTAACTGCTGCACCGGGTCAGCCACACCGTGCCCTGCATCCATCGGTCGATGTCGGCGAGGTAGCGCGCGGTCGTGTCGGCTCGTACCGCTACGTATGGTTTGCGCTTGCGCCGCAAGTACTTCAACGCCCGCACGACATACCGGGCCTGCGCCTCGAGGATGAAGATGACGCTGTTGGAGCCGACATTGGTGTTGGGACCATAAAGCATGAAAAAGTTCGGGAAACCCGGCACCGCCATGCCGAGATACGCGTACGCGCCGTCGCGCCACGTCTCGCGCAGCGTCGTACCGGCCTCCCCCACCACCTCGATCTGGCCGAGGTAGTCGGCCGCGGCGTATCCGGTAGCGCACACCACCACATCGACGTCGAGTTCCCGGCCGTCCTCGGTCACCAAGGACCGGGCCCGCAGCGCGCGGGCCGGGCTGGACACCACTTCCACGTTCGGCCGGGTCAGGGTCGGGATGAAGTCCGAGGAGAACACGAGGCGCTTACAGCCGAGCGGATGATCCGGGGTGAGTTTCTCTCGCAACGCCTCGTCGGCGACCGCCGTCTCGAGCATTTTGAGTGCGATCCCCCGGAACTCGTGGGTCTTGTCGCTTCCGTTCTCGATCACCGAGATGTTGGCCTCACTGCGCAGCCACAGCCGGGTGCGGTAGATCTTCTTGGCGAACGGCACGTGCGCGAACAGCCAGCGTTCCCGGTCGGTGTACGGGCGGTCCGGTTTCGGAAGGATCCAGGTCGGCGATCGCTGCACCGAGTACACCTTCTCGGCGACCTTCGCCAGTTCGGGCACCACTTGGGAGGCGGTCGAGCCGGTTCCCAGCACCGCGACACGGCGGCCTTCGATGCCGACGGAGTGGTCCCAGCGTGCCGAGTGCATCACGGTGCCGGTGAAGGGTTCTTCCTCAACGAGATTCGGCAGTACGGGCTGGGTGAACAACCCCACGGCCGAGACCACGACGTCGAACCGGTACTCGTCGCCGGCCGCGGTGGTGAGCAGCCAGGTGTTGACGTCGGGCTCCCAGCGTGCGCTCAGGACCTCGGTGTGCAGTTTGAGGTTGGGCGCCAACTCGTACCTCTGAGCGCAGCGCTCGAAGTACGCGAGGATCTCCGGCTGCCCCGACCACAGCCGCGACCACTCGGGGTTCAGGTCGAACGAATAGGAGTACAGGTGCGATTTCACATCGCATGCCAGCCCGGGATAGGTGTTGATCCGCCAGGTCCCGCCGACACCGTCCTCCCGGTCGAAGATCGTGAAGTCCCGAAAACCGGCCTTCTTCAGGAGGATTCCCAATGCCAGGCCACCCGGGCCTGCACCGATGATCCCCACTGAGAGTGATTTGGGCATTCTCATCCGATCTGCAGACATTGGCCGCCGTCGACGACGAGCTCGGATCCGGTGATGAACGCGGCATGCTCGGAGACCAGGAACGCGACGGCGTCAGCGATCTCGGCCGGTTTACCCAGCCGCCCGGCCACGGCCCGGGCCGCCAGCCTGGTTTGGGTGGTCTCGTCGAGCATGGGTGTCTCGACCGGGCCGGGAAACACTGCGTTGACCCGGATGCCGTCCGCGCCGAGTTCGGCCGCCGCCACCTGGGTGAGCCCGCGCAGCGCCCACTTCGATGAGCCATAGGCCACATGGTTGGGGAACGGCCGGATGGCTCCGGTGCTGCAGGTGTTGACGATCGCGGCACCCTCGGCGCGGCGCAGATGTCCCAGCACGGCGCGAATGCCCAGGAACGGTCCGAGGCAGTTGACCCGCCAACTGCCCTCGAATCCTTCCGGTGTCTCATCGGGTATCGATGCCCGGTGCAGCACACCGGCGTTGTTGACGAGTGTGCTGAGCGAGCCGAACCGGTGCACCGTGGCATCGACCGCGCGCTGCCACTGCTCGGCCGATGCGACATCAAGCCCGATCGCCAAGACCTTGTCGCCGAAACCGGTAGTGCTGTCTCGTAGTTCGTCGATCAACAGATCGGTGGCGGCCACCTGGAAACCGTCGGCCACCAGCCGGCTCACGATGGCGGCACCTTGTCCCCGGGCGGCACCGGTGACCAGGGCCACGCGGTCGGTTGTGGTCACCGATATCCCCCTTGCGTCGATTCGTCGGGTGTCCGTCCGGTCGCCTCGTCGAGGTGTTGGGCTGCGCCGCGGCGCAATGCCTGGGATTCCGAGGCCAGCGTGATCATGCGGTAACCCAGGTCAGCCATGTCCTTGCCGAGTTTCCCTGCGCCGGCGTGGATTCCGCCCACGATTCCCGCCGCGGCGGCGGCATCCCGGATGGTCGTCATCGCAGCTCGGACGTCGGGGTGGGTCCAGGCGTCGGCAGGCTGGTAGCCCATCGAGATCGCCAGATCGGCCGGTCCGACGTACACACCGGACAGTCCGGGCACCGCACAGATCCGGTCGACCTCCGAAAGCCCCTGTGCGGTCTCGATCATCGCGAACACACTTGCCCGAGCCTCGAGCGCTGCGGTGTCGTGCCCGAGGCTCGCGCGCAGCGGCCCGAAGCTGCGGATCCCGCCAGGCGCATAGCGGGTGGCCGCCACCGCCGCGGCGGCTTGCTCGGCGGATTCCACCATGGCGACGATCACCGCATCCGCGCCCGCATCGAGCACCCGGCCGATGGGGGCCGGGTCGGGCGAGGCCAGGCGCACCGCGGTGGCTATCGGAACGTGTTCGATGCGCCGCAACAACAAGGCGACATCGGCGTCATCGAGATAGCCGTGCTGAACGTCGAATCCGACATAGTGATAACGGGCCTGAGCGAACTCTTCGGGTCCGATGACCGTGGGGCCGACGATCCATCCGCCCCAGATCGTGGTGTTGACCGCGAGCGCTTCCTGCAGTCTGCTGACGCTCATGCGGCGATCGCGATCTTGACGCGGCTCGGGACCGGGCGGCAGGCCAGTTCGAATGCCGACTGCACCTCGTCGATTCCGAACGTGTGGGTGACATAGTTCGGCAGCAGTTCGCGATGTTGTGCGGCGAACTCGTCGGCGCGCCGCAACACCCGATGCCGGTCCAGTGTCACACCGGATTTCAGCGTGAGGTTGTTACGGAGCATCGTGCGCATGCTGATCGGGTAGCTGTCGTCGTCGGGAACGCCGAAGTAGAACACAGTGCCACCGAACGCCGCGGCGATGAGGGCGTGGTTGAGCGTCGCGACCTGGTGGCCGACGGCTTCGATGACGACGTGCGGTCGATCGGCAGCGTCGAGGTGCGTGACCCAGCGGTCGCTGGTCGCGCGGACCGTGGTGTCGACCCCGAACTGCTCGGCGATGCCCGCGCGGCACACCGGGTCCACGCCGGTGACGCGTTCGGCTCCGAAAGCCTTTGCCACATAGGAGAACAGCAACCCGATCGAGCCCTGTCCGATCACCGCGACGTGGCGGCCCGCGATGTCGCCCAGCTGCTCCATGGCGTAGAGCACACACGCAAGGGGTTGTAACGCCACCGCCAACTGCGGTGTCAGTACGGGATCGTAGGCGGCAAGGCCGTCGCCATCGGCGACCACATGTTCCATCAGGCCGTCGAAACCGGACGCCCAGCCCACCACCCGGTCACCCGGCCGGTGATCGGGGTGACGGCTCGCGAGCACCTCGCCGACGATCTCGTGAATCGGGAAGCCGTTCATCTCCGCAGCACTTCGGCCGGTGTCTCCGGGCAATTTGCCTTGCGTACCACGAAAGCCCGGCAGGTCGCTGCCGCACACCCCGGCCGCCAGGAACCGCAGGAGCACGTGCCCATCCCGCAGCGAGTCCGGTGCGGGCCGGTCGACCTCGGTGCGCTCGAACGTGTACGGCGCGACGAGGCGATAGCACCACACGTCACACCTCCACGGGGATGTTGTTCCAGCCCCACTGGAAGCTCGACGGCGGCCGCGATGCCGCGTGCTCATCGATGTGGTAATCCCGCACCCGTTTCAGCCACTCCTGGATCATGATCGTGATCTCGAGCCGGGCCACGTGCACACCGAGGCAGAAATGCTGGCCCCGGCCGAACGACAACAGCCGTTCGATCGGCCGGTTCCAGATGAACGCGTCGGGGTTGTCGTACTCGCGCTCGTCGCGTGCCGCGGATGCCAGCAGCGTGATGATGCGTTGGCCCGGATTGATGGTGGTGCCGCGAATCTCATAGGGCCGCCGCACTGTTCGGGCGAACCACTGCGCCGGGGCACTGTGCCGGATGATCTCCTCACGCGCGATCGGCACATGCCCGTCGAGGTCGGCACGGACCGCCGCCAACTGGTCGGGGTGCCGGTGCAGCTGCCACAGCCCGGTCGCGGTGATTTTCGGCACCGTTTCGGTTCCGCCGATGAACACACCGAGCATCTGGACGGCGGCTTCCATGTCGTCGAGGGCCGAGCCGTCGGGCAGCCGGAAATCGATCAGGCTGTCGGCGATCGGCACGCTGCCGTCGGGGCCTTCGGCGCGTCGGCGCTCGACGATCGGCGTGAGATAGGACAGATAGCCGGGTCGGGCGTTGCCGACCTCGACTCCTTCCCCGGGCTGGGCGAGGCTGCCCGCGTTCACCGTGGCCAGCACCTCCGGTGCGAGGTCGGTTGGGAGCCCGACGAATTCGCACACCATGGCGGCCGCCACGATGCCGCCGTAGTCCTGGGTGAGGTCGAAGCGCCCGCGCGGCAACAGCTCGTCGAGGCGCTCGTTGGCGAGGGTGCGGATGCGGTCGGCGAGCTTCGTCACCGAACGGGGCCGGAACTGCGCCGAGGTGCATCGCCGGACATTCTCGTAGGTAGGCGAGTCGAAGTTCGCGTGGAAAGGCATGGGGTGCAGTGGCGGATCGGGCACCGGTCCGTCGTTGCGGTGGATCAGCACGTTGGCGGCGGGCAACGTTCCCTCGGACGCGACGAAGGTGCCGTCGGTGATACCGAGTACCTCCCAGATGTCGTCGAACCGCGACAGCGCGTAGGTATCCCATTTGTCGATGTAGTACACCGGGTACTCGTCTCGCAGCACGCGGTAGTACGGCAGTGGGTTGGCCATCACGTCGGGGTCGAAGGGGTCGTATGAGAAGTGTTGCAGCACCGGTTGATTCATCGCGCCTACTTCAACGGAGACGGAGGAAGGGCGGCCAGGATGGAGTCCTCCCAGCCGTCCCGCAGTGCCGGGGCGACGCTCATCCAGGTCACGATCTCGGCGGGTGGGCTGTCCTTCCAGGACGGATAGTGGTTTTCGAAGCAGTCCCAGTCACCGTCCAGCGCCCAATAGTGGATGACTTCGTTGAACCGGAACGTGGTGATGAACGAGCCGAGCCAGCGCTTGCCGGTGCGTTCCGACCACGGTACGTACAGGCGTTCGAGTTCGCGGATGTAATCGTCCTGCCGGCCGGGCTTGGTCTGCATGATCTCCTGGATCACCAGGCCCGCGCCGAACTCGGCCTGCCGCAGTTCGGCCAGCGTCTTGTTGTATTTGCCGGCGTACATGATGCGGCCCTCACCTCGAGCACCGATCTCCGACAGATAGGTCGCCCATTGCACAGCCGGCTTCTCGTGGCTGCCACCCGCGGCGTGCGCCTTGCCGATCCGTGCATAGTCGGCGAACGCGTCGATCTCCCAGATGATCGTCACCTGCGGCCAGTGGCCGTTGTAGGGCGTCGTCTCCCAGATCGCGAACAACCGCGCACCGAGGTCTTCCATCATGGGCTGGTAGACGTCGCTGAACGCCTGCGTGAACTGGTCCGTGCGACCCGACCCCAGGTCGATCGTCTCGTGCAGATACAACAGCGTGTGGCCGTAGAACTTCTTCATCACGCCGCACCGGTGGTTGACAGTGACACCTCGTGAGCGTGACACTTGAGGCGTGTTTTGTAAAGGTGCGCTGTCATGACTGTCGGAGCCGAGCTGGTGTCGACAACCGAACTCGCCAATGGCTTCTGTTTCGGCGAGGGCCCACGCTGGTTCGAGGGCCTGCTGTGGTTCTCCGACATGCTGGGCGAAGCCGTGCACACGGTGACGCTGTCCGGCTCGATGACGACTCTGCCGTTACCGGGACACGCGCCGTCCGGCTTGGGTTTTCGCCCCGACGGCACGCTGCTGATCGTCTCCACGCAGCGGCGACAGGTGCTGCGCTACGACGGCGACACGGTCGAACTGCTCGCCGATCTCGGCGACCTTGTCCCAGCCGCGCTGGGCGACATGGTGATCGACGATCACGGCCGGGCGTACGTGGGTTCGCAGGCCCGCACCGACGGCGTGATCGTGCGCATCGACCCGGATGACACCGTGCACGTTGTCGCCGAGCACCTCGATTTCCCGAACGGCATGGCGATCACGCCCGACGGCGCCACCCTGATCGTCGCGGAGTCGACCGCGCGGCGGTTGACGGCGTTCGCGATCGATGCCGGCGGCGATTTGACCGAGCGTCGGGTGTTCGCCGATGGCCTCGACGGTCCGCCCGACGGCATCGCCGTCGACGCCGAGGGCGGCGTCTGGACGGCGCTGACCTTGGCACACCAGTTCCAGCGCATCGTCGACGGTGGAACCGTCACCGACTGCGTCGACGCTCGTGGCCGCACCGCGATCGCATGCGCGCTCGGTGGCCAGGAGGGCCGGATGTTATTTCTGGTCACGACCACCGACGCCTATCCGGAACGGCTGGTCGGTACGAAGTTGTCGCGAGTCGAGGCCGTGATGGTGGGCGTCCCGGCACCCGGTGACCACTCCGGTTCCGGCGACCACCACCATCACCACTGACATGTCGGATTCCTACTACGAGCTGATCGACCACGCCGATCCGCGTGGCCACAGGTTTGCCGCAACGGACATGGTGCGCGGCACCTGGTCGGCGGCCATCCAGCACGCGGCTCCGGTCTCGGCGCTGCTCGTCCGTGCACTGGAACGCTGCGAGCAGCGTGCCGACACCCGCCTGTCCCGCGTCGCGATCGATCTCCTTGGCGGCGTGCCGTCGGAAGGTGACCTGTGGGTGCGCGCCGAGCTGGAACGGCCCGGCAAGCAGATCGAGTTGCTCAGTGCCGAGATGCTGGCACCGGGTCCCGACGGTGAACCGCGAACGGTCGCGCGGGCAAGCGGTTGGCGCATGCTCACGCTCGACACCGCTGCGCTGCAACATGCCGCGCCGCCGCCCCTGCCGCCGCTGGAACAGGCCAGCAGTCGCGACATGGCCAAGAACTGGCAACCCAATTACGTCCACAGCCTGGATTGGCGATGGCTGACCGTTCCACAGGCCCCCGGCCCCGGCGAGTCATGGCTGCGGCCGACCGTCGATCTCGTCAAGGGTGAGGCGATGACACCCCTGCAGCGGTTGTTCGCCGTCGCCGACGACGCGAACGGCATCGGCTCGAAGATCGACATCCGCAAGTGGACGTTCCTCAACACCGATCTGGTGGTGCACATCCACCGGATCCCGGACGGCGAATGGATCGGCATCCGTGCCGACACCAATTACGGGCCGGACGGCATCGGCACCACGGTGGGCACGCTGTTCGATCAGGCCGGAGCGGTGGGCGCGATCCAGCAGTCGGTGCTGGTGCGTCCTCGCCCACCCAAACTCGGCGAGCAGACGTAGAGTCGCACTGTTTCAAGGGTTTCCGTGCGAGTCTGCGCCTGCTCGACCAAGGAAGTCGGGCCTACCGGACGTGGGCCGGTACGCGCTTGATGCCGTGGACGAAACTGCTGTAGAGCATTTCCGGCTCACCGAACTCGACGGTCTTGAGACGGGTCAGCAGCTCGCGGAACAAGTTTCGCAATTCGCTCTTGGCAAGTTGGTTGCCGAGGCAGAAGTGCGGCCCCCCGCCGCCGAATCCGATCTGCGGGTTCGGAGACCGGCTCAGATCGAAGCGCTGCGGATTGCCGAAGACCGTCTCGTCGCGATTGGCCGAGCAGTAGAACAGGCCCACCTTGTCACCCGCGCAGATCTTCTGGCCGGCCAGCTCGACATCTTGCGTCGCGAAGCGCGCGAACTGGATCACCGGGGTCGCCCACCGGACGAACTCTTCGGTCGCCAAACCGATCCGGCCGTCGAAATCCTCCATGAGCCAATCCCGTTGGTCCGGATGGGCGGCCAGCGCCATCATCGCGTGCGTCGTGGTCTGCTTGGTGGTGTCATTGCCCGCGGACGCGAGCAGGATGAGAAAGGCCCCGATCTCCTCGTCGGTGAGCCGATGACCGTCGACTTCGGCGTTGACGATGCTCGTCATCAGATCGTCACCCGGATTGGCCCGGCGGAACTTGGCCAGCTCGACGCCCGTGTTGGAGATCAGCATGATCTCGTTGATGGTGTCCATGGCGCGTTCTTCGATGCTCGAGTACTCGTCGTCGCTCATGCTGAACAGCTTTTCGGCGGCCTTCGCGAGCGCAGGCTGATCGGCGGCGGGAACACCGAGCATTTCCGAGATGGTCAACATCGGCAGCCGCGCCGAGCACGCTTCGACGAAGTCGATGTCGCCGGCACCGACCAGATCGTCGACCACCGCGACGGCGTTGGCATGGATCTGTTCCTCGATTCGGCGCACGTTGCGTGGCGTGAACGCCGAACTGATGAGCCGGCGGTAGGTGGTGTGCTCAGGCGGGTCCATCATCAGGAAGAACGTGGCGAATTTCTGCACCTCCGCAGGCATCGGATCGAGGGCAACACCCTGCGCCGAGGTGAAGATCTCGGGATGCTGGCTGGCGAACTGGATGTCGGCCCGTCGGGTCAACGCCCAGAATCCCGGCTCCTCGACGTCGAACAGCGTCGACAGCGGCTGGTGCCAGCTGAGTCCCTCCCCCGCCCGCAACCGCGCGAACGTCTCGTCGCGCTTGGCGAACGGCTGGCTCCAGAAGTCGTGCGACGTGATGTCGAACGGGCTGTATTCGCGTGCCTGCGGCGAGCTGGCAACTGTCACGTGGATTCCCTCCTGCGGGGCGTGCGACGGCATCGGCACACCAGATTTAGCGTGACAGTTCGCCATTAGTTTGTAAAGCTGTGACGATGCCTGCCGTGTCGTCCGACGATGACGAGAGCACCACGCGTGAGCGCATCCTTGCCGCAACCGCCGAAGTGCTCGGCAACAACGGGATGACGAAACTCAGCCTGTCCGAGGTGGCTTCGCACGCCGGGGTGTCGCGGCCGACCCTCTACCGCTGGTTTGCCTCCAAGCAGGATCTGCTCGACGCGTTCGTCGTATGGGAACGCTCGTACTACGAACAGGCGGTGGCAGCGGCCACCGTCGGCCTGCCCGCCGCCGAACGCCTCGACGCCGCGCTGCGCATCATCGTCGAGTATCAGCAGTCCTATCCCGGGCTGCGCATGGTCGACATCGAACCCGACCACGTGATCAAACGGTTGGCGCAGATCATCCCCCGCATGCGAGAACGGCTCGAGCGCGTGTCGCCGGGTCCGGACGCTTCGCTGGCCGCTGCCACCGCGGTGCGTGTTGCGATATCGCACTACCTGGTCCGTGGCGACGACGACGAAGATTTCCTGGCCCAGCTGCGGCATGCGGCCCGCGTCAGAAACCGAAGCTACCCTCGGGAAGGGTGAACGAACCCCGAACCGATATCACCGAGCTCACCCTGGAACAGCGGGCCGCATTGGGCAGCGGCGCGAGCTTCTGGACCACCAAGGCCATCGGTGAAGTCCCCGCGATCGTGCTCACCGACGGGCCGCACGGCGTACGTCGGCAATCCGGTAACGCGACAGACCATTTGGGTATCGGCGAAAGTAAACCGGCCACGTGCTTCCCACCCGCGGCCGGGCTCAGCCAGACCTGGGACCCCGAGCTGGTGGAGCGCATCGGCATGGCCCTCGGCGACGAGTGCCGGTCGCTCGACGTGCACGTACTGCTCGGTCCCGGCGTCAACATCAAGCGTGACCCGCGGTGCGGCCGCAACTTCGAGTACTACTCGGAGGACCCGCTGCTGTCCGGTGCGCTCGGGGCGGCGTGGGTGCGCGGGGTGCAGAGCCGCGGGGTCGGCGCTTCGGTGAAACACTTCGCGGCCAACAACGCCGAGCACGACCGTATGCGGGCCAGCTCCGATGTCGATGCCCGAACCTTGCGCGAGATCTATCTGCGGGCCTTCGAACATGTCGTACGCCACGCGCAGCCGTGGACGGTGATGTGTTCGTACAACCGCATCAACGGTGTTCATGCCGCCGAGAACGCCTGGCTACTCACGAAAGTGCTGCGCGACGAGTGGGGGTTCGACGGCGTCGTCGTCAGCGACTGGGGTGCGGTGCGCGATCGGGTCGCGGCCGTCGCGGCGGGACTCGACCTGGAGATGCCGTCGGCCGGAGGTGTCACCGACGCCGATGTCGTGGCGGCGGTGACCGCGGGGACGCTCGATGACGCCGCGGTGACGCGCGCAGCCGAACGGGTCGCGCTCCTCGCGGCCCGCACGAGCGAAAACGCGGTGACCACTGGATCATTCGACGGCGACGCGCACCATCACCTGGCCCGCGAGGCGGCCCGCCGTGCCGTGGTGCTGCTCAAGAACGACGATGACCTGCTCCCGTTGGCACCCTCGGCACTGGCGGTCATCGGTCCCTTCGCGGAAAACCCCCGGTTTCAGGGCGGTGGCAGTTCGCACGTGAACCCGACGCGGGTGGACGTCCCCCTCGACGAAATTCGCGCGCTTGCCGGCGACCACGACGTGACCTACACCGCCGATGCGTCGGATGCCGTCGCGGCCGCGGCAGCCGCCGACACCGCGATCGTCTTCCTCGGGTTGACCGCCGAGGACGAATCCGAGGGATACGACCGCGAACACATCGACCTGCCCGCCGACCAGATAGAGCTGCTACGCGCGGTCGCCGAGGTTCAGCCACGCACCGTCGTGGTGCTCGCGCACGGTGGCGTCGTTCGCCTGGGTCCCGTCGCGGATCTGGCGCCGGCGATCCTCGACGGCGCCCTGCTCGGTCAGGCAGGCGGCGGCGCGATCGCGGACGTGTTGTTCGGCGTGGTCAATCCGTCGGGGCGGCTTGCCGAGACGGTGCCGGTGCGCCTGGAGGACACGCCGGCCTATCTGAACTTCCCGTCCGAGAACGGCCACACCGTCTACGGCGAGCGAATCTTCGTCGGTTACCGCTGGTTTGACGCCCGCGACCTGAAGGTGACCTATCCGTTCGGCCACGGGCTGTCCTACACCCGGTTCGACTACTCGGATCTGGAGGTGTCCGACGACCTGACGGTGCTGGTGCGGGTGACCAACACCGGCTCCCGCGCGGGCCGGGAAGTGGTTCAGGTCTACGCGTCGCTGCCCGGGTCCCGGATGAGCAGGCCGCCCCGGTGGCTGATCGGATTCACCGGCGTCACGTTGTCGCCCGGCGAACATCGTTCCGTCGAAATCCCCATCAGCCGAACAGCTCTCACGTACTGGGATGTCGACGCCGAAGATTGGGTTCTCGAAGGCGGTGACTACACCGTGTCGGTTGGCGCGTCGAGCAGGGACCTGCGCCTGCACGCGACCACGACGCTGCCCGGCGACGAGATTCACTCATTGTTCACCGGCGAATCGACGCTCGGCGAGATCCTGGCCGACCCGCTCGCGGCGCCGATCGCACTCGAAGCACTGAGCAAAGCCGCCCCGGCGGGCGCCGACACGACGGCCCTCGGCACCGATCTGTTGCGAATGCTGGCCTCGATCCCGATCGGGCGGATGGTCGGGTTCTCCGGCGGTCAGGTCACGCGCGACCAACTCGACGAGCTGCTGAGCGCCATCAACTCCCGTCGCGCGTGACACCGCGCAGCTCGGCGAGGATCTCCTCGGTGTGTTCGCCGAGCGCCGGAGCGGCCCAGCGTGGGTGGGCGGGTGTCGCGGAGAAATCGGCCGGGGTCGCCACCATGGGCATGCTCGAATCCGCGTCCGGCACATAGACGATTCCCCCGGCGGCATGGAACTGCTCGTCTGCGACGACGTCGTCGAGGGTGTTGATGGGCGACCAGAAAAAATCCGGTTCGGCATCGAAAAGCTCGGCCCACTGTGCGAGTGGGCGGGCGGCGAACAGCACGTCCAGCTCGGCGATCAGTTCGCGGGCGTTGGCGAAACGGTCACGCGCCGTGGTGAATCGCGCATCGGTGAGCCAATCGGTGCGCCCCACGACCCGGCACAACGCGGGCCAGTGCCGCTCACCTTGCAGACCGACGATCCAGAACCGCTTACCGTCCCCGGCGACGTAGTTGTTCATGCACGGGTTGGCCATCGTGTCGCGCTGGCCGATCGCCACCTTCCTGCCGCTCATCAGGAGGGTGTTCAGATCGAAGCTCACGGTGTATGCGCCCTGTCGATAGAGCGACGTGCTCACCAATTGCCCCGCACCGGTTCGGGTTCGGGCAAGTAGGGCAGCACAGACCGCAGCGGCCAACGTCATTCCCGCAGAGTGGTCGCCCATGCCGCCGCGTTGGAAGGGCGGCGTGTCGCCGGGCCTGGTCAGCAGATCGGCAAGTCCCGCACGCGCCCAGAATGCCGCGACGTCATACGCGGCCCGGTCGGCGTCGGGCCCCGCCAAGCCGTACCCGGTGATCAACCCGTAGACCAGACGTGGGTTGCGCGCGGCCACGGTCCCGAAGTCCAGGCCGAGCCGGTTCAGCGCGGCGGGTCGCACGTTGGTGACGAAAACGTCTGCAGTGTCGAGCAATTCGGCCACGATGGCGCGGCCCTCGTCGGTGGTCAGGTCGACGACGATGCTGCGCTTGGAGCGGTTGTCCATCTCGAAGGGCGGATTGACATCGGTGTCCAGGCCGAGCATGCGGCCGAAGGTCCGCGCCGGATCACCCGCCGGCGGTTCGACCTTGATGACGTCGGCACCCCAGTCGGCGAGGATTCCGCCTGCCGCGGGTGCCGCAACCCAGACACCGAGTTCGACGACCCGGAACCCCTCCATCGGACCTGTCATCGACGCCCTTCCGATTCACATTTACAATTCCGACTTCATTTGTAAACTTGGTGGATGTCCACGATGGCCCGTCGCGTCACCCAAGTACTCGGCCTGGCCGCACACCTCGGCCACGGCGTGCAACGTATCGCAACAGACGCGACCGTCGGCCGCATGCGCACTTTTCCGCGACAGGTGGCCGATCTCGACGCCGCCTACCTCTCGCGGCTCACCGGGCGCACCGTGCGTTCGGTGTCGGTGATCGACGGCGACTCGGGCACGTCGTCGCGGGCCCGGCTCAGCCTCACCGGCGACGACGTGCCGGAATCGGTGTTCGTGAAGATGCCCGCCGAGACGGCGGCGACGCGGCTCATGGGCGAGCTCGGCCGCCTCGCGCACACCGAGGTCCGGTTCTACGAGCAGCTCGCCGCGGGCCTGCCAGGGGTGCCGCGACTTCACGGCTCGGCTTTCGATCCGCTGACCGGCCGGTTCGTGCTCGTGCTCGAGGACCTGGCACTGCAATCGTGCGAGTTCCCCGACACGCTGCATCCGCTCGACAAGGACCGCGCCTGCCTCACGGTCGAACTCCTCGCCCGGGTGCACGCGACCTTCTGGGACCGCCTGCCGCGCCGCGCCGGGCGCGGTCCGCTGGGCTGGCTGTACTCGGCTTCGGGCGACCACACCTCCCTGTTGACCGGGTCGCTGCTGAAGATGTCGGCGCGCCGGCTCGCCGAGAGCACCGACATTCCAGTCGCCAACGGCCGGTTCATCGACGAGAACTATCGCGCGGCGGCGCAGCTGCTCGATCGACCGCCGCACACCGTTATGCACGGCGACGCGCACCCCGGCAATCTGTACTTCCGCGGCGGCGCGGCGGGCCTGCTGGACTGGCAGGCCGTCCGGCGCGGCCATCCCGGCCGGGAGCTCGCGTATACCCTGATCACCAGCATGACCACGACCGACCGACAATCCGCCGAGCGCGATCTTCTCGACGCTTACCGCAGCGCCCTGGCCGCAGCGGGCGGGCCCGAGCTGGACCGTGACGAGCTGTGGGAGCGCTACCGGATGGGCGCGTTGTACGCCTACACCGCGCCGGTCATCACCGCGGGCATGGGCGGCATGCAGGCCGAGGGCATCGCGCTGGAGGGTGCCCGGCGCGGGGTCGCGGCGTTGGAGGACCTGGAGACTGTGGCATTGCTCAAGAAGTTGATGTGATGGCCCTACCATTTGGGGGAACCACAACCATTAAGGCTTGGACGTGAATGAACCTTTGCCCGCGCAGCGGGATGTGCCGAACGAAGACACCTCGACGCGCCACCGGATCCTGGTGGCGACGGCCGAGGTACTCGCGCGCAGCGGTCAGACCAAGCTGAGCCTGTCCGAGGTCGCGCTGCAGGCCGGGGTGTCGCGACCGACGCTGTACCGCTGGTTCGCCGACAAGCAGGAACTGCTCGACGCGTTCGGCCGCTACGAGCGCGAGATGTTCGACAACGGCATCGGTCGCGCGACGGTGGGTTTGCGGGGCACCGAAAAACTCGACGCCGCACTGCGGTTCATCGTTCAGTACCAGCAGTCCTATTCGGGCGTCCGATTGGTCGACATCGAACCGGAAGTGGTGATCGCCCAACTGGCGCACGTCATACCGATCATGCGGGCCCGGCTCCTCAAACTGCTGTCCGGTCCCAATGCCGCGGTCAAGGCCGCCACCGCGATCCGGGTCGCGGTATCGCATTACATCGTGCGCAGCGACGACGGCGATCAGTTCCTTGCCCAATTGCGCCACGCCGTGGGCATCAAGCAAGCCGACTGATCGACGCCACGGCCGCCGTTGGCCCGCCATTGTCACGCTGGCGTGGCACTCGGCGCCCGCAGCCACACCGGCGTGACAATGGCGGCCAAGGGCCCCGCTCGGCCGGCATTGGGCGAGTGATCAATGAGTTCGGCCAAGGGGATGACACTGGCGCACATTTTTGTAAAGCTAGTCAGCATGACCCAGGTGCAGAGCGACAGTGGCGTGCTCGCCGGCGACGAACGAATGCTCATTGACGGCGAACTCCAATACACCGGCAGCGGTGCAAAATTCGACGTGATCCACCCCGCGACCGAAGAGATTGCCGGCCAGGCCACCGACGGCACGGTGGCCGATGTCGAGAACGCCGTCGGCGCGGCGCGACGGGCCTTCGACGAAACCGACTGGAGCCGCGACGTCGAGTTCCGCCACCACTGCTTGATGCAACTGCACGAGGCCCTGGAAGCCGACAAGGAACGGCTGCGCCGGATCCTGGTGACCGAGGTCGGGTGCCCCGTCACGGTGACCGGTAGCCAGATCGAGGACCCGATCGGCGAGGTCAAGCACTGGGCCGAGCACGGCAAGAACTTCGAGTACGTCGTCGACACCGGGGTGCACCAGACCCAGCTGGGACCCGCCCGGCGCAAGATCGCCTACGAGCCGGTCGGTGTGGTCGGGGCGATCACGCCGTGGAACGTCCCGTTCTACCTCAACATCGCCGAGACCGTTCCCGCGTTGATGGCAGGCAACACCGTCGTGCTCAAGCCGGCCCAGCTGACGCCGTGGTCGGGCACCGAACTCGGTCGCGTCGTCGCCGAGCACACCGACATACCGGCCGGTGTGTTCAACGTCGTCGTCTCGAACGCCAATGAGGTCGGTGCCGCGCTGTCGGCCGATCCGCGCGTCGACATGATCACGTTCACCGGGTCCACCGCGACCGGACGCGCGATCCTGGCCGCCGGGGCGCCGACGGTCAAGAAGACTCTGCTGGAGCTGGGCGGCAAGTCGGCCCACATCGTGCTCGACGACGCCGACTTCAACTCCGCGCTGCCGATCGCGGCGATGATGGCCTGCGTGATGAGCGGGCAGTCCTGCATCCTGCCCAGCCGCATCCTGCTCCCCCGCAGCCGCTACGACGAAGGCCTCGAGATCCTCAAGGGCGCCATGGAGAACTTTCCGGTCGGTGACCCGTGGACGCCGGGCATCATGCAGGGCCCGCAGATCAGCGCCACGCAGCGCGAGAAGGTGCTGGGGCTCATCGCATCCGGTCTCGACTCGGGAGCCCGGCTCATCACCGGCGGCGGAGTGCCCGAGAGCCTGCCCACCGGCTACTACGTCGCGCCCACTCTGCTGGCCGACGTCGACCCGGATGCCCGCGTCGCGCAGGAGGAGATCTTCGGGCCGGTACTCACGGTGACCCCGTACGACACCGACGACGACGCCGTTGCCATCGCCAACAACTCGATCTACGGCCTGTCCGGCGAGGTCTCGTCCACCGACGTCGACCGGGCGTTCGCGATCGCCCGACGGATCCGTACCGGCAACGTCACGATCAACAGCCGCAGCCACTTCGGGATCAACAGCCCGTTCGGCGGCACCAAGCAGAGCGGGTTGGGCAGGCGCAACGGCGAGGAAGGCTTCAAGGAGTACTTCGAATCCAAGACCATCGGGATGCCCGACTAGTGGACGTTCAGCGGCTTGCCGACGAGTTGGAGATCTCGGCCCTGCTGACCCGCTACGCGCGCGGGGTCGACTCCAAAGACTGGGACACCTACCGGTCGGTGTTCACCGAGGACGCGCACATCGACTACACCTCGGCCGGAGCGATCGCAGGCAGCCGCGACGAAGTGGCCGACTGGCTGGCCGCCGGTTTCGCGGCGATCCCGTGGACGATGCACTACATCACCAACATCGACGCTCAGATCGACGGCGACACCGCGACCGTGCGGGCGATGTTCTACAACCCCATGCAGTTGCCGGGGATGTCGGACATGAGCGCGTGCGGCGGCTACTACCACCACGAACTGGTGCGCACCGCTGACGGCTGGCGCAGCCGCAGCCTCCGCGAGCAGAACCTGTGGTTCACCAACGCGCCGGCTCGGGCCTGAGTCAACCAGCTCCGAGTTGCGCAACCGTCGGCGCACCATAGGCCGCACGCATCCGTCGGCGCCGGTTCAATTCTCGAATGACGAAGAACAGAACCAGGATCAGCATTCCCTTGCTTGCGAGCTCGGCACCCAACGTCGAGATCACTCGTGCGACCCTCGGCGACAGCTCTACCTGGGAGAGCACGCAGTAAGCCACGAGTGGCACGCCGCCCAAACAGCGCAGCAGCATTGCCGACCGCCCCGCTACTTGCTCGAAATACGCTGCAACCAAGGCCAATACCGCAAACGCAGCCACGACCGCGGTCCAGGCCCACGGGTTTGTGATCGTCACATGCCTGACCGCGAACAGGTGAACGAGCACCAAGGTGAGGGC
Organism: Mycobacterium venezuelense; assembly: GCF_054919535.1. Taxonomy (NCBI): domain Bacteria; kingdom Bacillati; phylum Actinomycetota; class Actinomycetes; order Mycobacteriales; family Mycobacteriaceae; genus Mycobacterium; species Mycobacterium venezuelense. The sequence goes on from NZ_JBONDW010000033.1 coordinate 46,018, forward strand.
ACCGCTCATGAGGATCGTTGCCAGCGTGGCGAACAACGCGGCGTTGCCAACCGAACCGTGGTTGCGCTCCACCCAATTCGCGATGAATGAGAAGGCCCTGTTGGGCACACCCCCGACAACCGACGGCTCGACCGGCGAGCGCCCCCTCGCCAACCGCGCCATCACACGGCGTCGGCCAATTCCGCGCCACGCCCGCTGCGTGTGATCGATCGGACGGATCAACCCACGCGCTTCTGCGATCACCGCGGCGATGTTCTGCCGAGTCAGGACCTGCTCCTCGCGCACCGGCACCGCCCGCGAGTTCGGCGTCTCCTGGAGATGCCCGGTGATGTTGCACCAGTACAGCATCCGCATCTCCGGGTCGAAGACCACACCGATGACGGGCACGTTGGTCGTCCGCCAGATCTCCGCGTGCTTCCCGACCGGAATCGCGTACCCGAACGATCTGCGATACGTACTGCCAGACTTCACCTGAACAGCGATGTGCGCCCCGGTCGGATGGCCGTCCTCCACCAATTGGACATACAGATCCAGGCCATGGTCTTTTGTGCCGTCCACTTGGTGAACGATGTGGCCCGCGGACTCGAGCAACGCGACAGCGGCATTCACCCCCGCGCGCTCAACGCTGAAATTGCCCCGTCGCCGCACCATCGCTCCCCCTCCGCACCGTTGCGGCCAACGATACGAACGGGGACCGACAAGTGATGTGAGCGCTCAGCCCTCGGCTGCCAATTGACCGCAGGCCGCGGCGATCTCGCGGCCACGGGTGTCGCGCACGGTGCAGGACACCCCCCGCTCGCGGACCCGTCTGACGAACTCGCGCTCGACCGGCTTGGGGCTGGCATCCCACTCGCTACCCGGGGTCGGATTGAGCGGGATGAGGTTGACGTGCACGAGCGGCCCGAGCGCGGCGTGCAGCTTCTTACCGAGAAGGTCCGCGCGCCACGGCTGGTCGTTGACGTCGCGGATCAGCGCGTACTCGACGGACACCCGGCGACCGGTGACGTCGGCGTAGTAGCGCGCGGCATCGAGAACTTCGTGGACCGGCCATCTGTTGTTGACGGGAACGAGGGTGTCGCGCAATTCGTCGTCGGGGGTGTGCAGGGACACCGCCAGGGTGACACCGAGACGTTCGTCGGCCAGCTTGCGGATCGCCGGCGCCAGACCGACGGTCGACACCGTCACCGACCTGGCGCTGATCCCGAAGCCGTGAGGCGGCGGCGCAATGATGCGGCGCACCGCGGCCAGCACGCGGTTGTAGTTGGCCAGCGGCTCACCCATGCCCATGAAGACGATGTTCGACAGGCGGCCGTCATGTTCGGTTCGCATCGCGGCCGATGCGGCGCGGACCTGTTCGAGAATCTCGGCGGTGGACAGGTTGCGCTTCAGCCCGCCCTGGCCCGTCGCACAAAACGGGCACGCCATGCCGCAGCCGGCCTGCGACGATATGCACACGGTGTTGCGCTGCGGGTACCGCATCAGCACGGACTCGAACGTCGTCCCGTCAACCGCACGCCACAGCGTCTTGCGCGTCTCACCGGCATCGCACTGGATTTCGCGGGCCGGCGAGATCAGCGTCGGGAACAGCGCTTCGGCCACCTGGTCGCGCACCGCGGCAGGCAGGTCGGTCATCTGTTGCGGATCGGCGATCAGCCTGCCGTAGTACTGATTGGCGAGCTGTTTGGCCCGGAAGGCCGGTAGACCCAGCTCAGTGACGGCTGCCGCGCGCCCGGCTTCGTCGAGGTCGGCAAGGTGCCGCGGCGGCATGGCACGGCGCGGGGCATCGAAGATCAAAGGCAGGGATCCGGGCATGGTGAAACACCAGTATCTCACCCGGCAAGCAGTGCTCGCTCACGCCAGCAGCGACAGCACGATCCAGGTGGCGACGGCCGAGGGCAGAACCGAGTCGATGCGGTCCATGATCCCGCCGTGACCGGGCAGCAAGGTTCCCATGTCTTTGATCCCGAGATCCCGCTTGACCTGGGATTCGACCAGGTCACCGAGAGTTCCGGTGATCACCAGCATGATGCCGAGCGGAATACCGACCCAGGCCGGTTTGTCCAGCAGAAACTCCACGGACAGCACCGATACGACGATGCCGAGCACGAGCGAGCCGCACAGCCCCTCCCACGATTTCTTGGGGCTGATCGCGGGCACCATCGGATGCTTGCCGAACAGCACCCCGGCCGTATAGCCGCCCACGTCGGAGGCCACCACGCCCAGCATCAGGCAGAACACCCGTCCGGCGCCGTCGTCGGGATAGATCAACAGCGCGCCGAACGCGCCGAACAACGGTATCCACGCCGCCAGGAACACCGTCACAGAGACATCGCGCAGGTAATTCGACGGGGCGGCCGACAACCCGCCACTCAGCAGGCGCCAGATCAGACACAGCACCACGGTGCCGCCGAACCCGCCCAACGCGCCCGCGGCACCGAACGGCCAGGTCAGCCACACGATGGCTTGGCCGCCGAGCAGCAGCGGCACGACCGGGATGGAGAATCCGCCGTCGCGCAACCGGCGGACGACCTCGTGCGTGGCGACCGCCATGGCGACCGCGACGACCGCGACCCAGACATGCGGTGCGAACAGCAGTATGGCGATGATGGATCCGCCGAGGGCGACCCCGACGGCGATGGCAGCCGGCAGATTGCGACCGGCGCGCGACTGCTTCTTCGGCGGTTCTCCGACCGGTGTGCTTGCCACGGACCCTGCTTGCTGATCGGTCATTAGACCTCCAGCAGCTCGCCTTCTTTGTGCTTGACCAGTTCGTCGATCTGATTGGTGTAGGTGTGTGTCGACTTGTCGAGTTCCTTCTCGGCCCGGCCCACCTCGTCCTCGCCTGCCTCGCCGTCCTTCTTGATGCGGCTCAGCTCTTCCATCGCCTTGCGGCGGATGTTGCGAACCGACACCTTCGCGTCCTCGCCCTTGGACTTGGCTTGCTTGACGAGGTCGCGACGACGTTCCTCGGTCAGCTGCGGGATGGCCACCCGGATGATGTTGCCGTCATTGCTGGGGTTGACGCCGAGGTCGGAGTTGCGGATCGCGTCCTCGATGGTCCGCAGCTGAGACGCCTCGTATGGCTTGATGACGACCAAGCGCGCCTCGGGCACGTTGATGCTCGCGAGCTGCGTGATCGGCGTCATCGCGCCGTAGTAGTCGATGTTGATGCGGGAGAACATGCCGGGATTGGCTCGGCCGGTGCGAATCGACGCCAAGTCGTCGCGGGCCACGGTCACGGCCTTTTCCATCTTCTCTTCTGCGTCGAAGAGAGTTTCGTCGATCACTGTTCTTTCTCCCGTCAGGTGGTGACCAGTGTTCCGATCTTCTCACCCGCCACCGCACGAGCGATATTGCCGTCGGTCAGGAGATTGAACACCAGAATCGGCATGCCGTTGTCCATGCAGAGACTGAACGCCGTCGCGTCGGCCACCTTGAGTCCCCGATCGATGACCTCGCGGTGGGTGATCGCGGTTAGCAGCTCGGCATTGGGGTCCTCGCGCGGGTCGGCGGTGAACACGCCGTCGACCGCCTTGGCCATCAGCACGACCTCGGCGCCGATCTCCAGGGCACGCTGGGCAGCCGTGGTGTCGGTCGAGAAGTACGGCAGGCCCATGCCTGCGCCGAAGATGACGACCCGGCCCTTTTCCAGGTGGCGTACCGCCCGCAGCGGTATGTACGGCTCGGCGACCTGACCCATCGTGATGGCCGTCTGCACGCGGGTATCGATGCCTTCCTTCTGCAGAAAGTCCTGCAGGGCAAGGCTGTTCATGACGGTACCGAGCATGCCCATGTAATCGGACCTGGTGCGCTCCATGCCGCGCTGCTGCAGCTGGGCACCGCGGAAGAAGTTGCCGCCGCCGATGACGACCGCGATCTGGGCGCCGCTGCGGACGACTTCGGCGATCTGGCGCGCGACCAGGGCGACGACGTCGGGGTCGAGCCCGACCTGTCCGCCGCCGAACATTTCCCCGCCGAGTTTCAGCAGCACCCGCGAATAGAGCGGTCGAATAGGTGCTGCCTGGCCGGCGACATTCGGATCCGCCATCGCTCTCCTCGGCACTCCTCGCATTAGAGAGCCATCCCGGCGATTGCCCAGGACGGCAACTCCATCCTGCCCTATGTCGGGGCTTTCGCGTTGCCGGGGGGAGCCGAGTGTCGCCGCCGGCCGGGACTAACCGAGGTGGGCCTGCAGCAACCAGGCGGCGACCGACTTGCGGCCGTTGCCCTCCTCGCGGATGTCGAGACCTGCGAAATCCCTGAAGTTCACGAATTCCGGCGGCACGTTGGCGTGGATGCGGGCCGGGCGGATGTCGTCGATCACCCAGTACTTGCCGACGATGTCGCGTAGTTCGTCGTCGCTGACCGGGTTGGCCGGCCCGGTGTCGCCCATGGTGGCCTTGTCGAATACGAGGACGAAGTACGACGCGCCGGGCGCGGCCGCGCGCACGATCGACTGCTGGTAGCCCTCGCGGAGTTCGACGGGCATGGAGTGGAAGAGCGTGCTGTCGACGATCGTGCCGAAGCGGCCGTCATATCCGGTGAACGAACTGATGTCGGCGACGTCGAAGCTGGCGTTGGTCAAACCCCGCTTGGCGGCCTCGGCACGGGCGAGTTCGATTGCGGTCGGCGACTGGTCGAGCCCGACCGTCGTGAAGCCGCGCTCGGCCAGGTACAGCGCGGTGGCGGCTTCGCCGCAGCCGGCGTCGAGCACGTCGCCGTGGAACTTGCCCGCTTCGATGAGCGCGGCGATCTCGGGCTGTGGCTCGCCGATGCTCCAGGGCGGCCGGACGCCCGCGAACTCGGAAGCTTCACCGCGGTATGCAGATTCGAAGATGTCCTGTGGTGTGGTCATGCGTCCGGTATATCAACCTGGTTGATATGTGTCAATATGCTTGATATGAGTGACTTTCTTGAGGAGCAGCCTCTCGGCTACCTGATGTATCGCGTGGTCGCGGTACTGCAACCCAAGGTCGCCGCGCAGCTGCAGCCGCTGGGGTTGACGTTGCCCGAATTTGTCTGCCTGCGGATCCTGTCGATGGCCCCCGGGCAGTCCAACGCCGAACTCGCGCGCCACACCAACGTCTCCCCGCAGGCCATGAACAACGTTTTGCGCGGACTGCAGGACAAGGGTGCGGTGCGGCGGCCCGACACCGTCACGTCCGGCCGCGCCCTGCCCGCCGAGCTGACGCCGGAAGGGGCCGCACTGCTCAAGCGCGCCGAGGCCGCGGTGCTCGCCACCGAAGCGGATGTTCTCGCCAGCCTCACCGTCGACCAGCGGCGGGAACTCAAACGCCTGCTGGCCCACGCCGTCGACTGAGCGCCGAACGCGACGAATCCCCCGATTCCCTTGGGAATCGGGGGATTTCGCGTCAGCCACCGTCTAGCGGATGGGCTCCACCCGCTTGATCAGCAGCCCGAAGCACAGCGCCCCGGCCACGACGACCACGCCGGTGAGCACCAACGGGAATTCGAACGACCCGGTCGCGCCATACAGCGCCCCGATCACGATCGGGCTGAGCGCACTGCCGATGTTGGAGAAGAAGTTCTGCGTGGCACCCAAGCTGGCCACGGTGCTGGAGTCGACGACGTCGGCGGGCAGGCACCAGATCGTGACGATCGTGAACGCCGAGGCCGCATACGAGATCGACATCAGCGTCAGGGCTTGCCAGGCCTGCGGCGCGACGGCGGCGAGAGCGATCACCGAACACACGAGCATGCCGCCGACGAGGCAGGTCTTGCGGACACGGTTGAGCGACCAGCCACGCGCCAGCAGGTAATCGCCGACGAAACCGCCGATCCAGCTACCCAGGATGGCTGCGAGCGGCGGGATCATGCCGAAGACGCCGAGTTTGAGCAGATCGAACCCACGCTCCTCGACGAGGTACGACGGGAACCACGTCAGGAAGAACGTGATCATGAAGTTGAGGCAGAAGAAGCCGAGCATCATCCCCCACACCGTGCGGCGCCGGAAGAGTTCGACGAGCCGCATGGGTTTGGCGGCCGGATCGCGATTGGTCGCGGCCTGCTCCTTGTGGCTTTCGTGGATGATCGCCAATTCGGCTTCGTTGACCGCCGACATCACCTCGGGACGCCGGTACCACGCCCACCAGCCGATCGCCCACAACACACCGAGCGCACCGGCGAACAGGAATGCCGCCCGCCAGCCCCACAGGCCGATGATGAGGGCGATCAGCGGTGTCGCGGCCGCGCTGCCGATACGGGCGCCGCTGTCATAGACCGCCGTGGCGCGGCTACGCAGCCGCAACGGGAACCAGTGCGACACCGTCTTGGCGGCAGCCGGGTAGGCGCCGGCCTCACCCACCCCGAGGCCCAGCCGCAATCCCAGTAGTGCGCCGAAGCTGTTGACCACGCCGGTCGCGCCGGTGAACAGTGACCAGACCAGCACAGAGGCACCGAACATCACGCGTTCACCGAACCGGTCGATGAGGCGACCTGCCGGAATCTGCATGAGCGCGTAGCTCCACGAGAAGGCGCTGAGGATGAGGCCTTTCTCGGTCGGTGTGAGATGGAAGTCCTCGGTCATGAACGGCAGGCTCACCGACACCGCCGAGCGGTCGATGTAGTTGATGGCGAGGCCGACCGCGCAGAAAACCGCGACGGCCCATCGGATCCGGGACGCTCGACTGCGGCGTGAATCCGGGTCCGGTACGGGTTCTCCCGGTTTACCGTGCGTCATTGCCGGTGTGCTGGTCATGTTGTCGAGCCTCCGTGGATCAGACTTTGTGATTGTTTCGCGCATTTCGAGTGAGGGAAAGCCCGCCGATCACCAAACTGTGGTGCGCAACACAATCATCTTTCAAGTTCACCATGATTGAACCAATCATCTCGATTGTCAATAGGCAGCCTCTCTCCGCTATATGCGCACGGTTCGCGCAGTAGGACTAGCTCAACGCAACTTACATGCGCGTATCGCTCATATAACGTTGACTTGCACACATCGCGCATGTAGCGTTTGGTTCGTGACTCAGCCCACAGGCCGTGACGCCGAAGCCACCGACGGCGAGACGAGTGACGACGGCATCGTCCGCCGGCGAGATGTGCGCGGCGCCAAGCGCCGCGAGCAGATCCTGCATCTGCTGCAGACCGTCGAGTCGGGCTCGCTGAGCGTCGAGGAGATCGCCGAACGATTCGGTGTCTCGTTCGCGACCGTGCGTCGCGATCTGAGCCGGCTGCACCAGGACCGCCACATCACCCGTACCTACGGCGGCGTCGCGTTGACGGTTCCCACCGAGCTGTCGATTCATCAGCGCCATTTGGAGTTCACCCGGGAGAAGGACGCAATCGGGCGGCTCGCCGCCGAATCCGTCGCGGACGGCGCGGTCGTGATCCTCGACGCGGGAACCACCACCGAATTCGTGGCCCGGTACCTCGACGCCGAAGACATCACGGTGTTCACCAACGGCATCGGCGCGATCAACATCCTGATGCGCAAGGAAGACGTGTCGGTGGTCGTCCTCGGCGGTCGGCTGCGCCGCGTCAACGAGACCATCAGCGGCGCGGAGGCTGAGCACATGTTGCGCTCGGTTGTCGCCGACTATGCGTTCATCGGCGCCGACGCGGTGCACCCCGAATACGGCGTCGCCTCACGCACGCTCGAACAGAGCCGGCTCAAAACGCTGATGATGCAGCGGGCCAGGCAGACCATCGTGGTCGCCGACCACCGCAAGCTCGGCACCGACCAGTTCAGCTACTGGTCGGAGCTTCCGGCGCAGTGGCGCTTCGTCACCGACGACGGTGCCGAATCTGAAGCCCCCGCAACCGCCCTCGACGAACTGCGCCAGATCGGCGCACGCGTCGACCTCGCGCACCCGCTGCGCGCCCTGACCGACACCGCCGATGAGAGAGGCACCCAGCCGTGACGACCGCAACGTCGCAATCACGTGACACCGCAACCACTTCCGAGGCCAACACCTTCCGGCAAGCGGTGCTGTACCAGCCCAACGACATGCGCATCGAACAGGCGCCGATGCCGGTGCTGCAGCCCGGCGACGTCCTGCTGCGCGTCGACGCGGCTCTGCTCTGCGGCACCGACGTCCGGATCTTCGAGGGCCGCAAGCAGAAGAACGTCACCTTCCCATCGGTGCTCGGCCACGAGTTCGCCGGCACCGTGGTCGACGCCAACGGGCCACTGCCCGAAGGAATTCAGATGGGCGACCAGGTCGCGGTCTACCCGCTGGTCACCTGCGGATCGTGCACCGCATGCCGTCGCGGTCACGAGAACATCTGCCGCAACCGCCGGGCGTTCGGTTACCAGCTGACGGGTGGGTTATCCCAATACGTCCACGTGCCCGCCGTGGCGCGACAGAATCTCGTACCGGTGCCAGGTGTTGCGGCCACCCAGGCCGCCATCATCGAACCGGTGGCCTGCGCCTACAACGGCCAGCAACTCGCCGGGATGTCGAAGGCCCAGACCGCACTCATCGTCGGCTGCGGACCACTGGGCCTCATCCACGCCGGCCTCGCGAAGAGTTTCGGCGTGGAGAAGGTCGCCGCCGTCGACCCGATCGCCGGGCGGCGTGAGATGGCCACCCGGTTCGGCGCCGACCTCGTGCTGGAGCCGGGACCGGACACCGCGGCCGCGCTCGACGACTTCACCGAAGGCGGCATCGACGTGCTCGTCATGGCCATCGGCCGGATCGACGCGCTCACACCATATTTGGGCAGCCTGGCGCCCGGTGCCCGGGTGTCGGTGTTCGCCGGATTCGGCGCTGACGCCGACCTGGCGGTATCGGCCAACGATGTGCACTACAACGAATGGACCATCGTCGGCGCGTCGTCCTGCCGGCTGGACGGATTCCACGCCGTGGCGCCGATGGTCGCATCGGGTCAACTCCCGGTTTCCGAACTGATCGGAACGCAGCTGCCGCTTGACCGGGCCGTCGAGGCGATCGCGCTCGCCGGTTCAGGTGCCGACATGCGCGTCGGCGTCGACCCATGGGCCTGAACACCCGCCTGCCCCACGCCCCCACATAAGGAGAAGAATGACAACGACATTCACGCCCGCGTTCGACATCAACCGATCCGGGACCACGCCGGCGCTCGGCCGCGAACTCCGGCTGCGCCGGCTGTTCGCCGCCGACGGCCGCACCGTGACCGTCGCCCTCGACCAGGCCGTGCCGCGCGGTGTGGCGCCGCGCCTGGCCAACATCGGGCCGACGTTCGGCAGCATCGCCGACGGTGAGCCCGACGCCGTCACCATCACCAAGGGACTCGCGGGCCCGCTGTTCGGCGGGCGCGCCACACCCCTGCCCTGGATCCTGAAGGCGTCCATGTTCTCCGTGGAGTTCCACCCCACCTATGACGCCACCATCGGAACCGTCCACGACGCGATCCGGCTCGGCGCGGATGCGGTGGCCGTAGGGATCTCGGCCGGATCATCCAATCAAGTCGCGATGTTCGAGATGCTCACCAAGGTCGTCGAGGAAGCCCACACCTGGGGTCTTCCGGTGGTGTGCCACGCTTACCCGTCCGGCGAATTATGGGGTGACCGCAAAGGTTCCACCGAATCGGTGCTGTACGCGTCGCGTGCCGCCGCCGAGCTCGGCACCGACATCGTCAAGACCTGGTACACCGGTTCGACCGCCGAGTTCGCCAAGGTTGTCGAAGGCACGCCCGCGATCGTCGTCGCGGCAGGCGGCGCGCCCGCGCCCAGCCCGCTCGATGTGCTCAAGCAGGCCGCGTCGGTCGTCGAGGCGGGCGGTCACGGCATGACCGCGGGCCGCAACATCTGGCAGGCGCCCGACCCTGCGAAGATGGTCAGTGCCCTGAAAGCCGTCATTCACGGCGGCGACGCGCCCGAGGTCGCCGCCAAGCTGCTGGACTGACATCCCGTGGCCCATCTCGGAATCGACGTCGGCACGTCGGCCACCAAGGCCGTCGTAATCGACTCGGATGGAACGATTCTCGCCCGGTCCCGGGTTCCGCACCCGTCAGCGCGCGGGTGCGGCCCGGGCCGAGCGGATCCGGCGGCGTGGCACAGCAGCGTCGTCGCCGCCGTCAGGACAGTCGTCGCGACTCTCGGGGCGACCGCTCCCGCCGTCACCGGCGTCGGGCTGGACACCCACTGCCCCACCGCGTTACTGCTCGACGCGTCCGGGCGGCCGCTGACCGCCGGAGTCACGTGGGACCATGCGGGTTTGGCCGGACCCACCGCCGCACTGATCGACGCGCTCAGCGCAGACGAAGTTCGGCTCGTGGGAAACCACCTGATGCCCGCGACCGCGATGGGTGCGGCATACCGCTTGTTGCAGGCCATCGAGCCCGAAGCGCTCAGCGCGGCAACTACTTTCGGCCTGGCTGGAACGTGGCTCGGCCAATGGTTGACCGGGCAGCGGGCCATCGATCCGACTCAGGCCTCCTATACCGCGCTTATGTCGAGCACCGACGGCAGCTGCCAATGGTTGACCGACGTCCTGGACCGGTTCGGCATACCGGCACACCACCTGCCACCGATACGGCCGTCGCTGAGCGTTCTCGGCATGCTCAACCGTGACGCCGCAAAGACTCTCGGACTGCCGCATGACATTCCGGTGCTCGTCGGCTCGGGCGACACCCCCGCGGCGTCCTACGCGCTTGGCGCGGCACCCGGCGGCCGTCCGCTCTTCATCATGGGCACCACCCATGTGGTGTCCAACGCGCTGGCCGACCCCGACCCGAGAGCGCTGGCGCTGCAACGCTCCGACGTCCGGACCGGGCAATGGCTCATCAACGGGGTCATCAACGGCGGCGATGCCCTGGCCGACGGAGCCGCGAAGCTCGGATTCGGCACGGGTGACGCCGCAGTCGCCCAACTGGTGGCTGCCGCATTCGAGGCCGGCCCGGCCGGCCCCGGCGGGCCGGTGTTCATCCCGCACACCCGCCCCGAACGCGGTCCGCTGTGGTTCGACGCACCCCGAACGGCACTGCTCGGCCTCGATTCCGAAACGCCGACGCCGACCGCCGCCCGCGGCGTCGTCGAGGGCGTGCTGTTCGCCGACCGCATGATCATCGAGTCGTGCGTCGGCGCCGACCAGCGCACCCTCTACGTCAGCGGCGCGTTCGGTGACGAGCCCGCGCTGCCGCAACTGCTGGCCGACGTCCTGAACCGCGACATACTCGTGGTCGACGAGAGTCACCTCCCGGCACTCGGAGCGGCTGCCATGTGCGGTGAGGTCCTCGACGGGCGGGTGGTGACACCGCCCGCGACACGTCGCGTATCGCCCCGCATCGAATGGCGCGACGCCGTGGCCGAACGATGGGACAACTACCGCGACGTATGGTGCACAGTCACAGGTGTCGCACCGCTCGACACACTCGACGAAGCAACGACAAGGAATCTCTGTTGACGATCTACGTGTCGCGACTGCTCACCGACCGCGCCATGGCCCACCTCGATTCGCTGGGCGTGCCGGTGCGCGTCGGTGGCGAACAACCGCCGAGCCGGGCCGACCTCGAGGCCGGGATCGCGGGCGCCACCGCGGCCGTCGTGACGCTGACCGAACGGATCGATGCCGCGCTGCTAGCCACTGCCGGTGAGCAGCTCAAGGTCGTGGCCAACGTCGCCGTCGGTTACGACAACATCGACGTCCCAGCCGCCACGGCGGCCGGTGTCACCGTCACCAACACGCCAGGGGTGCTCGATCGGGCCACCGCCGACCATACGTTCGCGTTGATCTTGGCGGCGACGCGCCGAGTGGTCGACGGCGACCGATTCCTGCGGACCCGCGAGAAGTGGGTGTGGGGGCCGCGGATGCTCGTCGGCCTCGATGTCAGTGCCGGTGCCACGCTTGGCATCCTGGGCTACGGCCGGATCGGTAAGGCCGTCGCGAAGCGCGCGCAGGCCTTCGACATGACGGTCCTCGCGACCGCACGCAGTCGACAGCCCGGCAGCGAGGAGGACGGTGTCCGATTCGTCGACACCGACACTCTGCTCGCCGAAAGTGACGTGCTGAGCGTGCTCACGCCGCTGACGCCGCAGACCCACCATCTGATCGACGCGGCCGCTCTCGCGAAGATGAAACCGACCGCCTACCTGATCAACACCGCGCGGGGCGGAGTGGTCGACGAATCTGCTCTGATGGCCGCACTGCACGAAAGCCGGCTCCGCGGCGCCGCGCTCGACGTCTTCGAGAACGAACCCGATGTCGATCCGGCGCTTCTCGACGCGCCGAACCTCGTGCTCACGCCACACATCGCCAGTGCGGGCGAGGCGACACGAGACGCGATGGGTATCCTCGCAGTCGACAATGCCGCCGCGGTTCTCGCCGGGAAACCGGCGCTTACCCCTGTTCGATAGCACCGGATGAAAATCGTTCTCGCCCCGGACTCCTTCAAGGAGTCGATGACCGCGTCGCAAGCGGTTTCCGCCATGCGCGATGGAGTTCTGTCAGTGCTACCCGACGCGGAATGCGTCGGAGTGCCGATGGCAGACGGCGGTGAAGGAACGGTCGACGCCGTCGTGGACGCACTTGCCGGTGAACACATCACGGTCGAGGTGTCCGATCCGCTCGGCCGGCCGGTGCACGCGAAGTACGGCTACATACGCGACCGAAAGCTCGCCGTCGTCGAGATGGCTACCGCCTCCGGGCTGGAGCTGGTGACACCGGAGGATCGAGATGTCTTGCGGGCCAGCACTTTCGGGGTCGGCCAGCTGATCGCGAACGCATTGGACCACGGCGCCGCCGAACTGCTGGTCGGATTGGGCGGGTCGGCCACCAACGACGGCGGTGCGGGCATGCTCGCCGCGCTCGGGGCGGTACTCGCCGATGCGGACGGCGCACCGTTGCCGCCCGGTGGTGCCGCACTCGCACGGCTGGATCGCATCGACCTGACCGGACTGGACGCCCGGCTGGCCGATGTCCGGGTCAGAATCGCCTCGGACGTCACGGCCCCGCTTCTCGGAACAGGCGGCGCCAGCGCGATTTTCGGACCGCAGAAGGGCGCCACACCCGCCGACGTCGAGGTTCTCGAGGCGGCACTGGCGCGGTTTTCCGACGTGACCAAGACGACCCTGGGGCGGGCGCGGCCCGAAACCCCGGGTGCCGGAGCTGCCGGCGGCCTCGGCTTCGCACTCCTGGAATTCCTTGACGCCGAATGCGATCCCGGTGTGCAGGTCATCGCCGAAACCGTGGGTCTGAAGAAATCCGTGGCCGGCGCGGACTGGGTGTTCACCGGCGAAGGCAGCGTCGACGCGCAGACCATGCTGGGCAAGACCCCGTTCGGGGTGGCCGAGGTGGCCGGCCGCGCCGGTGCCCGCGTGGTGATCTTCGCGGGCCGGGTCGGCGACGATGCCGGCGTGCTGCTCGACAACGGTGTGGACCGGCTTGTCGCGATCACCGTGCCGGGTACGCCCATCGAACAGGCACTGCGTGAAGGGCCCGCATCGCTGACCCGCGCCGCCGCCGAGGTGTGCCGAGCGATCGTGG